>CACYRB010000016.1 GCA_902776685.1 uncultured Prevotellaceae bacterium
CCTAAAAAGGAGGGGAGCATATAGTTTTTCTAATCGCATATCCGAAAAGAGAACTAACTGCTCCCCTCCTTTTTAGGGAGGGGCAGGGGGTGGGTCTGCAGGAATCCTGTAGGGAGTTGGCCTGCTGGGGGCTGTGCGTTTTACGAGAAGCTGATGACACCCTTCACTTCTCCGGCATCGTCTTTCTTCTCAGCCGGTGAGCCGCCGTTGGCTGTGTTGCGTATCTCGTCGAGCATCTGGCGCGTACGCTTGTAGGTCGGCGTGTTCTCCACAGCGAGGATGACATCTTCGTTGTCGAGGTCCTCGGCACGGAAGAGGAAGATGTGTGGACGGCGCTTGTACTGTATGTTGGCTCCGTCGCGGCCATAGTAGCGATTGCGACGGTCCTGACGCTCGGCTGCCTTTTCTTCTTCGCGGGCGATGCGGTCGGCCTCCTCGGCTGAGTATTTGCGGCCGAGGTGGTTGTCCATGCCGTCGACATTCTCCAGTCCGAAGCCAGTGGCGAGGATGGTCACCTTGACTTTCTTGCCCAGTTCGGGATCGAGGGCGAGGCCCCACTTGATTTCAAAATCACTGCCGAAGCGAGCCATGAAATCGTTGATTTCGTTCATCTCTTCCATCATCAGGCCGCTGTTGTCGCCGTTCTCGTTGCAGAAATTGATGGAGAGCAGGATTTTCTTCGAGTTGAAGATGTCGCTGTCGTTGAGCAGGGGCGAGTGCAGTGCGTCGTCGATAGCCTGTCTTACGCGGCCTTCGCCCTCGCCGTAGCCTGTCGACATGATGGCTACGCCACCATCCTTGAGCACGGTTTTCACGTCGTTGAAGTCGAGGTTGATAAGTCCGTGGTTGGTGATAATCTCAGCAATCGACTTGGCTGCAACCGACAGAGTGTCGTCGGCTTTGCCGAAAGCATCGAGCACAGTGAGGTCAGGATAGATTTGGCGCAGACGCTCGTTGTTGATGACGAGCAGTGCATCGACGTGCTTCGACATCTCCTCCACACCGTCAAGGGCCTGGTCGATTTTCCGGTCGCCTTCGAAGCGGAAGGGTATGGTGACGATACCCACAGTGAGGATGCCCATCTCTTTTGAGGTCTTGGCAATGACGGGTGCGGCGCCTGTTCCTGTTCCGCCACCCATGCCCGCAGTGATGAAGGTCATTCTGGTGCCGTCGTCGAGCATGGCCTTAATGTCGTCGAGGCTTTCCTCGGCTGCGGCGCGGGCCTTTTCGGGCTTGTTGCCGGCTCCGAGTCCTTCCTTTCCGAGCTGCAGGTGCACAGGTACCGGCGAGTCGTTGAGAGCCTGGTTGTCGGTGTTGCAGAGCACGAAGGTGACATCGTGGATGCCTTCGCGATACATGTGGTTGACGGCATTGCCGCCGCCACCGCCTACACCGATGACTTTGATGATGCTATGTTGCTCTTCGGCACCGCCGAAGTCGAGTATAGCGGGACGATTGGTGTTCTCGTTGAAGTCTAACATATTATTTCAGGTTTTTTGATTATCTTGTAAAAACAAATGCAAATTATTCTTCGTCGTCGGTGATGGTTTTTCCGAAGTCTTTAATCCAGCGCAGGGCTTTGCGCAGGGGTGAGTTGCGGCGGCGTTCCTCGGCCTCCTGACGTTCGCGCTCTAAGCGCTCTTCTTCCTCGCGATGCAATCTCTCTTCCTCGGCACGGCGGGCCTCTTCCTCAGCCATCTTCTTCTCGGCCTCGGTCTGGACGACGCCCTTGCCTTGAATGTCGTTGGGGTTGCGTGGAGTCTTGTGCAGGTCGGCGGTCTGGATGCCGGTCTTGTTGTCGTCGCTGTCGAAGAGCGAGTTGCTGATTTCGTCGCCAGCGCAGTTCATGTCGCCCTTGGCTAACAGGGCCAGTACGGTGTTCATGGTGCCGTCGTGGGCATTGATTTCGGGCGAGTTGGAGTCGATGGTGTGGGTGACAAACTTGGCGATACGAATTTTTTCGACATGGGTTTGGTTGCGGATGGCACGCTCAATGTTGGGCATGTTTGAGCCGCCGCCGGTGATGATGATACCGCCCAGCAGTTTGTCGGCATACTCGTTGGGCACCTGGAACCAGGCATTTGCAATGATTTCGTTGACGCGACCTTCGACAATCTCGATAAACTTGCGGCTCTCGACAGAGCGGTCCTTGTCGATAGACAGGTTGAGTGTGTTGTCGATGTCGGCATTGTCAGTAAAGGCTGAGCCATAGGTGAGCTTCAGCTTCTCGGCATCGCGCTCCTCCAGTTGCAACGAGGCAATGTCCTTGGTGATGTTGTTCCCGCCCAATGGGATGACGGCCAGGTGGCGCAGGATGTTTTTCGAATAGACCGAGACGGTGGTGGTGTCGGCTCCCAGGTCGATTAATACGCAGCCGGCCCGTTTCTCGGCTTCGGTAAGCACGCTGTCGGCCATGGCCAACGGTGCGAGATACATCTCGGCGATGGCGATGCCGGCATTGTCGAAGCATTTGTTGAGGTTGCGGTAGAAGGTCTTGCGCCAAAGGATGTTCAGGAAGTTGCCCTCGAGTCGGGAGCACTGAATGCCCACAGGGTCGAGCTGATACTGGACGTCGACCTTGTATTCCTGGGTTGCGGCATCAAGTATTTCCTGTTCGGGATATGACATGTTACGATTGGCATCCATGATTTCGTTAATCATTTCCTGTGTGACCTTGGTCTCGCCCTCCATTTCCTTGACGATGACGTTCTTCACACCGCGGATGCTTTGTCCGCCAACACCCACATATACCTGTGTGATGTCGGTCTTGAGAATAGTTTTTAGCCTCTTAACAATGTTTGTGATGCATTGTGCCGTCTTGTCGATGTTGTAGACCACGCCTTTGCGGATGCAAGAGGTGGAGTCTTCCTTGACCACGGCAAGCACCGAGATGCTGCCGTCAAGGTTCTTTCTTCCTGCGATACCGGTCATCTTCGATGAACCGAGTTCGATAGCTACGATAAATTCCATTGGCATGTTTATATTATTTTTTTGTTATTGTTTCTTTTCTGTGGGTTTCTTTTCTGTGGGTTTTGTCTCAGCGGACTTCTTTTCAGCGGGTGCAGCCTCGACAGCGGTCGGTTTCGGAACTGCGGGTGCTGTCTCGACGGTGGATGCAGCCTTTCTGCGTTTGCAGATGATTTGGTTCTCAAATTCAAGGTTGATGTAGCTGTATTTATCCCATCCAGCCTGTGAAAGACCGTACTTGTAGAACTTTTCGAGTCGGTCCATCTGCTTTGTGACAAACTTCACGGTGTTGGCCGTGCGCTCTTCCTTGTTCTTTCCTCCAGGCAGCTGACCGATGTGAATGATGTGGTTGCCCACACGGGGAACGAGTTCGATGCCTCTGTTCGGCAGCACGTTGATTTGTTCAATCTGGTTGCTCCACAGATGGTTTGCCATGAGTGTCTTCGCAACGGTTGATAGATAGGCAATGGCATACTTCTGGCTGATATTCCCGGTGGCGATAATCAGGTCGCTGGTGTAGTGGGAGTTGGGCATGATGCAGTCTTTGTCGTCGATGTAGTAGTCGTTGCCGTTGTCGGCTTTCACTCTGACGACGGGCATCAGCTGAGTCAGTGTGATGTAGACATTGCCGTCCTGCGTCTTGTAGCACTCGGCAGTCTTCACGAACGGACTGCTCTTGAGCGTTTCCTCCACTTTGCGGGTATTGATTTCGGTCATGCTCTTGTTGAGCGGGTAGACCTTGGCCTGCTTCAACCGGCGTTGTATCTCGGCTGGGTCGATGAAACCATTGGAAGACTCGTCGGCAACATTCACGATGACCTTAGTGCACAACTTGGCGCTTTCATCGGGTTTGTTGAACGCGGTGAATGCGAGGACAAGATATGCAGCCAGCACGATGTCGAAGGTAATGATGACAGGTTTCTTCCAGGTCATGGTGTTTATTTGCTTTGTAGTATTTTTGTTATTTCAGGAACGTTGTTGTCCAGGTCGCCGGCACCGAGCACAACCAACACGTCGAAATCGCGGCTGCCGACAAAGTTGAGCACGTCGCTCTTTTTGATGATGCGCTTGGCAACGCCGGGCTTCAGATTGTCGTAGATGAGCTGTGACGTCACACCCTCGATAGGTTCTTCGCGGGCAGGATAAATCTCGGTGAGCACCACCTCGTCGAGCAGGCTCAAAGCCTCGGCAAATTCTTTATAGAAATCGCGGGTGCGAGTGTATAGGTGCGGCTGGAAGATAACGGTAATCTTCCGGTTGCTGTAAAGCTCGCGAATGCTCTTGGCGCTCTGGTAGATTTCCTTGGGGTGGTGGGCATAGTCGGAGAGGAACACGTGGCGGTCGTCCTTGATTTTGAAGTCGAAGCGACGGTCAACGCCGTGATAGGTCTTCATGCCGTAGCGCAGTTCTTCCTCGGTGCAACCGCAGAGCTGTGCCATAGCCATGGCGGCAATGCCGTTCTCGATATTGATGGGCACGGGATGCCCCAGCTTCACGTTCTTAACATTGCCGAGCGGAGAAATGAAGTCGAAGCATATCTCGCCGTTTGCGATGCTGATGTGCTCGGCATGGAAGTCGCCTTTGTCGAGTGCATAGGTATAGGTGGTCACGCCTTCTGCCACTTGCGGTTTCATTTCCAGATTCTCGTGAATAATCAGGGCACCGCCCGGTTGAATCAGGGTGGTGTAGTGACGGAAACTTTCGAGATAGGCCTCTTTCGTTCCGTAGATGTCGAGGTGGTCGGGGTCGGTGGCAGTGATAACGGTCACCCAGGGGTGCAGCCAGTGGAATGAACGGTCGTATTCGTCGGCTTCGATGACCACGTAGTCGCTCTTGTCGGAGAGGATATAGTTTGTGCCGTAGTTCTTGGAAATACCTCCGAGGAAGGCATTGCAGTCGACATGACTTTGGTGCATGATGTGGGCACACATGGTCGAAGTGGTGGTTTTGCCGTGGGTGCCTGCCACGCACAAGCCCTTTTGTGTCTTTGTGATGGTGCCGAGCACTTGAGCGCGTTTCTGAATCTCGAAATTGTTCTCGCGGAACCACACCAGCTCCTGATGTGTAGCGGGGACGGCCGGTGTGTAGATGATTAAGCTCGACGAGGCTTTCTTGCAGGCTTGGGGTATCAAGTCGACGTTTTCCTCGTAGTGAATGAGCATGCCTTCTTTTTCAAGCTGGCGCGTCAGATCCGACGGAGTCTTGTCGTAGCCGGCGACCACCATGCCTTTGCTCATGAAATAGCGTGCGAGGGCGCTCATGCCGATGCCGCCTGCTCCGATGAAATATACTGCTTTTATCTCTTTCAGTTCCATTTTCTTCTTTTCGATTATGATTGACGCTTAGTCAATTTTTGCTAATTTGATGACTTCGCCGGCAATGATGTCGGCCGAGTCGGGGAGTGCCATTTTGAGAATATTCTCGTGCAGCGATGCCAGGGTGGCATCGTCGTTTGCCGTGGTGATGGCCATAGAAATAAGTTCCTTGTCGGCGTCAGCGTCCTTGACGATGAGGGCGGCCTGCCGGTCGACCAGTGCCATGGCGTTCTTGGTCTGGTGATCTTCGGCCACATTGGGTGAAGGAACCAGTATGACGGGTTTGCCCAACAGGCAGAACTCGCTGATAGATCCTGCGCCGGCGCGGCTGATGACAAGGTCGGCGGCCCGATAGGCCGTACCCATGTCGCTGATAAAGTCGCAGACCTTGAGGTTGTCAGGTTGTCCGACCTGACGCAGCCGTTTGTCAATCTCTGCGCTGTAGTATTTCCCAGTCTGCCAAATGAACTGCACCCCCGACGTTTCTATCTCGCTCAGGTGTACCAGCACGCTCTCATTGATGGTGCGGGCTCCGAGGCTGCCGCCCACGATAAGGATGGTCTTCTTCTCGGGGTCAAGGCCAAACGACTTGGTGGCTTCAGCCTTGCTGACGGTTGTTTCCAGCAATGACTGGCGTATGGGGTTGCCTGTCAGGATGATTTTCTCTGCGGGGAAGAAACGTTCCATGCCTTCGTAGGCCACGCATATCTTCTTGGCTTTCTTGGCGAGCAACTTGTTGGTGACGCCGGCATAGCTGTTCTGCTCTTGGATGAGACAAGGGATGCCCATGGCGGCAGCCTTGTTGAGCGTGGGACCGCTGGCATAGCCACCTACGCCGACGGCTACGTCGGGTTGAAAGTCTTTGATGATTTTGCGGGCCATGCGCTGACTCTTCCATATCTTGTAAAGCACCTTCACGTTGCGCAGCAGGTTCTTGCGGTCGAATCCGCAGATGGGCAGCCCCTTGATGGCGTATCCTGCCGCGGGGACGCGTTGCATCTCCATGCGACCATCGGCTCCTACAAACAGAATTTCGGCGTCGGGTCTACGGGCCTTCACGGCGTTGGCAATAGAGATGGCAGGGAAGATGTGCCCCCCAGTTCCTCCGCCGCTGATGATGACTTTCAAATTTTTGCTCATACGTTTGCAAAATTACTGAAAATTTCTGTATAATACAATTTTTTCTTTCTTTTTATCTTTATGCGCTAACCAGTTTTGCTTCAACCAGTTCCTCGCTGTTGCTGTCTTTCTTTTTGGCCGACCGGCTGATGCTGAGAATGACTCCCAGATAGATACAGTTGATGACCGATGACGTGCCGCCTCGGCTGATGAGCGGCAGGGGTTGTCCGGTGACAGGTGCCAGTCCTACGGCCACGCACATATTGAACAGAGCCTGCGTAGTAAGCAGCAGTGCCAGTCCCATGGCCAGGAAGGCCGGGAAGTTGTTGGCACACCGGTTGGCTATTCGTCCAGTGCGGAAGAGCAGGATGATGTAGAGCAGTGCCACGAATGCGGCACCGATGATGCCCATCTCCTCGATGATGATGGCGTAGATGAAGTCGGAGAATGCCAGATAGAGCGAGTCACGGGTTTCGGAGTTGCCTGGGCCTTTTCCGAGAACCTTCGACGAGGCAATGGCAATGTTTGCATACGTGGTCTGGGCACCTCGGCCATTTAAGTCGACTTTCTCGGGCGGGATTTCTTCGTTGTCAACAAATTTCAGAATCCGGTTTTTCCATGTTCCGAAGCGGTGGAACACTTTTTCGAAAACGCCCTTCTCTTCTTTCTTGTCGTTCGTCTCGACCTGTTCGGTCAACTGGCGATTGGGGTTATTGTCGTCGTTAGCTGTCGACATCATGATACAGAAGATAAAGAATGCCGCGAGAATCACACCCACACCAAGGAGCTTGCCCAGTTGCTGCTGGGGCACGCGTCCGATGAGCATCATCATGAAAATGACGCAGCTGATGAGCATGGCTGTAGAGAAATTCTCAAGTAGGATGAGTGGCACGATGCAGCCTGAAACGGCCAAGATGTATTTGAATGCCTGCGGGTCGGCTCCGTCGGGTGTCTGCATGGCACTGAGTATCTGTGCCGTGGCCAGCACAAGTGTACCCTTGGCAATCTCCGAAGGCTGGAACTTCAGTCCGAATAGTCCTACCCATCGCGAGGCATCGCCCTCGCTGTGGCCGACGGTCAGGGCCATGATGAGTAGCAGGATGGAGAATATGAGCAGGAAGGGTGTCACGATTTTGAAGTACTTGCATTTGATTTGCAGCACGACGACCATGCAGCAGAATCCCAGTACGAGAATGCTGGTATGCTTGATGATAGGCGAGATGTAGTCGCCTCCACGGAACGTCAGTCGCGACGAGGCCGAATAGACCTCGACAATGCTGATGAGGCAGAGGAAGAAGAATACCATCCAGATGACCTTATCGCCTTTGAATATGTTGTTCAGTTTCTTGTTCATTGCTTTATGTTCTTGACAAATGTGTGCATGACGGTTGTCGTGGGCTGGCTTACAGGTTTCTAACCATTTCCTTGAACTGATTGCCGCGGTCGGCCATGTTCTGGAACAAATCGAACGAAGCGCAACAGGGCGAGAGCAGTACGGTGTCGCCGGGTTGAGCCATGCTGTAGCAGGCGTCTACGCAGTCGCGCATGGATTGAGTGTCGGCCGTGGGAATGCCCAGCGGGTCGAAAAACTCGTGCAGCTTTGCGTTGTCGGCTCCGAGGAAGACGAGACCACGACATTTCTCGATGACGAGGTCTTTAATCTCGTTATAGTCATTGCCCTTGTCGAGTCCGCCGAGGATGAGAACGACGGGAGTGGTAACGCTTTCGAGTGCATACCAGCAGGCATCGACGTTGGTGGCCTTTGAGTCGTTGATGTACTGCACACCGCCCACCTTGCAAACCTTTTCCAGTCTGTGGGCAACACCGGGGAAGTCGCTCAGTGACTTGCGAATGACCTCTTTCTTGATGCCGCTCAGGTTCGAGGCGATGCCGGCAGCCAGCGAGTTGTAGATGTTGTGCTTGCCAGTGAGGGCGAGCGCCTCCTGTTCCATGTTGAATGGCGTGGGGTATTCAATCTTGTACTGTCCTTCCTCGATGTAGGCTATAGAGCCGTTTTCCTTGACCAACGAGAAGGGACACTGCATGGCCTTGATGTCGTATTTCTCGAGTTCGCGACGGATGATGGGGTCGTCGTTCCAGTAGATGAATGCGTCCTGCTCGGTCTGATTTTGCAGGATGTGCATCTTGGCGTCGACATAGTTCTGCATCTGGTAGTCGTAGCGGTCGAGATGGTCGGGGGTGATGTTGAGCAGCACGGCAATATTGGCGCGGAAGTCGTACATGTTGTCGAGCTGGAACGAAGAGAGTTCGATGACGTAGTATTCGTGTGGGTCTTCAGCCACTTGCAGAGCCAGCGAACGTCCGATGTTTCCGGCCAGTCCCACGTCGTAGCCTGCCTCGCGGAAGATGTGATAGATGAGTGAGGTGGTTGTGGTCTTTCCGTTTGAGCCGGTGATGCAAATCATCTTCGACTGCGTGTAGCGGCCGGCAAATTCAATTTCGCTGATGATGGGAATCTGTTTCTTGATAATCTGCTGCACCATCGGAGCCGTGTCGGGGATGCCCGGGCTCTTGATGATTTCGTCGGCCGAGAGAATCTTCTCAGCTGTGTGGTGGCTTTCCTCCCACTCAATGTGGTGCTCGCCGAGCATCTGTTTGTATTTGTCTTTGATGGCCGACATGTCTGACACAAACACGTCGAATCCCTTTTGCTTTGCCAGTACGGCGGCTCCGGCGCCGCTCTCTCCGGCTCCCAATATTGCAATTCTCTTCATGTCTTACTTCTTTTCTTTCTTTATTGTCAACGTTTTTATCTCTTCGTCTGAAATTTTCAAATTATCTCTCAATCGTTATCTCATCTTCAGCGTGATGATGGTCATAGCCGCCAGGATGATGGTGGTAATCCAGAAACGGATGGTGATTTTCGACTCGTGGAACGGATGACGCGGCCAGCCGCGTAGCACATAGTGACTCGTGGGGTCGAGCTGCTCGTCGAGTCGGCGGAAATTGTCGTGGATGGGTGTGGCACGGAAGATGCGCACGCGTTTGCCCTTGCGCTTCTGAATCTTGAACCACTGCGTCTGGATGATGACGCTGAGGCTCTCGACGAAGAAGATGCCGCAGAGAATGGGCAGCAGCAGTTCCTTGTGTATGATGACGGCTCCCACACCGATGATGCCGCCCACCATCAGCGAGCCTGTGTCGCCCATGAACACTTGTGCGGGATAGGCGTTATACCAGAGGAAACCAATCATGGCTCCGATGAAGGCGCAGAGGAATACCACCAGCTCTTGCGAGCCCGGTATGTACATGATGTTCAGATAGGCGGCATATTCGATGTGGCTCGACACATAGGCGAAGATGCCGAGCGCCACGCCGATGATGGCCGAGTTACCGGCGCACATGCCGTCCATGCCGTCGTTCAGGTTAGCACCGTTCGACACGGCTGTGACGACGAGGATGGTCATCAGCACGAACAACACCCATCCGGCAGCGTTCTTGTATTTACCGAAGCACGAGGTCAACTCCGAATAGTCGAGGTTGTGGTTCTTCACAAACGGAATGGTGGTCTTCAGCGACTTCACCGGTTCCGACTTATGTGTCACCACGGTCTCAACGCCCTGACGCTCGATAGCGATGTTCTCGTTGATTTTTGCATCGGGACTCGCCCACAGCACCATGCCCACGATGAAGCCAATCGACACCTGTCCCACAATTTTCCATTTGCCTTTCAGACCTTCCTTGTCGTGGCGGAAAATCTTGATGTAGTCGTCGAGGAAACCGAGAAAGCCCAGCCACACAGTGGTGATAATCATTAGGATGAGGTAGATGTTGCGCGTGCGGCCCAGCAGCAGCACGGGTACCAGGATTGACACGGCGATGATGATGCCGCCCATGGTGGGTACGCCCTTTTTCTTCTCTCCGAAGGGGTCGATGGCTTTGTCGCGGGTTGCTTCGCCTATTTTCTTGCGACGCATATATTTGATGAATTTCTCGCCGAACCAAGCTGAGATGACGAGCGACAGGATGAGCGTGAGCAATGCACGGAACGAGATGTAGCCCCACATGCGCGCACCGGGAATGTTGTATTGCTCAAGAAAGCGGAACAGATAGTATAGCATTGTATGATGATTTTATGCGTTAATGATATCGCGCACCACCTCGCGGTCGTCGAAATGGTGTTTTACTCCTTTTATCTCTTGATAGTCCTCGTGGCCTTTGCCTGCGATGAGCACCACGTCGCCCTTGCCGGCCAGCATGCAGGCCGTGCGGATGGCTTCGCGGCGGTCGACAATGCTCACCACCTTCTTCATCTGCTTTGCGTCGAGGCCATCCAGCATGTCGTTGATGATGTCCTGAGGTTCCTCGAAACGGGGATTGTCGCTGGTGATGACCACGCGGTCGCTTTGGCGCACCGCCTCTTGTGCCATGATGGGGCGCTTGCCCTTGTCGCGGTTACCACCGGCTCCGCAGACCGTGATAATCTTTCCGTCTTTGCCGTCGAGCACCTCGTGAATGGCTTTCAGCACATTCTCAAGTGCGTCGGGTGTATGGGCATAGTCGACGACGGCCGTCCAACCCTCGGGAGAATGGATGGGTTCCAGACGTCCGGCAACGCTCTTCAGCGTGCTCATCACCACAAGAATGTCGTCGGGCTGCTTGCCCAGCATGCGTGCTGCGCCATAGACGGCGAGCAGGTTGCTCACGTTGAACTTGCCGATGAACTGTACGCCCACCTCGTGGCCGTCGATTTCAAGATACATACCTTCAAAATGACACTCCAGAATCTTGGCCTTATAGTCGGCCATGCGCTGTGTGCTGTAGGTCTTCACCTGTGCCTTGGTGTTCTGCACCATGAACATACCGTTCTTGTCGTCGGCGTTAATCACAGCAAAAGCCTGACGGGGCAGCATGTCGAAGAAGGCTTTTTTTGCGTCGCGGTAGTTCTCGAACGTCTTGTGATAGTCGAGATGGTCGCGTGTGAGGTTGGTGAACAGTCCGCCTGTAAACTGCAGTCCGCCGATGCGACGCTGGGCTATGGCATGGCTGGAACACTCCATGAAGGCATATTCGCAGCCTTGCTCGACCATCTTGGCCAGCAGTGCATTGAGCTCGATGGCATCAGGTGTGGTGTGAGAGGCGGGGATGGCCTCGTCTTCGATGTAGTTGCAGACGGTTGAGAGCAGACCGCACTTGTGTCCCATCTTGCGAAACATATTATATAATAATGTGGCAATGGTGGTTTTCCCGTTTGTTCCGGTCACGCCCACGAGTTTCAATTTCTTCGACGGTTCACCGTAGAAAACGGTGGCAACGGGGCCTACAGCCTCTTCTGTCGATTTTACCTGAATATAGGTTACCGCCTTATCGTCGGTCTGTTCGGGCAGTTCTTCGCACAGAATGGCGGCGGCACCTTGCTCGATGGCCTTTGGGATGAACTTGTGGCCGTCGACCTGAGTTCCTTTCATGGCTACGAAAAGATGGCCCGGGCAGATGCGTCGCGAGTCGATGTTTACACCCGTGATGTCGACGTCGGCATTGCCTTGAATGCTGACGGGCTTGATGTCTTTGAGCAGTTCGGTGAGTTTCATATTTCGATGTTTCTTATTGTTTTGTTCATGACGGTATGCTTAGTTCAGGACAATCTGGCAGATGGCGCCTTTCTTCACGGGGCTGCCGTAGGCCAGACTTTGGCTGACCACCTTGCCGCGCCCGCTGAGTTTTACCTTGATGCCCCGGCTTTCGAGCAGATAGACGGCGTCGCGGGCTCCCATGCCGTGAACGTTCGGCACGATGTCGGCCTTGCCGTGCGACTCTTTCTTGAGAACGGCCTGCTTTTTATTGCTGTTCCATTCGGCGATGCCCCAGATGGGTTCCGTCGTGCTTCCGACGTTTTCCCAGTTGGTGGAGTAGTTGAAGCCCAGATAGTTGAGCACGCTCTCGGTGGCCAGCATGTTGCCGCACTTGATTTCGGGCAGTACCGATGAGTATTCATCGCGCGAGGCAGTCACGTCGATTTTCAGGCTCTGTGCCATGATGCCTTCGGCAATCTCGCGGAAGACGACACCTGACATGCTGCCGCCCGAAGCGGGCAGTCCCGACTTCTGGATGCAGACGATGCACGAGTAGCGCGGTGCATCGGAGGGGAAGTATCCGGCAAACGACACGAGATACTGCATGGTGCCACTGTGGTAGCCGCCCGAGCCATGCGAAATCTGGGCGGTGCCGGTCTTGCCGGCGATGCCAAACTTGCCGTGCTTGAGCTTACCTACAATCTTTGCCGTTCCTTTCTTGACCACGAGTTCGAGCTGTTCCTGTGTTTTCTTGATGGTCAGTGGCTTGGCAATCTGGTCGCGCAGCACGACGGGCGGATACTCTTTGATGACTTCGCCGTCTTTCACGACTTTCTTCACGAAGCGCGGCTGCATCATTTTTCCGCCGTTGGCAATGGCGTTGTAGAAAGTGATGGTGGAGATAGGAGGCACCTGGGTCTCATAGCCGATGCTCATCCAGGGCAGGGCGGTGTTGCTCCAGTTGGCCCAGTGCTTGCCGGTCTTGTCTTTCTTTGGCATTCTGATGCGGGCCTTGGTAGAGCCGGGGATGGGCAGGTTCAGGTCGTCGGCCAGTCCGAGACGGTAGATGCCTTCGACAAACTTATCGGGTTTGCTATGATAGTTTTGGTCGATGATGCGGCTGATGCCGATGTTGGAGCTGTTCTGCAGTGCCTTTCCGAAGTTGAGGGTGCCGTATCCGCCACGGTGCCAGTTGTGGTCTTTCATCGTGCGCTTGTACATGTCCCATTTTCCGTTTCCGGTGGCGACGACCGTGCTTGTGTCAGCCACGCCGTCGTCGAGTGCCACCATGAAGCTGGCGGTCTTGAACACCGAGCCGGGTTCGAGCAGGTCGCTGACGGCATGGTTCTTGATTTCGCGGTATTCGCCGTCTTCACATTTCTCCATGTTGACGATGGCCTTCACGTCGCCCGTCTTCACTTCCATGACGATGGCCACGCCGACGTTGGCATTGATTTGCTTCAGCTCGTCGATGAGTGCGCGCTCGGCCAGGTCTTGCATGCCCACATCGATGGTGGTGACGATGTCGGCACCGTCGATGGCGGGTTTATCGACGATGTCGAGGTAGGCGTTGAGCGTACGGCGTGTGTGTTGTATGCCGTTTTCGCCGCGCAGCAGCGAGTCGTAGTGCAACTCGAGTCCGGTACGTGCTTCACCGCTCGACTTATAGACATCGCCCACGGTGCGCTGCGCGAGCGAGCCGTAGGGGCGCTGGCGGGTCTTGTAGATTCTGACGTGGAAGCCGCTCTTGTAGCAGGCCTTCACGGTGTAGCCGTCTTCGTCGCGCTCCGTGTTGAAAGGCATGTTGAAGACGGGCAGCTTGGTGACCTCCATGAAGGTGTTGAAGTCGATGCGCTGCGGCCAGAAGCAATAGTCTTTTTCATTTCGTGCACGGGCATGGGTGAGCGAGTCGCGGAAGGCTTTTGCGCTGCGCTCTGGGAAGATGGCGTGCAACCCCTGACAGATGGAGTCGAGGTGTACGTCCCAGATGCTGTCGCCGAGATGGCGCTTGGTTTTCAGGTCGATATATTGGTGCAGGGCGTTGAAGTCCATGTAGAGCCGGTATCGTGGCAGCGACGATGCCATGAGTTGTCCGTCGGCCGAGTAGATGTTTCCTCGGATGGCAGGAATGGGGGCGTTGTCGACTTTGACGCGGTTGGCCACTTTGGTCCAGTAGTCTTTCTTCGCGGTCATGATATACATGGTCTTTCCTACGACGGCAATGGCTACGAGCGTCATCAGGATGGCGATGAAGCTGTAGCGCGGCATGACTTTCTTATAGTTGAACTTGCTCATTGCTCTGGTATTTGAATTTTATAGGGCGGTTGATTGGCGGTGTGCAGGGTGCTGTCGTTGTTTTGTCGCAACAGGTTGAGGACGTTGCTCTCGCGGCATCGCTCGGTGAGCTCGCTGCTGATGGAGAGGGCGTGATATTTTGCTTCTTGCAGCTCTTTGTTGAGCTTGTCAATCTTGATGAGGCTCTGTTCGCAGCTGTAGCGATTGGTGATGTAGATGATGATGAAGAAGGTGATGAGCACGATGGTCCATATCTGGCGGCGGATGGTCGACGTGGTGAGGATGTCGCCGCCGAGAATCTTGCGCAGAGTGATGTTCTTCGACAGGGGCGCGTCGTCTTCGGTAGCCTGCTCTTTGATGACCTCGGTCAGGGTGGGGTGGCTTTCTTCCTCCCGGGCTATGTCTTCAGCGACGTCGTCGGACTGTGGCACGGCTTTCTCGGGCTCGGGAGTGGTCTCGACGGTCAGCTTCATCGTTTCGTTTATGTCTTGTTTCTCGTTGCTCATATTTTTTCTGCGATTCTGAGTTTTGCGCTTCGGCTTCTGGGGTTTTGTTGTATTTCGGTCTCCGAGGGTGTGATGGGTTTGTTGGGTTTTGGCTGCAGGGGGCTGCTGATGCGTCCGAAGAAATCCTGCTCGGTGCGGCCTTCGGTGTTTCCGCTGCGCATGACGTTCTTCACGATGCGGTCTTCGAGCGAGTGGTAGGTGATGACGACGAGCCGACCGCCCGGACGGAGTAGGGTGGTGGCGGCCCGCAGCATCTCGCAGAGCGCATCCATCTCGTGGTTCACCTCGATGCGCAGGGCTTGGAAGAGGCGGGCCATGTCTTTCTTCTCGCGTTCTTTCTTGAAGAACGGCCCGACGGCTTCGGCCAGTTGTGCGGTGGTGGCGACAGGCTTCTCGGTGCGTTGCCTGACCAGATGGGCGGCAATCTGTCGCGAGCGTTTCAGTTCGCCGTAGTGGTAGAAGACGTCTGCCAGCTGCGACTCGCTGTAGTTGTTCACGATGTCGGCGGCGGTCTGTCCGGCGCGTTTGTTCATGCGCATGTCGAGCGGTGCGTCCTGCCGGAAGGAGAATCCGCGCTCGGCATCGTCGAAGTGGTGGCTCGACACGCCGAGGTCGGCGAGTATGCCGTCGAGCTGTTCGACGCCGTAGTAGCGCATCCAGTTTTTCAGGAACCTGAAGTTTGAGCGCACGAAGGTGAAGCGTTTGTCGTCGGGGATGTTCTGCTCGGCGTCGGCGTCCTGGTCGAAGCCGTAGAGATGTCCGCCGTCTGACAGATGGGCTATGATTTCGCGCGAGTGTCCGCCTCCGCCGAATGTCATGTCGGCATAGATGCCGTCGGGCTGAATGTTCAGCCCGGCGATGCTCTCGTTGAGGAGCACTGGAACATGATATGTCGTTGTGGCAGTCATCGCGTCAGGTTTCTCTTAATTCTCGGTTACGGGGTTCATCACTTCTTCCAGTGCGCGGCCGAAGTCGGCGGCTTCCATGAAGGGTTTTCCTTCTCCGTCGTTGCTCCATATCTCGATGGTGTCGCCCATGCCGATGAACTTCACAGCCTGACTGATGCCGGCCATCTTCAGGTAGCGCTTCGGGATGAGGAAGCGGCCGTTGCCGTCGAGCACGACAATCTCGACATCGCTCACAAACTGGCGGAAGATGAGTTGGTGCTGCTGGTTCCAGCGCGAAAGACGCTGGCGCAGCAGGTCCATCTGCTCGTTCCACACCTGCTCGGGATAGAGCACGAGGCACGACTGGAACACGTCCTTGCGCAGCACAAGGGTCTCGCTGCCCGACGACTGCATCACCTTGCGGAATGCTGCCGGAAGGAACACCCGTCCTTTCGCGTCGGTCTTGGCTTCTATGTTTCCTAAAAATCGCATATGTGTACCTCTTTCTATTTTACTCGGATTAATTCGGGCTTCAAAATTACTAAAAAATTCTCCACTTTCCTCCACTTTTCCCCACAATTTTTCAAAAAAAGCGAAAAAAAGTGCATTTTTTTGAATTTTTAAGATTACAAACGCGATTTTGCCCTTGTTTTTTCCATTTTGCGATGGGTGAAAGTTTTGACGACGGTCATAGCCTCCTCTTCAAACTCGACGGACTGAGATGGCTGTCTCGGGAGGCAGTTTTTAAGATTTATTCACAAAAATGGCGTCGCGCTGTAAGGCCGAGTTTTCTGTCGGGTGGACTGTTGTCCCACCTGAGTCGAGAAAACGGCTCAGTGGCGATGTTTTCTACGACGCTGATGCCCAGAGAGTTATAGTGAAATTGTTTTGCGGTTTGAATCTGAAAAGTTGCGAAAGATATATGTTTCGGGTCCTAAAAGACCGTCTTTTGGGGTGCGAAAGACGGTCTTTTGGAGGATGAAAGCTTAGCTTTCGGAGTTGAAACATATATCTTTCGCAAAACCGGCACCCGTTTTGCACCCGCCGAAACCCAAAATTTGCCCTTTTAACCGTCATTTTTCCGTTTTTCGACTTGCAGTTTTCGAGTCTTAAAAAGTGTAAAGTCTTCTAACTTTTCGTAAAATTTTCAGATTTTTCTCTGCAACTATCTTCAACGGGTTGCCGCGGGTGTCGCTTTGTGCCGAACTGAGAGTTTCATTTTCGCATCTCATACTCCCGATTATTGATAATTTGTTCTTTTTGCGGCAAAATTTCACGAAAAATAAACTTTTTTATGCAAAAAATATGATTTTTTGAAAAAGAAATGTTATTTTTGCAAGTTGTTAGCATTTTTGGAGAAAAATGAAAGAACAAATAGAGAAAACAATCGACATTGACAAGGTTCTACACGACAAAATGGGCAAGAAGTCGCGCTACGTGCCCCGCTTTGCCGTGAGCTGGCTGAAGCACATCATCCACCAGGACGAGGTCAACCGCTTCCTGTGGGAAAGTCGGCACCTCAGCGGTACCGAGTGGCTCACCGAGTGCGTGCACTACCTTGATATGACCCTGCAGATTGAGGGCGAAGAGAACCTCCCTGCCAAAGACGACGGACGGCTCTACACCTTCGTCTCCAACCATCCGCTTGGCGGAGCCGACGGCGTGGCTCTCGGAAGCATCATCGGACGCCACTACGACGGCAACTTCCGCTATCTGGTCAACGACCTGCTCATGAACCTGCCCGGACTGGCTCCAGTGTGCATCCCCATCAACAAGACCGGCAAGCAGAGCCGCGACTTCCCCGCCATGGTTGAAGCCGGATTCGCCTCTACGCACCACATGCTCATGTTCCCCGCAGGACTCTGCTCGCGCAAGACCGACGGACAGATTCGCGACCTGCCCTGGAAAAAAACATTCATCACGAAGAGCGTGGAGAGTCAGCGCGACGTCGTGCCCATCCACTTCGGCGGACAGAACTCGGAGAAGTTCTATCGCATTGCCAACATCTGCAAACGGCTTAACCTGAAATTCAATGTGGCCATGCTCTTCCTCGTCGATGAAATGTATAAAAACGTCGGCAAAACCTTCCGCGTAGCCATCGGGAAACCCATACCTTGGCAGACTTTCGATAAGTCAAAAACTCCGATGGAATGGGCAAAATTTGTACAAGACACCGTCTATAAACTCTGAAAATGTCTGAACGTTGTGGCACGGTCCGCAACTCCCAACAATAGAACAAAAAATTATGGAACAACCCATCATCCAACCCGTCGCCAAAGAGCTGCTGCTGGTCGAGCTCACTCCCGCTCGCCAGCTGCGCATGACCAACAAAAGCCACAACGAGATTTACGTCATCACCGCCCAACAGGCACCAAACGTGATGCGCGAAATCGGACGACTGCGCGAAATCGCATTCCGTGGTGCAGGCGGTGGAACAGGAAAAGCTATCGACATCGACGAGTTCGACACCTGCGAGAACTGCTACAAACAGCTCATCGTGTGGAATCCTGAAGCTTGCGAAATCATCGGTGGCTATCGCTATCTGTGCGGGTCGGATTGGGAGATGGGCGACAACGGACAACCCAAGCTGGCCACAAGCCACATGTTCCATTTCTCCGACAAGTTCATCCGCGAATACATGCCCTACACCATCGAGCTCGGACGGTCGTTCGTGTCGCCCGAATACCAAAGCTCGCGCATGGGCGCAAAAAGCCTGTTCGCCCTCGACAACCTCTGGGACGGACTCGGCGCACTCACCGTCATCAAGCCCGAAGTAAAATATTTCTTCGGAAAAATGACCATGTATCCCTCCTACATCCGCCGCGGACGCGACATGATTCTCTACTTCCTGAAAAAGCATTTCGACGATAAGGAAAACCTGATAATCCCGATGAAACCGTTGAAAATTGAAACACCCGAGGCGGAACTCGAGGCACTTTTCTGCGAAGACGACTTCAAGAAAGACTACCGCATCCTCAACGCCGAAATCCGTAAGCTGGGCTACAACATTCCGCCGCTGGTCAATGCCTACATGGGCCTTTCGCCGACGATGAAACTCTTCGGTACCGCCATCAACGACGGATTCGGTGACGTCGAGGAAACGGGTATCCTCATTGCTGTCGACGAGATTCTTGAGGAAAAGCGCGTGCGCCACATCGACTCGTTCATCAGAGAGCATCCCGAAGCCCTCAAGCTGACAAGCGGGTACAATAACCTGATTTACAAGGAGAAATGAAACCCTCAAGAGAGTACGAAGAAGTTTCGAAATGTCGAGATGACGCTTCGTGAGACGGTCGGCAACTACGGCGACACAACGCGAAGAAGAAAGACAATCTGCTACAAATAAACCTTATTTTTTATATAACAAATTCAAAAAACATTTATCTATGAAAATCAAACTTTTTATCGCAGCATTCGCAGTGGCCATGCTGCACACATCAGTGGCCAACGCCCAAACTCCGCGACCCGAGTATCCTCGTCCTCAGTTCGAACGTGCCGACTGGGTTAACCTTAATGGTACATGGACTTACACCTTCGACTTTGGAAAGACAGGCGTCAACCGTGGATTCGAGAAATCGACCGGTTTCGACGGGAAAATCACCGTGCCTTTCTGTCCTGAAAGCTCACTCTCAGGTGTTCAGTACACCGACTTCATCAACGGCATGTGGTATCAGCGCACCATCAACATCCCCGCAAACTGGGAAGGAAAGAAAATCCTCCTCAACTTCGGAGCCGTTGACTACGAATCACATATCTACATTGACGGCACACTGGTACGCAGCCACTACGGCACCGGTTCGTCGTTCGCCTGCGACCTTACACGCTTCGTCAAGCCCGGACAGAGCCACAATCTGGTTGTCCGCGTCAACGATGACCTGCGCAGTCGCACCCAGCCCGGCGGCAAGCAGAGTATGCGTTTCGAGTCGTATGCATGCTCCTACACCCGCGTGACCGGTATCTGGCAGACCGTATGGATGGAAGCTGTCGACAAGGAAGGCCTCAAGAGCGTCTTCGCCGTTCCCGATATCGACCAGCAGCAGCTTGTCGTTCATCCCACATTCTATGGCGAGAACTCGCAGAACAAGCTCGTCGTCACCATCAGCGACGGCAAGAAAGTGGTTTCCACCAAGACCGTTCCCGCAACCAACAACTCGGTTGTCGTGCTCCCGGTGAAGAACCCCAAGCTCTGGTCGCCTGAAACTCCGAACCTCTACGACGTGACCTATAAGGTTGTCCGCGACGGAAAGACCATCGACGAGATTAAGTCGTATGCCGGTATGCGCAAAGTTCATTGTGCCAACGGCTACTTCTATCTGAACAACAAACCCTACTACCAGCGTCTGATTCTCGACCAGGGCTACTATCCCGACGGCATCTGGACCGCCCCGACCGACGAGGCTCTGAAGAAAGACATCGAGATGTCGAAGGCCGTTGGCTTTAACGGTGCCCGCCTGCACCAGAAGAGCTTTGAAGAGCGCTACTACTATTGGGCCGACAAGCTCGGCTACATCACCTGGGGCGAGTCGGCCAGCTGGTGTCTGAACGAGAATAGCGAGATTGCCGCCCGCAACTTCATCACCGAGTGGGCCGACCTGGTAGAGCGCGACCGCAACCACCCGTCGCTCGTCACCTGGACTCCGCTCAACGAGACTTGGGGAGCCACCGACACCGGTACCTATCCCCGAATGGTGCGCGACGTTTACAACATCACCAAGGCTATCGACCCCACCCGTCCTGTGAACGATGCCTCCGGCGACTGCCACGTGCTCACCGACATCTGGAGCGTGCACAACTATCAGCGCGACTCGCTGCAACTGACCAAGGACTTTACCTTCGAGCACGGCAAGGAGCCTTACCGCAATACGAAGAACAAGAAGAACCTGGCTGTCTATGAAGGTCAGCCCTACATGGTCGACGAGTTCGGCGGTCTGCCCTGGATTCCCGAGTCGGAGCGTGCCAACTCGTGGGGTTATGGCGGCAACATCGACAACATGGAAGACTTCTATTCCATCCTCGAGAAGCAGGTTGACGCCCTCAAGGCCAGCAAGCATGTGGTGGGCTTCTGCTACACCCAGCTGACCGACGTCGAGCAGGAGAAGAACGGCCTCTACTACTACGACCGTCGTCCGAAGTTCGACAATGCCCGCATCAAGGCCATCTTCGAGCGCATCCCCTCTGAGATTCAGCCGGTTGATTTGAGCTATTAATCAATCATAATAAGGTTGAAAGGTTGAAAAGTTGAACGGTCGTGGCCTACCTTCAATCGTTCAGCTTTTCAACCTTTCAGTTTTTCTGTCGCGGCGCCGGGTATCTAACGCGGTACGCTGCGTTGCACGGCATACGAACAGTTTAATATTCACCCCTTAAAAATACATTAATTCAACCTTCTAATTTTTCAATTTTTTCCGATGAAATGGGAGAATTTAATATCGGCTAAGCGACTCGGACAAGAGTTGCGACACAGTGAGCGCCACGACGACCGGTCGGAGTTCAAGCGCGACTACGACCGACTGATTTTCTCGGCGCCCTTCCGCCGGTTGCAGAACAAGACGCAGGTGTTTCCCTTGCCCGGTTCCATCTTCGTGCACAACCGTCTGACCCACTCGCTCGAGGTGGCGTCGGTGGGCATGTCGCTGGGCAACGACGTGGCGCAGCGGCTCACGGCGAAGCATCCTGAGCTGCGCGACACGCGATTCGAGGAAATCGGCACCATCGTTGCCGCCGCCTGTCTGGCCCACGACATGGGCAATCCGCCTTTCGGACATTCAGGCGAAAAGGCCATCCAGACCTTTTTCACTGAAGGTCCCGGCCGCGCGTTGCAGTCGCATGTAGATTTCCGGTTTTGGTCCGACATCACTCATTTCGACGGAAACGCCTATGCCTTCCGCCTGCTCACCCATCGGTTCAAGGGCCGTCGCGCCGGCGGATTCGTGATGACCTACTCCATGCTTGCCTCCATCGTGAAGTATCCGTTCCCATCCTACTATGCCAGTAAAAACAAGTTCGGTTTCTTCACCTCCGAGTACGATACCTATGTGCGACTGGCCGACGAGCTGGGCATCCCCATGCTGTCGGACGGCAGTCGTCAGCAGCGGTGGGCGCGTCACCCGCTGGTCTATTTGGTAGAGGCTGCCGACGACATCTGTTACGAGATAATGGACATCGAGGATGCCCACAAGCTGAAGCTGCTCAGCTATGACGAGACGATGAAGCTGCTGCTGGCCTTCTTCGACGACGACGTGCAGGCCAAGATCCTGCAGCGCATCAGCGACGAGGGTGTCGACGACGAGAACGAGCGCGTGGTCTATCTGCGCTCCAGCGTCATCGGTTTGTTAGAGCAGGCGTGTGTCGATGTGTTCGTCGACCACGAAGACGAGATACTTGCCGGCACCTTCGAGGGCTCGCTCGTGAAGCATATCCCCGAGCGCCAGCGTGCCGCCTACGACGCCTGTGTGAAGCTGTCGGTGAAGCGCATCTACAACAGCAAGGTGGTGCTCGACACCGAGCTGGCGGGTTACAAAATCATCGAAACGCTCATGCAGACCTTCATCGGTGCCGTCACCCGTCCCGAGCAGTTCCACTCGCAGCAGTTGCTCCACCTCGTTTCGAGTCAGTACGACATCGATGCCGACGACCTCGAGACGCGTGTCATGGCTGTTGTCGACTACATCTGTGGCATGACCGACGTCTATGCCCTCGAGCTCTATCAGAAAATCAACGGACTGTCGCTGCCCATCGTGTAGACAGTGGTTTCTTCACCGCAGTGCGTCGCGTTCGGCAGTCGAATAAAAATAACGTTTATATTCATCACCTTAGCTGTCGATTCAGAAAACTGAAATGTTAAAAAACGGCGAAAATTTAACAATTAGCCGGTCGTCGAAAAACGGCCGGTTTTTTCGTTCTGTGTGTTAAACTTTGTGATTTCCGCAAAAAAACACCCGTTTTTCTTGTTTTTCATAACTCTTTGTCATTTAGGTAGTTAAGTTACTTTTCATTTTTCACTTTTCATTTTTCACTTCCGAAAGATATATGTTTCGCTTGCGAAAGCTAAGCTTTCACCCTCCGAAAGACCGTGTTTTGCAACCCAAAAGCTTGTCTTTTGCAACCCCAAACATATATGTTTCGCCGACGGAAGACCAAAAACGGGCGTTGGAAAATGTTTCTTTTCGTAAACAAACCTTAATTTCGGGTCGTAAAATTACTTTTTCAGCCGAAAATGAAATGTTAAAATCGGGCAGTTTTTTAACATAAATCGCGAATTTAGTTGCGCTATGGTGCACAACTAAAGTTGTGAAAAGTGTAATTTCTTGACGATTCCGACTTGTATATCGGAAAAATGATGTAAATTTGCACCGAATAAATATGAAAGCATTGAAGGCATTAGGCCGTTTCTTGCATGTTGTCGGACTTCCGTTGCGGCGAAATGTACTGTTTTTCGTTGCGATGTATGTCCTGGGCGTGTATTGCGCCTGGGCGACGACGCCTGCCAGCAAGTCAATCTACAGCAACCTGTGGCTGGAGCTGTTGCTCGACCTCTATGTGCTGTGTGCCGTGTTGGCGCTCCTGCCTCGTCGGGTGCGTCGGTGGGTGCGTGGCGTGGTGGCGGTGGTGCTCTATGTCGTGGCCGTGGCCGACGTCTATTGCTATAGCCATTTCGGCAGTACCATCTCGCCCACGATGCTCCTGCTCGTCGGCGAGACCAACGGTCGCGAGGCAGGCGAGTTTCTGCACAGCATGGTGTCGGCCAACGTGCTACTCGGCAAGGTTGGCGGCGTGTTGCTCATCGCGCTGCTGCATGGTGTAATCGGCTTTATCACCAGTCACATCAGCGGCCTCTCCATCCCGAGCGGTGCTCGCCCTCCCGTAGCCTTCCCAAAGGGAGAGGGGAGTATAATGTCCTCCGAAAGAAAAGTAACCACTCCCCTTTCCCTTTGGAGAGGGGTTGGGGGTGAGGCCGTTCTTCTTGCCCTCCTCGTCTGGGCTGCCGTGGCCTCATGGCCCAACAAGAAAGCCATGCACACGCTGTTCACCGCCGACACCATCGGGCGGGTGGAGCACCTGCTCACTCGGGCCGACCGTGCCAACCTCTATGTTCCCGTGTGGCGACTGGCGTTCAGCATACAGGCCAACCGACTGGCTGCTCAACAGATTACGCAGCTCACCCACGCCTCGACCGACCTCCGTGTTGACAGCTGCGACTTCCGTTCGCCCGACATCGTGCTCATCATTGGCGAGAGCTTCGGCCCTCACCACTCTCAGCAATACGGCTACCGCATGCCCACCACCCCCCGCCAGCTCAAGCGCGAGAAGTCGGGACTGCTCACACGCTACACCGACGTGGTGGCACCGTGGAACCTCACCAGCTTCGTCTTCAAAAACATCTTCTCCATGCACGTCGTCGGCGAGCAAGGCGAGTGGTGCGACCGTCCGCTCTTCCCCATGCTCTTCCGCAAGGCAGGCTACCGCGTGCGCTTCCTCACCAACCAGTTTCTGCCTAAGGCCAAGGAAGAGGTCTACGACTTCTCGGGCGGCTTCTTCCTGAACCACGAGGAGCTGTCGGCCAAGATGTTCGACGAGCGCAATGTCCGCCTCTATACCTACGACGAGGGTCTGCTCGACGAGTACGACCGCATGGCGTCTGCCCATGCGCAGCAGCCCACGCTCACCATCTTCCACCTCATGGGGCAGCACGTTACCTATCGTCAGCGCTACCCCCGCGACCGCCAGCACTTCGATGCCGACGACTACAAGGAGTGGCGCACCGAACTGAACGAGCGCAAGCGGCGGTCGGTGGCTGAGTACGACAATGCCGTGCTCTACAACGACTCCATTGTCGACCAGATTTGCCGACGCTTTGAAAATCGCGAGGCTGTGGTCATCTATATGCCCGACCACGGCGAGGAGTGTTATGAGGAAAACCGCAACTTCACCTGCCGCCGCCACTCGGCAGCCATCGACTATAAACTGGCGAAATACGAGTTCCAGATTCCGTTCTGGATATGGTGCTCGCGCAGCTATGTGAAGAAGAATCCCGAGGTCTACCGACAAATCGTGGAGTCGAAGAACCGTAGGCTGATGACCGACGCGCTGCCCCACCTGCTGCTCTATCTTGGCGGCATCGCCTCGCCAGAGTATCATGCCGAATACAACGTGATAGCCGACGAATACAACGAGATGCGCCCCAGAATACTGAAGGGCACGACCGACTACGACCGGCTGCGCCCCGCTAACGAAGAATGAACCCCGTTGCAAACCGACGAATGATGATGAATAATCCTGAAACCTCTTCTCCCGACAAGAAACAAACGACTGCGCTACTCACGCGGAGCGAGTGCAACGTGTTGCGCGGACTGGCCATCATCGGCATCTTCATGCACAACTATTGTCATTGGCTCCCGGGCATCGTGCGCGAGAATGAGTATCAGTTCAAGGCAGAAAACGCAGCAGGGCTGTGGCACTATCTGACTCATCCTGATTGGAATCTGCCAATCCATCTGTTTTCCTTCTTCGGACACTATGGTGTGCCCGTGTTCCTCTTCCTGAGCGCCTACGGACTGGTGAAGAAATATGAGACCAGCGCCAATGCTGGGGGTGAGGCTGTCTTCAGTTTTCTCCGGTCTCATTTCAAGAAACTCTTCCGCATGATGATCGTGGGCTTCGTGGCATTTGTCCTGGTCGATGCCATTACGCCCGGCAGTCATCGCTATGCCCTGCTCGATGTCGTGGCACAGCTTGGACTGTTCAACAACGTGCTGCCTCATCCCGACAAAATTATCTGGCCCGGACCCTATTGGTTCTTCGGACTGATGATGCAACTCTATGTGGTCTATCGCCTGTTGCTCTACCGTCGCCACTGGGGGGCCACGGTGGCACTGATGGTTGTATGCGTCGGCATCCAGCTGATGCTTGAGCCCGACGGCGAGACGATGAACCGCTATCGCTACAACTTCATGGGCGGTATGTTGCCCTTCGGACTGGGACTGTTGCTCGCTCGGTGGGAAAATAAGATTACTACAGAGTTCCTTTCAGGAGACAAAACCAAGGCAGTGGGGACCATGTGGGCCTTGACGCTACTTGCTGTTGCCTTGATTTTCGTTTCGGTCGACAGTTTCGTCGGCTGGACGCTGACCCCGATATGGATTTGCCTGTTCATGGTTGCACTGGTGAAAGTGCTGCCCGCGTGGATGGAGCCGTCGCTCGGCTGGATGGGAACCGTCTCGGCAGCGCTCTTCGTGTGCCACCCCATCGCCCGCAAGATTATCATCCCCATCTCGCGACAGGGCGAGGTCTATTGCGGGCTGCTGCTCTACATCCTGGCCTCGTTGTGCCTGGCATGGCTGTTCAATGAAATATTCAAGAAAATGAACCGCAAGATATGAAAGGTGCCATCCGATTCTCCGACCTGAGCCGCTATCGCGGCGAGCTGATGGGCATTGCTACGCTGATGGTGGTGATGTTCCACATTGCCGTGCAGCGCACGAGTCCGTTCTTCGGCATCCACCGCATCGGCAACAGTGGCGTCGACATCTTCATGTTGGTGAGCGGCATCGGCATGTGGTACTCGTGGACAAAGAGCACGAATCCCTCAACGCTGCAGTTCTTCAAACGCCGCTATGCCCGCATCTATCCCACATGGTTCATCGTGGCGCTGGCGTTCTATGGCACCGACTATCTGACCACAGCCCGTCGTAGCACCAACCTTGTCGACCTCGCAGGCGACGTGCTCTTCCATTGGGACTACTGGATCAGCGGTGACTATTCGTTCTGGTACATCCCCGCCATCATGATGCTCTACACGTTCACGCCTGCCTATCTGCGGCTCATCATCCGCCATCCGGTCTATCGATGGTTGCCGGTCTTAGCTATGGTGTGGAGCTGTGTGGTGCAGTGGGTGCCGGCTGTTCATGGGTCGGTCGGACACATCGAGGCTTTCTGGAGCCGCATACCCATCTTCTTCATCGGCATCAACCTCGGGCAGGCTGTCAAGGAAAACCGCACCCTCGAGAGTGGAGGCGTTTGGATGCCCGTCGTCACCTTCGTCCTGACGCTCGGCGCCAGCATCTATCTGGAACAGTTCTACTACGGTCGCTATCCGCTTTTCATCGAACGGATGATCTACATCCCGATGGTGGTCTCGGGGACATTGGTGGTCGGCATGTTGCTCCACTATGCACCGACGTGGTTCAACCGCAGCATGGCGTTCGTCGGTACCCTCAGCCTTGAGGTGTATCTGGTTCACGAGCATTTCGTGCATGTCTATGTTCGCAAACTGGCATTGGGCTATTGGCCCACCTTCCTGATTGTGGTGGCTGCTACGCTGCCGGTGGCATGGTTGCTCAACTGGCTTGCCAAAAAGATTGAAAACAAAATTCTGAAAAGATGAAACATATCTTCAAACTCATCCGCCCGCATCAGTGGATAAAGAACATGTTTGTGTTTCTGCCGTTGTTCTTCGGTGGCGTGCTGCTCGAGCAAAACGCGCTGCTGCACGGCATCATCGTCTTCTTTGCCTATTGTTTCGTAGCTTCTTCCATCTATTGCTTCAACGATATCATCGACGTGGCGGCCGATCGTCAGCACCCTGTGAAATGTAAGCGGCCGATTGCTTCGGGTGCCGTCTCGTTGTCGACGGGCTATACGCTCATGGCACTGATGCTGTTGCTTGGCGTGGCGCTGACCATGTTGCTGCCTGTCGAGGTGCGATGGCATGTGACCGCCGTGCTGGGTGTCTACTACCTGCTCAACCTGGCCTATTGCACATGGCTGAAGCAGTATGCCATCCTCGATGTCTGCATCGTGGCTTTCGGCTTCGTCCTCCGCATTGCCGCCGGTGGATATGCTGCCCAGGTGGTGCCCAGCCATTGGATTGTGCTGATGACCTTTCTGCTGACGCTGTTCCTCAGCTTTGCCAAGCGACGCGACGACGTGCTGCGCATGAACGAGACGGGCGAGGCTCCACGGAAAAACACCAGTCGCTACAACCTGACGTTCATCAACCAGGCCATCACCATCACGGCTTCGGTGACGCTGGTGTGCTACATCATGTACACCGTTTCGCCCGAGGTCATCGAGCGTTTCCATACCCATAACCTCTACATGACCAGCGCATTTGTGCTCCTGGGCCTGCTGCGCTATATTCAGATTGCCGTGGTCGACGAGCAGAGCGGCGATCCGACGAAAGTCATCCTGCGCGACAGGTTCTCGCAAATCATCGTGCTGGCTTGGCTCGTCTCGTTCCTGATAATCATCTATGTCAATAAATAATCCGATTGAATGAATACGAATTCGTCAGCTCAGCAAAAGACAGTCCTCCACGTGTTCGATTTCGACGGCACGCTCACCCGCAAGGACAGTTTCTTTGCCCTCATCCGAAGCAGGGCAGGATGGATGCGGATGTTGCTCGGATTGCTCATCTACAGTCCGTGGCTGGTGCTGATGAAGCTGCACCTCTATTCTAACGAAAAGGCGAAACAGCGTGTGTTTGCCCACTTCTTCAAGGGGATGACGACACAGGTTTTCGCCGAGGAATGTCGCAAGATGGCTGCCGCAAACGACGATATGGTGCGCCCTGCTGCCCGCGCCCGACTGGCTGAGTTGCTTGATAGCGGACAGCGCCTGCTCATCGTCTCGGCCAGTGCGCCCGACTGGGTGCAGTGTTTCTTCGCCGACGACATGCCGCTGACCATTGTCGGAACCGAACTGGAGGTTGTCGACAATCGGTTGACAGGTCGGTTTAAGACCCACAACTGCTACGGAGCCGAGAAAGTGCGCAGGTTGGAGGCTGTGCTCAGTGGGCCACGCAGCAACTATCACATTGTGGCCTATGGCGACAGCCGAGGCGACAAGGAACTGCTGGCCTATGCCGACGAAGGCTATTATAAACCGTTTGAGAGAAACAATGAGTCAGGAAAAAGTTGATTACTCATTACTCAAATAAATTATAAATTATAGATTATGATACGATTGTCTGATTTGTTCCGGATACGACGCGAAGAACGATGGCTTGCACTTGCGGCACTGTTGTTGTTTGTTGGACTGACGGCCGTTGTCATTGTGAAATACTATGCGCTGTTCTCGGTGTATAGCAATAGTGTGTGGGGACCTTTTCCAAAGAATTTTCATGTGTCGGGCTTCGATGCGCTGGTCTATACCATCGTGTCGCGGTGGAACACCTTCTTCACGGTTGTCTTTCGGCATCCGCTCCTGGCTTTTCTGCTCTATCCCTTCTATGCCATAAACCAAGGTCTCTACATGCTGACGGGCATCAACTGCGTGCAGTTCGTCGTTGCCGTCCCGCTCATCTTCTGCGCCTTCTATTCGGTGCTGTTCTTGTATCGCATATTCAGAGAGGTCGTTGGACTAAAAAAAGCCGATTCCATCGTGCTTTCTGCACTTTCGTTCTCTTTTGCTTATATGATGCTGAGTGTGGTGGTACCCGAACATTTCATCTTCTCCACCTTCATGCTCACGCTCACGCTCTACATCGCCGGACTGAAAATCACAGCCAACAGTCGGAGTCGCTATGGCGAACGGCACGAGATGTCGACGGCGCTCACCGTGCTGCTGTTCTTCCTGACCGCCGGACTGTCGCTCACCAATGGTGTGAAGACGTTTCTGGCGCAGTGGTTTGTCAACGGGCGGCGCTTCTTTCGTCCGGCCAATCTGATTTTCGGAGTGTTGTTGCCCGTAGCGTTGTTGCTCACATTCAGCCAGTTGGAGTATAAGCTCCTGACCGTCCCCGGCGAAAAGGCACGGGCGGCGGCAGCGGCAGCAAAGGCCAAGAAGACCGGTAAGGCCGTGAAGAAAAACGGCACACGCAGCAAGGCCGACGGCGAGCCGATGACCGACGGTTTGTATCTGCAGTGGAGCGATGTCACCACGTCGCGCGGCAAGACCATCGTTCACAATCTTTTCGGCGAGAGCATCCAGCTTCACGAGGACCATTTGTTGCGCGATGCCCATAACGGCCGTCCCGTTTTTGTAGGCTACAACCATGTCTATAACTATGTGGTTGAGGGCATTGTCGTGTTCTTCTTCCTTGCCGGCATCTGGTTTGGCCGACGCGAACGGTTTCTATGGCTTGCGCTGAGCTTCTTCGCCGTCGACATGGTGTTGCATCTCGGCTTCGGCTTTGCCATCAACGAGATCTACATCACCGGCGCCCACTGGTTGTTCGTCATCCCCATCGCCATTGCCTACATCTTCAAGGCGATGACACGTCTGGGCTGTCGGCTGATGCGCGTGCTGATGGGGCTGTTGGCCCTGTGGCTGTGGACGTATAACGGATATCTGTTTGTCAATTACATGTTAGAAGTGATAAGTGATTAGTTTTTAGCCCCTATAGAATGTAGGGACGCGGCGTGCCGCGTGAAAAGGTGAAAAAGTTAAAAGGTGAAAAATTGAAAAATAAATAGTAAATCGTAAATCGTCAAATCGTAAATAATAATGACGAAACTCTTTAAGATACGAAAAGACGAGTGCTGGCTGGCAGTGGGCGCCTTGCTGGTCTTTGTCCTGCTCAACGCTCTGCTCATCTACCGTTATTACGACCGGTTCACCCTTGGTGGCAACCTCGGGTTCTGGACCATATTCTATAAATCCTTTCACGTCTCAGGGTTCGACGCCTATTCCTACATCACCATGTCGAACCTGCGCGTGCACTTCACGACAGCCCGCCATCCGCTCTATCTGTCGTTGCTCCTGCCGTTCTATTGGATTAACCACTGGCAGATGCAGTACACCCACTACAACATGGCGGTCTATTTCGAGGCCTTCATCATTGTGTTCTCCTCGGTCTATGCCTTCCTCTTCCTTTACCGCACGCTCCACGAGCTCATCTCGTTGAAGCGGCAGGACGCCGTCATGCTGACCGTCTACTTTTTCTCCTTTGGTCATGTGCTGCTTTCCACCATGGTGCCCGACCACTTTGCCATATCAATGTTCCTGCTCATGGCAACCGTGTACGTGGCAGGCAGGAAGATGAAAGACGGCACACTGCTGCGACCATTACAGGTGGCTGTGTTGCTGTTCTTCACCGCAGGCATCACCGTCACCAACGGCGTAAAGACCCTTCTTGCCGTCTTGTTCACCAATGGTCGGCGGACACTCCGTTGGTCGATGTTGCTGGCTGTCGTGGTGCCTGTGGCGTTGCTGTGGGGCATCTGGCAATGGCAGTACAACGCCTACGAGGTGCAGCAGGCCGAGGCAGTGAAGAGACAAGAAGCCATACAGAAGCGCAAAGACCCCCATTTCGATGAACGGCATAAGGAACACAACGACTTCGTGCGCCGGCAAAACGGTGCACCGGTGACCAAGGATGTGCCCGTGCTGCGCTGGAGCGACGTGACCACCGACCGCACGCAGTCTGTCGTCGACAATCTGTTTGGCGAGACCTTCATCCTCCACCGCAACCATCTGCTCGAGGACGTGCAGCAGGAACGCCCCGTGTTTGTCGATTACGACAGTCCTGTGCATTATGTGGCAGAGGTGCTCATCGTCCTGATGTTCGTCATCGGACTATGGTTCGGGTGCCGGGGAGCTTCGAGGCGGCTGATGTGGATGCTCTTCTCGTGGTTTGCCTTCGACATGCTGATGCACATCGGCTTCGGCTTCGGCATCAACGAGGTCTATATCATGGCAGCCCACTGGGCATTCATCGTGCCGATAGCAACAGGCTGCCTGCTGCATCGGCTTACAGGTCGCCTGGCCGAAGGCCTACGCTGGTGCATCGCCATCCTCACCGTTTGGCTGCTGTTCTATAACGGCTCACTCATCGCCAGCTATCTGTTGAAAGGTTGAAAAGTGGAATGACGAAACTCTTTAAGATACATAAAGAAGAGCGTTGGGCAGCCTTGTTGTTCCTCGTTGTCGTGATAGCGTTGCAAGCCGTTTTGTTTGAACGCTATTGGCCAATTTTCTCCCATTTCATCGATAATTCTTGGACTCAGTTCATCCGAAACTTCCGCATGTCGGGCTTCGACCCCATCGCCTACAGCATCCTCACCGACTGGCATGTGGGCTACGACCTGCTACGCCACCCGCTGCTGCCGTTCCTGCTCTATCCGCTCCACCTGCTCAACGGTGTGCTGTGGCAGTTGACCGGAGCCAACTGCGCACAAATCATCATGGGCGTGTTGCTCACCGCCTCGGCGTTCTGGGCTCTGATGCTCCACCGTCGCATCCTGCGCGAGGTGGTCGGTGCTGGCCGCTGGGCATCGACGCTGCTGACGGCTCTGATGCTCGGCTTCGGTATGGTGGCCGTTGCTACCATGGTGCCCGACCATTTTTGTTTCTCTCTGATGTTGCTGCTGCTCACCGTATACCGTGCCGGAACGAAGATGAAAGCTGGTCGGCAGTTTTCGACGTGCGAGACATTATTGCTGCTTGTGGCCACGGCGGGCGTGACGCTGAGTAACGGTGTCGTTGTCGTGATGGCCGTTGCACTGACCAATGGACGACAGTTCTTCCGTCCTCGGTTCCTGTTGACAGCTGTGGTGCTGCCGCTGTTGTTGCTGGTGGGCATTGCCGAGGCGGCGGTGATGCTGACGGCAGAGAGCGTGACGGCCGTAGGCGACTCCGTGAGCGGACAGTTTGCCTATACCGCCGAGCGAGCCTCGCGGCTCGACATCCTTGTAGAGAATTTCTTCGGCGAGAGCCTGCAACTGCATCGAAAATACATCCTCGGCGACGTGTTGCTGAAGCGCCCCGTCATCATCCGCTACACGTGGGCAGCGCAGTACGTCGTTGAGGCCATGCTGTTGCTATTCTCCACAATCGGCCTCTGGCTTGGGCTGCGGAGGAACACTCGTTTCACCTGGCTGCTAATGGGCATACTCGCGTTCAACCTGCTGCTGCACATCGTCGTGGGTTTCGGCATCAACGAGGTGCACATCATGGCAGCCCACTGGGTATTTGTGCTGACGCTCGGCATGGGTTATTTGTTTACTCAAAAACGACAATTTTTGCCCATTTCATCGGGAATTTTTCTCTTCGTTATCACCGTTTACCTGTGGATCTATCACGGCTATCAACTGGTGCATTATCTCTCATGGCCCCTCATCAAGTAGTCAGCCCCCTAAGTTAAGGGGTCGGGGGGGCTTAAAAAGCGAGGAATGGCTACGCTCCTACATCAATTGTTAAAATTTTTCCTTGTCGGCCGCAAATTTTAACGTCGAGAATCGACGAAATATGGCGCGGTCGGGCATTTGTCCACTGCTTCGCAAATAAACGATTCTGACGAGTTGTTTGTAAGGTGTTGATTTTTACAGGCTTGCTTTCCCAACTTTTTAACCTTTCAACCTTTCAATTTTTGAAACATATATGTTTCGCTTGCGAAAGCTTAGCTTTCACCACCCGAAAGACCGTCTTTCGGAGTGCAAAAGACCGTCTTTTGGAAGGTGAAACATATATGTTTGGGGAATAAAGGGGAGTGAAAGGGGAGTGGAAGGGGAGTTTTGAGGGAGTGAAAGGGACGATAGGAGGCTGACGGGGAGTGTTAAATCGAATTTTTCGTTTTAACATTTGCAAAGGCGAGAGCTATATGTTTCAGGTGCGCCGTTAAACTTTTTTAACTAAAATTGCCAAAACAAAAAGGCGGATGCACTTCTTGCGTGTGCATCCGCTTTGTTATTCGGACAAACCTTTCGGCAGGAGATTGTCGTTCGGGCCTTGTCTTATTTGCTGAACGGATTGTAGTGGCTGCCTTTCGAGCCGTCGCTCTTGCCTCGGTCGAGCACGAGGGAGGGGTCTATCGTCTCCTTGATGTTTGCCCGAAGCAGGTATTGGCCTTGCTTGATGAGGTAGCTTCTCAGTTTCTTGGTATCAACGTTTCTGGTCATGCCGTCGTTCTTGGCGGCCATGGCAGCAGCAGTGCCTGCACCCTGTCCCATGGCCATGCAGGTGGCCATGACGCGAATGGAGCCGGCAGCCATGTGGTTGGCCGAGATGGGGCGGCCTGCAACAAGCACGTTGTCGAGCTTCGTGGGGATAAGTGCGCGGTAGGGCACCTCATAGACTTTCTTTCCCGAGCCGGTGTAGATTTGCATCTTGCCCTGTCCGGGGTGGATGTCGATGGCATAGGTTCCGCACGAGATGCCGTCGTCGAAGGCCTTGCCCTGTAGGATGTCGTTTTCGTTCATGACGTAGTCGCCCATGATGTGGCGCGTCTCTCTCACGCCGACCGACGAGCCGGTGGTGGCGATGAATGACTGGCTGAAGCCGCCCACGTGGTCTTTCATGAATTGATAGACCTCGATGGCTTGTCGGCGGAGCCGGATTTCGGCCTGTGTCATCTCCTTGGCGTCGACGCCTGAGATTTTCTGCAGGCGCGTCACGTTCATGGCAAACTGGTTGTGGGGGAGTTCGTACATCAATATGCGGTTTGCAACCTCCTCGTCCATCTTGCCTTTTGCGATGCTCTCCTTGACGAGGTCGTTCAGTCCCAGGAATGCGATGCCTTTCTGACTGTCGATTTCTTTGTCGGTGGGATTGTCTTTCAGCAGGTTGCGGTTTTGCTTCATCCATGTGCGCAGGGCTGCGGTGTCGACCCCTCCAATGGTGAAGAACAGCGAAACAGGTTGCATCACGCCTTTCCCGTCGCCGAGGATGAAGTCGGCCCCGGCCTTGGCTGCCACGTCGCCGTCGCCGGTGCAGTCGATGACCACCTTAGGACAGATGGCTGCCCTGCCCGATTTGTTTTCCACCATGACGGCTTCCACCGTTCGGTCTTTCGTGGCTACGTCGACGCACATGGTGTGCAGCAGAAGTTCCACACCGGCTTTTTCGAGCATATCGAGCAACACCACCTTCGAGCCCTCCGGGTCGAGCGGGGTCATCGAGGCGTTGTCGAAGGTCAGGTCGGTCATGTGGCCGCCGGAATAGCCTTTTTCCACCATCTGCGCGACAAACTCCCCAGCGATGCCTTTCACCACCTGCCGGCCCTTGACGTCGTGAAAGGTGAACATCGGGTTGATTTGCGCGGCGGTGAGGTTGCCTCCGACAAACCCGTTCTGTTCGACGAGCATGGTCTTTGCTCCCATCCGTGCGGCGGCAATGGCAGCCCCGATGCCCGAGGGTCCGGCACCGATGACGAGAACGTCGGGTCGTCCGATGACAGGAATCTCTTTGGCGGGCTCCCGATAGACCTCAGTGTTTTTGGAAGTTTTCTCACATCCTTGCAAAAGCATTGCCAGGAATAACAACAGCAAAATAGGTTTTTTCATAGTCTTAATACTTGGGTTTTCTTTTGATTGATAATCGAACTTAAGGGGTGGGCGGCAATGCCGTGCACCTATTATTTAACAAGAATTTTGACAATTTATTGCCTTCAAACCACGAATTTCCCGAATTTTTCCGAAGAGATAGTGGATGCTGCATTAAAAAATCGTAAAAACAAGGTTTTTAAGTGCTAAAATGCGGATAACTGTTGTTTTTTCATTACTTTTGCAGTCTGACAAGTAAAAATCGATACGACGATGATAGAAGTAAAAGTAGTGAACAAGGGCCATCAGCCCCTTCCGGCATACGCCACGCCGCAAAGCGCAGGCATGGACTTGCGTGCCAATCTCGACGAACCCGTTGTGTTGAAACCTCTTGAGCGCCGTCTCATTCCGACGGGCCTGTATATAGCTCTGCCCGAGGGCTACGAGGCTCAGGTGCGTCCGCGCAGTGGGCTGGCCCTGAAAAAGGGAATCACCGTGCTGAACTCGCCGGGAACGGTCGATGCCGACTATCGCGGTGAGGTGGGCGTGGTGCTCGTGAACCTCTCGGCCGAGGAGTTCACGGTGAACGACGGCGAGCGCATCGCCCAGATGGTCATCGCCCGTCACGAGCAGGCCGACTTCACCATTGTGGAGGCTCTCGACGAGACCGAGCGCGGCGCAGGCGGCTACGGACACACGGGGGTGAAGTGAGTTCTGGATGAAAGGGTGAAAAGGTGAAAAATTGAAAAGCTGAAAAATTGAAAAAGAAATCGTAAATCGTCAAATCGTAAATAGAGATGGATAAATTTGGTTATCGGTTCCTGTTAACGTTAGCGTTATCGTTAATCGTGTCGGCGGTTTCTGCACAGACGGCCGGCAAGAATCAACGCGCGACGGTGGAGACCATCGACGTGGGATGGGACGGCAGCACGCCGCCCGCCGTGGAGGACAACCGCGACCTGGCTTTCAGCTACTATTTCATCGACGCTGTCTGTCAGCAGAATGCCGGAAAGTTTGACGAGGCTTTCCAGTCGTTGCAGCGGTGTCTTGAGATTAATCCCGAGGCTCCCGAGGCATGGTACATGATTGCAGCCCACTACACCTCGCAGGGCAATGACTCGACGGCACTGGCTTGCATAGAGAAGGCTGCCGCGCTGAATCCGCAGAACGATATCTATCAGGAGCGCGTGGGCCAATACTACATCGGTGCATCCGATGCCGATCGTGCCATCGCTACCTACGAGCGACTCTACGACAACCACCGCTCGCGCTTCGACGTGTTGTCGATACTGCTCAGTCTGTATCATCAGAAGAAAGACTACCCCAACATCCTGCGCACGCTCGACCGTATGGAACAGCTCGAGGGCAACAACGAGGATATCACCCTGGCCAGGATGCAGGCCTATCAGCAGACGGGCAACAACAAGATGGCGCAGAAAGCGTTGGAAAAGCTCATCAGCGAGTATCCCAACGAGGTGAACTACCGCGTCATGATGGGCAACTGGATCATGCAAAACGGCAAACCCAAGAATGCCTATAAAATCTTTGCAGCTGCCTTGAAGGAAGAACCCGACAACGACTACGCTATGGCATCGCTCTGCGACTACTACGTAGCGACCGGACAGGACTCGCTCGCCAATCGTCTGCGCGACCAGATACTGACCAGTCGGAAGACGCCCGTCGAGACCAAGATTACGATGTTGCAGCAGATTGTCCGCGAGAATGAGCGCAGCGGCGGCGACAGCATCCGCCTGCTCAACCTGATGGACCGCATCATCGCCAGCGACCCCACCGACAGCGAGGTGCCCATGTTCAAGGCGGTCTATATGAACCTGAAGAAGATGCCGAAGGCCGAGGTCGACAAGGCCCTGCGCCATGTGCTCAGCGTGGCACCCGACAATGCCATGGCCCGCTTCACACTCTTGCAGGACCTCTGGCCGTCGCAAGACTGGGACGAGATTATCGCCGTCAGCCAGCCAGGCATAGAGTACAACCCCGAGGAAATGGCGTTCTACTACTTCAACGGACTGGCATGGTTCCAGAAAGACGATCACGACCGGGCACTCGATGCCTTCCAACGTGGTGTCAGTCAGATCAACGACAAGAGCAACCCCGAGATTGTCTCCGACTTCTACGCCATCATGGGCGACATACTCCACCAGAAGGGACTCGACGATGAGGCTTTTGCAGCCTACGACAGTTGCCTGCAGTGGAAAGACGACAACATTGCCTGTCTG
>CACYRB010000017.1 GCA_902776685.1 uncultured Prevotellaceae bacterium
AGTTACCCTGGATTATTTTTATACTTAAATTTGATCAACTGCCGCTGTCGTGATGACAGTGGCAGGTTTTTTATTGTTTACCAGATGCTTACATCGGTGAGGTGGCGTATTTCGGGCTTTTTGTCGCCGTCACCAATGACGGTGATGATGTCAATGCGGAAACGGCGGGTCACTTTGTTGCTTTTCACATAGTGGTTGATGGCGAGTTGCAGGTTTTGTAGTTTCTTTCGTGTGATGGTCTGGTCGGGATAGGCAAAGGCATCGGACTGTCGGGTTTTCACCTCAATGAAGACCATGACACCATCGTCGAGCGCAATGATGTCTAAGTCTCGGTGCTGGCTATGCCAGTCGCGCTCGACGATGATGTATCCCTTGTCGCGAAGATAGGCCGTGGCAACTTCTTCGCCCCATTTTCCTAAATCGTTATGTGCAGCCATAAGAAGTGATAAGTGAAAAGTGATAAGTGAAAAGTGTTCAACTTTTTACCTTTTCAACTTTTTATCTTTTCAACTTTTCAACTTTTAATAGTTCTGCGTTCTCGTCTTTTGTGACGGCGACGGTGGTGCCTTCGGCCATGTTGCCCTCGATGAGCAGTTCGCAGAGCGGGTCTTCGATGTAGGTCTGAATGGCTCGCTTGAGCGGTCGGGCACCGAACTGCACGTCGTAGCCTTTCTCGGCAACAAACTTTTTGGCTTCGTCGCTGACGTGTATGTCGAAGCCCATGTCGTTGAAGCGCTTGGTGAGCGATTGCAGCTCGATGTCAACTATCTTCATGATGGCGGCGAGGTCGAGCTGGTCGAAGGTGATGATTTCGTCGAGACGATTGAGAAACTCGGGTGCGAACTGGCGCGAGAGGCTTTTCTGGATGATGTTGCGGGCATATTGCCGGTCGCGGTCGTCCATGTTGAGACTGAGGGCGCCGGAGGTGAATCCTACGCCGTGGCTGAACTCCTTGAGCTGTCGGGTTCCGGCATTGGAGGTCATGATGATGACGGTATTGCGGAAGTCGATGAGGCGTCCGTTGCCGTCGGTGAGTCGTCCTTCGTCGAGCACCTGCAGGAGCATGTTGAAGACGTTGGCGTGGGCCTTCTCTATTTCGTCAAGCAGTACGATGGAGTAGGGCTTGCGGCGCACGCGCTCGGTGAGCTGTCCGCCTTCCTCGTAGCCTACATATCCCGGAGGCGCACCGATGAGGCGGGAGGTGTTGAAGCTCTCGGTGTACTCGCTCATGTCAATTCGGATGAGTGCATCGGAGGAACCGAACATGAACTCGGCCAGCTTCTTGGCAAGATAGGTCTTGCCGACTCCGGTGGGACCGAGGAACATGAACACGCCGATGGGGTGGTTGGGCTCGCGTAGTCCGACGCGGTTGCGCTGAATGGCGCGGACCATTTTCTCGATGGCATGGTCTTGGGCAATGACCTGGTTCTTCAGTTCGGCTGCCATGCCTTTCAGACGTATGCCCTCGGACTGTGCCATGCGCTGTACGGGAACGCCGGTCATCATGGAAACCACGTCGGCCACCTGTTCCTCGGTAACGGTCTCGCGCTTCTCGTTCTCGCCCGATGTCCATTGCTGTTGCAGGGTCTTGAGCTGACTCTCGAGGGCAGCCTGACGGTCGCGGTAGTTGGCTGCGAGCTCATAGTCTTGTGCCATGACGGCCTGGTTCTTCTGTATCTTGGCTGCTTCGATTTCTTTCTCCTTTTCGATGATGGCAGGCGGAATCTCGGCATGTTGCAGGTGTACGCGTGCGCCGACCTCGTCAAGGGCGTCGATGGCCTTGTCGGGGAAGAAGCGGTCGCTGACATAGCGGTCGGTCAGTTTGACACAGGCGTTGAGGGCTTCTTCTGTGTAGCTGACGTGGTGGTGCTGCTCGTAGCGTTCCTTGATGTTGTGCAGGATGGTCAGGGTTTGTTCTGCGGTTGTGGGTTCCACGACAACCTTCTGGAAGCGGCGTTCAAGGGCTCCGTCTTTCTCGATGGAGTTACGGTATTCGTCGAGCGTCGTGGCACCGATGCACTGAATGGCTCCGCGAGCAAGTGCGGGCTTCATGATGTTGGCTGCATCCATGCTGCCGGGCGTGCTGCCAGCACCAATCATGGTGTGTATCTCGTCGATGAAGACGATGATGTTCGGGTTTTCTTCAAGTTCTTTTAACAGAGCCTTGATGCGCTCTTCAAACTGACCGCGGTATTTTGTTCCGGCGACGATGCTTGTCATGTCGAGACTGACAAGTCTTTTGTTGAAGAGCATGGGCGAGGTGTGGTGCTTGGCAATCATCTGTGCCAATCCTTCCACGATGGCGCTTTTTCCTACACCGGGCTCGCCGATGAGGATGGGGTTGTTCTTTTTCCTTCGGCACAGGATTTCGATGACGCGTTGTATCTCGCGTTCGCGTCCCACGACGGGGTCGAGCTTCTGATCGCGTGCCGCCTGCGTGAGGTCGGTTGAGAAGTTGTCGAGCACGGGTGTCTTCGACTTGGGGGGTGCCGATTGGTTTTTGACGTTCGACGTTGTGGCCTGGGAGTGATTGCCCATAGGCATAGCGTCGAATTCGTCTTCCTCTTCATCGGGCAGGCCAATCCCGTCGTGGGTAGGGTTGGACTGCCTGACAAGCATTTTTATGGTGTTTTCGTATGTCATACCTTTTTCTTCAAGAATTTGTTTGGCATAGGTGTCGGTCTGGTCGTGAAGCATGGCTAAAAGCAGATGCTCGATTTCTACGAGTTGGGTGTGTTGGATGCGGGCTTCAAGCACGGCCAGCTTCAAGATGTTGTTGGCTTGCTCGTTAAGAGCAATGTCAGAGGTGGCTGTCGACATAGGTGCGGCAGACTGGCGCAGGCGTTCTTCCAATTCGTTTTTTACGTCTCTGGCGCTGATGTCCATCTTGGCAAGAACTTCATGTATTGGGCTGTCTTTCTTGCGAATCATGGCCAGCAACAGGTGCTCAGGGCCTATCGACGCACAATAGAGACGCATGGCTTCCTCTCTGCTGAAAGCCAGTATCTCGGAAATATTCGGTGAAAATTGGTTTGTCATATATCTCTTTACGTTGATTTATGTAACATATCAACAAACATCGTGCCAATTATTTTTCTTCTTCCTTTTTCTCTTCTTTGTCTTTGAGTTTCTCCTCTTTGTCTTTGAGTTTCTCCTCACATCCGTCAATCATCGTTTTGATTTGTTCGAGTCGGGCGACCTTGTTTTCGTTTGGGAAAGTCTGGTAATAGTCGCGTGCGAAGCAAAGAAACTCGTATGCGTTGCCGTAGTCTTCCTTGGAAAGATAGCAGAAGGCTATGCGAAAAAGAGCATCGGCCTTTTCGTTGTCATAGCAGACAAGTAGCATCTTCTCGTAGAGAGGTATTGCTTTATCGTATTGCTGTAGGAAGAAATGGCTCTCTGCATTGGCGAAGTAGTAAACGGAACGCTCGTGTGGGGCAAAGACCTCGAGCTGGGGCATCAGCTCGTCGAGATACTTGCATGCATTCTTGTAGTCCCACTCATGGTAGTAACAAACACCGAGATACGCCCTGAAGCGGGGATTGAGTCGGTATTGCTTGTCGAGTTGCTCGAGAATCAGCAGGGTTTCGTGGTATTTCCCGCTTTGGAAATAGTCGAGAGCCATGCCGAGTTTCTGGCTGTCGGGCGATTGTGCACGGGCAATCGTGACAGCCGATAAGACGAGAGCGATGACGGCTGTGCGTAGTTTCATTCGGTGTAAAAGTTTATAAGATCGGTAATGGCCTCGCGACAGACAATGCAGAACTCGGGGTTCTCGTTGGTTCGCATGCGGCAGTCGGGTAGGGCACGATACACTCCTTTCATGCTGTAGCCGGCTCCTTCGTACACGCCCACCTTGGTCTTGTCCTTTCCGATTGGTGTGGGTATCTTTGTCTTCGGGGAGATGAGGTTTTCCCATTTTCCATGAAAGTCGGCAAGGGTGGTGAGGTTCGGTTCCCATGGCTCAATGTCGTGAGGATACATGGGGATGTCTTCATATTCGTATGCGTATTCGTCGCCAAGTCCGGCAAAACTATGGCCAAACTCGTGGACGACAACGGGACGGTAGAGGTTGTGCTTGGTCATGGAGAGGTTATAGGAGTTCAGGATTCCGCCTCCGCCATAGTGGTCGGTATTGACGAGGACGATGATATGTTCGTATGGCGTTCCTGCCAGCCAGTCGTGGAGTTTTTTCAAGTGTAGCGTGGTAAGATAGCGCTTGCTATAGAACGTGTCGAAATGGCTGTCGAGGGCGGTGTTCCGCCAAATGCCGTTAGATGGTTCGCTGGTCCCGCTTTCGAGCGATGGCGACTTGACGGCAATGATGTTGAATCGGCTTTTCAGACTATTGAACGGCTCGTGCGCGAAAAGCGCATCGTTGGCAATGCGGGCATCGTTGATGAAGTCGTCCATCTGGGCTTCTGTATATCCTTCTGCGATGTATGCGATATGAATGCACTTTGTTGTGTCGGCAGCTTGTTGGAGCGTGACGTAGGGAGTGATGTGGCGAAATCCAACCTGTCGGATTAGTATGTCATCGGGTGAGACAACGTGTGTTAACTCGGTCTTGACCTGTCGCCGGTTGTCGAAGAGGCGGACAGTAATGTCGACCGTGTCTTTGGGCATAGGAACCAAAAAGACATTCTCGAAAGCTTTCCGCTCGTGTGTCGTATTCTCAAAAGAGAGCCATTCTTGAAAGAGTGTGGAAAACGAATTGCGGTAAACGACCTCCTGGCTACGGTGTCGTCGTACAATAATTTGTCCGTTTCCTTCGACAGGAACTTCGGAAAGATTCTTGCGCTTTCCATACCAACGTGGCATCATGTTAAGCTTGTCGACGGCAATGCGTTGTTCTTCTTCGTTACCTTCGAAAATGTAGTCGATGCGAAGCGTGCTGTCGCAGAACAATTCGTTGAATGAAGACTGGGCCATGCCTTTCGTGAACATAAGAAAAGGCATGAACAATGTAATTATATATTTTTTCATGATTCAATGTTTTTGAAAAGTTCACCCATCAATTCTTTTACGTAGGGGCGTTCCCAATCGTTTATGTGCATTTTCTCGTCACCATAGAGCAGAATGTCAAGGTCAAGGTTCACAATGCCATTCCTTCTTTCGTGTCTTGAGTCACCGCAACGGCGTTCAATGCTTTTCAATGCGCGTTCCAGTAGCTTTGGGATATGGGCAGAGTGTGTGATGGCCAGACAGTTGAGAAATTTCTCGCTGCTTACGCCGCCATAGGGAACTGTCCATTTGACAGATGAAAACTCCACCCGTCCGAACAGATGAACCATGTGCGTTTTTGCCACGCTGATGTGAAACTCAGCATCGTGGTTCGATCCCATTGCTATAATAACTATTTGTTGCTTTGCCATTAGCGCAAAATTACTAATTATTCTTAAAACACTACATTTTATGAATAAAACAACATGAATTTTTGTGTTTTTTTATGATTTTATGTATTTTTGTAATCACAAATCGGGAATTCAATACATGATAATACAATGGTAGCTACGCGTAGAATATTTTTTTTACTTACGGTCAGTCTGTTCTCTTTGGCGGTTGCAGCCCAGCCCAAATGGAATCAGGCCTATCAGTCGTATATAGAACAGTATAGGGACATTGCAATCCGTGAAATGCTCACCTACAACATTCCTGCCAGCATTACGCTTGCTCAGGGTTTGTTAGAGAGCGGGGCCGGTCGGAGCGAACTCACACGTAAGGGAAATAACCACTTCGGCATAAAATGTCATGGTTGGACTGGCCGGAAGACCTATCATGACGACGACGAGGCGGGAGAATGTTTCCGAGCCTATGATAATGCATTGCAAAGCTTTGAGGACCATTCAAAATTTCTCTCACAATCGCGACGTTACCAAAGTCTTTTTTCTCTGCCACGCACAGACTATCGTGGGTGGGCCAGGGGGTTGAAAGCTGCCGGATATGCGACAAATCCTCGATATGCAGAGTCGTTAATCCAGATAATAGAACTCTACAAGCTTTATCAATATGATACCGCAACTTCCTACGATCGTTTTACAGCTCGTCATTCGTCGGTTGACAAACCTGCACAGGTAAACGGTACGCTTCATTCCATATATCGGTATAATGACAACTACTACCTTCGTGCCCGTAGAGGCGACACCTATAAACTCATAGGAAAAGAAGTGCAAATCAGCTATCGTAAGATTGCCCGTTATAATGAACGGTCTTCAAAGGACCAGTTGCGCGAGGGTGAGATTGTCTATTTGAAAAAGAAACGCACTCGTGCCGACCGCCAATTTAAGGGGCACCCGCATATCGTGAAAGCAGGCGAAAGCATGTACGACATTGCTCAGATGTACGGAATTCGCCTAAAAAGCCTTTACAAGAAAAATCGCCTGACACCAGATTATCAAATCAGGCCAGGCGACAAGCTTAGGGTGTATTGAGCGTTGAGCTTGGTTACAAAGGTTATTGCTCTATTTTACATAGCTGTATTGCTTTGAAACCCAATAGTAATACCCACCATGTGACACCTTGTTCCAAGAACCATTACTGCCATGGTAGGTCAGTTTCTGGCCTTTGTTGAAGCGTTTGCCCGTATCGCGTCCACCGGGAGTGGCACGTCCGATAACGTTGCTGCCAGTAATAACAACATTTTTAGCTGTTGTTGCCGTTGTGGCATTCTGGCCTCTCAGCGGTTGTGCATAGCTGGTGGAAACCCATAAATAACGATTGCCATAGACAACTTGGTACCACGATCCGCTACGGCTGATACATGTAAGGCGGTTTCCTTTGTTGAATCTGATACCTGTATCGTAACCGGCAGGTCCGTCACGTCCAATGACATTGTTGCCCGTGATAACGATGGTAAACGAGCCATTAGCGGCTAATACATTGTATTCCTTAGAATACCCGTTGCTTGCTGATGCCGTGAAGGTGGCTGCGCCGAACATCACAACGGCAAGCATCAATTTTAGAAGCATTGATTTCTTTCCCATATATTTGTTTTTTTGGTTATTAATCGTAGACAAAGATAACTAAAGACTATCAATTTTGGTTAATTAATAGGAGATATTTAACTTTTCTTAAGCATTATAATGCGTCACTAATTGTATTATTATCGGATTGTATAATCTATTATGGCCTTATTTTATAATAGATTTTCTTTCATTTTCATTGAAAATGTGTAATTTTGCACAAGGAATATAATAGGTAATGGTGTTGAACATAATAAAGAAACAGCTATTTACCCATGACGGGAAGTTGCTGGATGCTGAAATCCTACGTCTGGCCATTCCAGGAATCGTGACTAATATCACCGTTCCGCTATTGGGTTGGGTTGACTTGATGTTGGCAGGGCGCGCTGTCGTGACAGATACAGGTCAGTCGGCAGCTCAGTTTGTCGGGGCAGTGGCTTTGGGTTCTATGCTATTCAACGTGATGTACTGGTTGCTTGGTTTTCTGAGGATGAGCACAAGTGGATTGACTGCTCAGGCTTATGGGGCACATGATATTTTGAGGGTAAAATTATTGCTTCGACAGTCTGCTATTATTGCATTGGTAATTAGTGCGTTACTAATATTGTTGCAAATCCCTATTTGCGGTCTTATGCATTTGATTATGGGGGCCTCAGCCGATGTTTGGCCGATGGTAGAGTCTTATTTCAACATTTGCATTTGGGGCGCACCAGCCGTGCTGGGCAGCTATTCTTTGACCGGTTGGTTTATTGGTATTCAGGATACGCGTACTCCGATGATTGTTTCCATTAGCCAGAATGTGGTCAATATTGCGTGTAGTCTTTTGTTTGTCGTGGGATTACATATGAAGATAGAGGGTGTCGCATTGGGTACGCTCATTGCGCAATGGGTGGGGTTGATGATAGGAATTTTTTTTTACAAAAGAAAAAGTGGAAAATTACCTTCCGTCAAATCTTCCTCGGCGGCTCTTGGCTTTCAGTTTTCTGCATTTCTCATTGTTAGCCGAGACATTTTCTTGCGTACGTTTTGTTTGGTTGCGGTAAATTTGTGGTTTGTGTCGGCCGGTGCACGACAGGGAGACGAAATCCTTGCCGCCAATGCGTTGTTAATGACCCTCTTTACACTTTTTTCCTATGTACTTGACGGATTTGCAAATGCAGGCGAAGCACTTAGCGGTCGTTATTATGGTAGGATGAATTCGTTGCCCGAAAATGTTGATGGATATAAAATGGTTCAACGAGTAATTGTCAGACTCTACTTGTGGGGTATTGCCATGGCTATACTATTCACGTTGGTTTATTTAGTAACAGGAATATCAATACTCCGCCTTTTTACTGATAGTATAGAGGTGCTTGAGGCTGCGCGCCCTTACTTGATGTGGGCAATGCTCATTCCTTTTACCGGATTCGCGGCATTTGTGGCTGATGGTATTTGCATTGGTCTTACTCGCACACGACTGATGCTTTTAGCTTCGGCCTTGGCAACGCTTGTCTTCTTTCTCGTCAGCCTCTCGCCCGCATTGTTACCTTCTTGCCCGCTTTCTGCCAATCATGCCCTGTGGCTTGCACTCATCCTTTATCTTTCTATAAGAAGTGTCGTGCAATCAGTCAGACTATTGAGTTTTCTTTGAATTCATGTAGGCGATGACAAGCATGACAATACCGATGGCGAGTGGGGCGAGACCAATAACGATAAAGGCGATACCGAAAGCGGCTCCTATATTTTCTCCGCCATGAAAAAGTTCCGGCTCCTGATACATGGCCAGACTATCTTCAAGTTCAGCCATGGCAAGAGAGTCGCCGCGTTCGTATGCTTCGGCTTGTAGCTGTTCGAACTTACGATATTGGCTGTTGATGTATGCCGAGTCGGCAACGTACTCAGCCCACCTTGCATCACTTTCTGCTCGTTTCGAATCTACGCCGTCAATGCATATATAGGTGAGAAATACGCCAAAAACGATCATTAGCAGTCCAACGACCGTTAACACTCCGCCGCCAATACTGAGACATCCGCTTAGGAAGCCGTGTTTCTTCTGTGGTTGTTGGGGATAATTAGTTTCCATATTATTCATTATTATTACAATTTTACGATTGACAATTTACTAATCATTTTCTCTACATTGTTTATTACTCTGTTTTCATAAAGTAAAGAGATGAAGAGCGAAAAGTTGTAAATCGTCAATCGTAAAACTCGATAGTGTTATCTTATGCTTTTTCTTTCATTTTCTCGTGCATGTGTTGGGCAGCCCGTCGCCCGTCGCCCATTGCGAGAATCACGGTAGCACCGCCGCGCACGATGTCGCCTCCGGCAAAAATGTTGGCGCGTGAAGATTCCATTTCTTCGTTTACGACAATCGTGTTCTTTCTGCCGAGTTCCAGACCTTTGATAGATTGTGGTACGAGTGGGTTGGGGGAGACGCCGATTGCCACGATGACCTGGTCGACATCGAGCGTGACGGTTTTTCCCTCAACGGGTACGGGTGAGCGGCGCCCCGAAGCATCGGGCTCGCCCAGTTCCATCACTTGAAGTACGGCAGCACATACCGCACCGTTTTCATCGGCTTTATATTCGACGGGATTGTGAAGTGTCAGGAAATTGATACCTTCTTCCTTAGCATGCTTCACCTCTTCAAGTCGTGCAGGCATTTCGGCTTCGGAGCGACGATAGACCAGCGTGACATCGGCCCCCAGGCGCTTGGCCGTACGACATGAGTCCATGGCCGTGTTTCCACCACCTACGACAAGCACGCGCTTTCCAAGGTTTATCGGTGTGTCGGTGGTCGGTTCGGCAGCATCCATCAGGTTTACACGGGTAAGATATTCGTTTGACGACATCACGTTGATGGCATTTTCACCCGGAATATTCATGAAGTTTGGCAGACCGGCGCCACTTCCAACAAATATACCTTTAAAGCCTTGTTCTTCCAGATAGTCAACGGTAATGGTTTTTCCAACAATAACGTCGGTTTCAAACTTCACACCCAACTTACGCAGGTTTTCGATTTCAACATCGACAATGGCATTAGGCAGACGGAACTCGGGAATACCGTATTTCAATACGCCTCCAATCTCGTGCAGGGCTTCAAACACATGAACGTCGTATCCGTGTTTCACCATGTCGCCGGCGAAGGAGAGTCCTGCCGGTCCGGAACCAACAACCGCGATTTTGATGTCGTTTGCGGGTTCCTTTTCGGGCAAAGCCATCTGTCCGCTCTCGCGCTCGTAGTCGGCCGCAAAGCGCTCCAGATAGCCAATGGCGACGGCGGGTTCGTTCATCTTCAAGTGTATGCAACGGCTTTCGCATTGTTTTTCCTGAGGACAAACACGTCCGCAAACAGCCGGCAATGCCGATGTTTGTTTCAAGACTTTAGCGGCGCCAAGGAAATTGCCCCGTTCAATGTTCTTAATAAACGAGGGGATGTTGATGTTTACGGGACATCCCTCTACGCACGTCGGCTTGGCACAATCAAGGCAGCGCTTGGCTTCTTGCATGGCCATTTCGGCCGTCAGGCCAGTGTTTACCTCTTCCTTGCGTTTCATAACCCGATAGACGGGGTCGAGTTCCGGCATCTTTACACGTTCTATCTGAGTCCGCTCTTTAGGCTTCATCGATTTGCGAATCTCTGTTCGCCACTCTGCATTGCGGTCGGTCAGCGTGTCAATATCCTCTTCAGCGGAATTTGGACTTGTCTCAATGGCGTTTGTTCCTGTGTGTGGGCTTGTGGTCTCTTCCTTCGTTGCAGACAGGGGAGATAAGTGTTCTTCGAAATGTTCCATTTCTTCGATTTCGGCTTTCTTGAACGTGCCCATACGTTTGAACATTTCGTCCCAGTCGACCAGTGCACCGTCGAACTCGGGGCCGTCTATACATACGAACTTTGTCTTTCCGCCGATGCTCAGACGGCAAGCACCGCACATGCCTGTACCGTCAACCATGATGGTGTTAAGCGACACGTCTGTAGGGATGTTGTATTTCTGAGTGAGAAGGCAGCTGAACTTCATCATGATGGGAGGACCGATAGCAAACACGCGGTCGATGTGTTCTTGCTGGATGAATTTCTCGATACCGATCGTCACCACGCCTTTCTCGCCATACGACCCGTCGTCAGTCATAATGATGATTTCGTCGGAACTTTCGCGAACCTTATCTTCCATGATGATGAGGTCTTTCGAACGGCCGGCTAAAACCGAGAGCACACGGTTGCCCGCGGCTTTCAGTGCTTGAATGATGGGAAGCATGGGGGCGACACCCACACCGCCACCGGCGCAGATGACGGTACCAAACTTCTTAATATGCGTGGGATTGCCTAAGGGACCGACCACGTCGGCTATCATGTCTCCTTCGTTCAAGTTGCAAAGTTTGGTGGAGCTCAGGCCTACTTTCTGCACTACCAGCGTGATAGTTCCGCGTGTAGTGTCGGCCTCTGCTATCGTCAGAGGCATGCGTTCGCCCTTTTTGTCTACTCGAACAATGACAAAGTTGCCGGCCTTTCGACTTTTTGCAATGAGTGGGGCTTCAACTTCCAATAGGAAGACTTTTTCGGAGAACTGTTCCTTACGAATGATTTTGTTCATAATGTCTGTCTTTTTTTGTGAAATGGTGTTGCAAAGGTAATCTCTTTTTCTATGCTCCGCAGAAGAACAATACCAGTATTTGTGCGGTAAAAATCCTGAGGAACATGGAGAGTGGATAGACCGTTGAATAGCCGATGGCAGGTGCTTCGCGCGAACATTCGCTATTGGCGTAGGCCAGCGCTGGTGGGTCGGTACAGGCACCGGCCAACATTCCCATGATGGTGAAGTAGTTGAACCGATAGCGCAATCGGGCAATGGTTCCAATGATGAGAATGGGCAGGACGGTGATGAGGAAACCCGTGTAGACATATTTCAATCCGTCGCCGGCCACTACGGTATCCCAGAAGCTTGCTCCGGCTTTTATTCCGACACTGGCCAAGAACAGGGCCAGACCTACTTCGCGTAGCATCATGTTGGCAGAGGTGGTGGTGTAGGTGACGAGTTTCATACGATAGCCGAATCGACCGATGAGAATGGCAATGATAAGCGGACCTCCGGCCAGACCCAGCTTCAAGGGAACCGGTATTCCCGGAATTGCAAAGGGAATGCTTCCGAAGATGATACCGATGAGCACACCGATGAAAATCGTTGCGATGTTGGGTGTGTTGAGTCTTCGCACGGAGTTTCCCATGATTTCGGCCACGCGGTTGACGTTTTCCTCGGGGCCTACGACGAGAATCTTGTCGCCCACGTGGAAATGGTGGTTGCGCGAGGCGAAGAGGTCGATGCCGTGACGTGAGATACGGGTGACGTTGACACCGTAGACGCTGGAGAAATGCATCTTGCCGAGCGTCTTTCCGTTCATGGCGGGGCGTGTGACGACAATGCGGCGTGAGATCATGGGTTGGTTTTCAAACTCCACCTCCCATTGTCCTTCAATCTCCGGTCCGATGAAGGCTCTTACGGCCTCCTTGTCGGCTTCGGCACAGACGATGTGTACTTCATCGCCCACGCAGAACACGCTATCGCGGTTGGGGATGTTGAGTTTTCCGTCGTGCATGATACGTGTGCAGACGATGTCGCGTCCCAAGAACTCGGAGACCTGCATGAGCGTGCGGCCTGCCAGATAAGCATTTTCCACCTTCAGGCGCATCTGATAGGGTTTTTCGTGCGGATTCTCGGCTTCTTGAGCCTCCAGGTCTTTTTCCTCTTCGGAAAGGCGTGTGCGGGTGAAATAGCGAACGGCGATGGTTGCGGCAATGATTCCCACCACACCCAACGGATAGGCACAGGCGTAGCCCGAGGCTATTTGTGGCAGCTCGCCGTTGGTAAACACGGAGGAGAGTGCTTCGTTGGCGGCACCCAGACCTGGGGTGTTGGTCACGGCTCCATAGAGAGTACCAATCATCATCGGAAGATTGACGGGGTCGGACGTGTCGAAGAAGATTGCGTAGCATGCAAACATGACACCGATGTTGAGTAGGATGAGTGCCGTGGCAAGCAGGTTGAGCGTGACGCCGCCTCTCCGGAAGTTCTCAAAGAAGCCTGGTCCTACCTGCAATCCAATGCAAAAGACGAACAAAATCAGTCCGAGGTCTTGTGCGAAGGAAAGAATTGTTGTCGGTGCGGTGAACCCGATGTGTCCGGCAACGATTCCGGCGAAGAGCACGAAGGTCACGCCGAGCGAGATGCCGCATATTTTTATCTTGCCTAACAAGACTCCCACCGAGATGACCACGGCATATAACAGAATGATGTGGGCAATCGATTCGGTGTTTGTAAATAAATTAACAAGCCATTCCATTTTTAATACACATTATTTTTTCATTAGCAAAATAGTAAAGCATGGTTTAATAGCTTCTTGCAATGATGACTCGGCACGTTGCCGGTTTCCCGCTCACCATATCGGTTCCGGGCGTCTGTTCGTAGGCGAATGGCACGCAACGTATGGTGGCCTGTGTCTCCTCCTTAATCTTGGCCTCGGTCTCGGCCGTACCGTCCCAGTGGCAGAGGAAGAATCCGCCTTCTTTTACGCGCTCCTTGAACTCGTCGTAGTTGTCGCACTCGTAGACATGGGCGTCGCGATAGGCTCGAGCCTTCTCGAAGATGTTTTGCTGAATGTCGACGAGTAGCTTTTCTACGTAGTCCTCGATGCCCTGAATGGAAACGGTTTCTTTTTCAAGGGTGTCGCGGCGCATCACCTCAATGGTGCCGTTCTCAAGGTCGCGGGCTCCTACCACGAGACGCACGGGTACTCCCTTCAGCTCGTAGTCGGCAAACTTGAAGCCAGGTCGTTTGTTTTCGGCGTCGTCGTATTTCACGGTGATGCCTTTTTCGCGAAGGTTGTTGATGATGGGGGTGAGATGCTCTGAGATGGCTTGTAGCTGCTCGCCGCCTTTCGAGATAGGTATGATGACCACTTGAATGGGGGCCAGCCGTGGTGGGAGCACCAGACCGTTGTCGTCGGAGTGGGTCATGATGAGTGCGCCTATCAGACGTGTGGAGACTCCCCACGAGGTTGCCCATACGTATTCGGGTTTGTTTTCCTTGTTGAGGAAGGTCACGTCGAATGCCTTGGCGAAGTTCTGCCCGAGGAAGTGGCTTGTGCCGCTCTGCAGGGCTTTTCCGTCTTGCATCATGGCTTCGATGGTATAGGTGTCGAGTGCACCGGCAAAGCGTTCGGTCTCGCTCTTCACGCCTTGCAACACGGGCACGGCCATCCATTCTTCGGCAAACTTGGCATATACCTTCAGCATCTTGCGGGCCTCGTCTTCGGCCTCTTCCTTGGTGGCGTGTGCGGTGTGGCCTTCTTGCCAGAGAAATTCCGATGTGCGGAGGAATGGGCGGGTGCGCATTTCCCATCGCATCACGTTGCACCACTGGTTGCACATGAGTGGCAGGTCGCGGTAGGACTGAATCCAGTTCTTGTAGGTGTTCCAGATGATGGTCTCGCTCGTGGGGCGCACGATGAGTTCTTCTTCCAGACGTGCGGCGGGGTCTACCTCGACACCGCTCTTGTCTTCCTTCGCACGCAAGCGGTAGTGTGTCACTACGGCGCACTCTTTGGCAAAGCCTTCAACGTGCTCAGCCTCGCGCGAGAGAAACGACTTGGGTATGAGCAATGGGAAATAGGCGTTTTGCGCGCCGGTCTCCTTGAACATCTTGTCGAGTTGTTGTTGCATTTTTTCCCAGATGGCGTAGCCGTAGGGCTTGATGACCATGCAACCGCGAACGGCGGATTGTTCGGCCAGGTCGGCTTTCACCACGAGGTCGTTATACCATTGGCTGTAGTTGTCAGCTCTTTTTGTCAAATCTTTTAATTCTTTTGCCATATTTTTGTAATTGTCTTTGAAATTTGTGTGCAAAGGTACTAAAAATTCGGGTAAGCGAGAAGAAAGAAATCGATTTATTTACTCGACCGAGGATTTTTTATGCATTTCGTGAGCAAAAAAAGCAAAGTTGAATACATGAATTAAGGATTAAGAATTGAGAAATTATGCAAAAAAAAGCAGATTCGATTTGTTTTTTCGGTTGTTATATTGTATCTTTGCACTCGTAAAATGATTCTATTTGTAACTTTTTAATAAAAAATGTATTTCAAAATGAGAAAGTTAAAGTTTATTTCGTTTGGTCTTTGCGCGCTGATGCTTGTCAGCTGCCAGACCATGAAGCAGCAAGGTGCGGCTATCGGAGCTGGTGGCGGTGCTGTGCTTGGTGGTATTCTTGGAAATATCATTGGTAAGGATACGAAGGCAACGGCTATCGGTGCCGCTATCGGCGGTGCTGTAGGAGCCGGTGCAGGTGCAATCATCGGCAACCACATGGACAAGGTGAGAGCTGAGACGGCCTCCGCCGTTCAGAACGCCCGTGTAGAAGAGGTGACCGACGCCAACGGTCTGAAGATGGTGAAGGTGACGTTCGACTCTGGTATTCTCTTTGCCAAGAACAAGGCCGACCTGAATGCTCAGTCGAAGCAGGACCTGCAGAAATTCTCTCAGGTGCTGAAGAACAATGCCGACTGCTATGTTGACGTGTATGGTCACACCGACTCTACTGGTACCGACGCCATTAACAATCCGTTGAGCGAGCGCCGTGCCGAGAGTGTGGTCAGCTATCTGAAGTCGCTCGGCGTGAGTGCCGCCCAGTTCAAGAATGTCATTGGCAAGGGTAGTACCGACCCCGTTGCCGACAACTCTACGAAAGAGGGCCAGCAGCTCAACCGCCGTGTAGAGGTTTATCTCTATGCAAGTCCTGAGATGATTCAGAACGCGGAAGCCGGCACGCTCTAAAACAGGATTCAATTACGTTTTTCGTAAGGGGCACACCAGTTGTGCCCCATTTTTTGGAATGAAGTATTTGTTAAAATGGCTCAGGCGGTTGTTGGTGTTCTTCTTTTGTAGCACCATTCTGGCCGTTTTGTTTTTTCGGTTTGTTCCCGTCTATGTCACCCCGCTCATGTTCATCCGTGCGGCCGAGCAGGTAGGCGAGGGCAGAAGCATTGTGTGGCATCATGAGTGGATTCCGATAGACAAGATGTCGGCTCACATGCCTGTTGCCGTGATGGCGAGCGAAGACCAGCGTTTCTTGTTGCATCACGGCTTCGACTATGAGGCCATCCAGCAGGCGGCCAAGCGAAACCGTGAGTCGGGTAAGCGCAAGATGGGTGGGAGCACCATCACCCAGCAGACGGCGAAGAACGTGTTTCTATGGCCTGGGCGTAGTTGGGTGCGCAAGGGATTCGAGGCCTATTTCACGGTGCTCATCGAGCTTTTCTGGAGCAAGCAGCGCATCATGGAGGTCTATCTTAATTCCATAGAGATGGGCGACGGCATCTATGGCGTGTCGGCCGTAGCCGACCGTCATTTCAAGAAGTCGCCTACGGAGCTCTCTCGTGCCGATTGTGCGCTCATCGCCGCCACGCTCCCCAATCCGCGCCGGTTCAGCTCGAAGGAGCCCAGCGCCTACATGAAGAAGCGTCAGCGTCAGATACAGATACAGATGCAATATGTGCCGAGCTTCCCGAAAGAAGGGCAGGACTACGACCCCGAAACCGTGTCGGGAGGAATCTATAAGAAGTGAAAAGTGATAAGTGAAAAGTGAAAAGTGATTTCATTATTCATTATTCATTATTCATTAGCGTAGCGAAAAAAGATGGATTTGATTAACGACTTGAACGAGAGCCAGCGCCTGGCCGTTGAATATTGCGACGGTCCTCAGTTGGTCATTGCCGGTGCCGGATCGGGTAAGACCCGTGTGCTGACGTATAAGATTGCCTATCTCATCGAGCAAGGCATGAAGCCCTGGAACATCCTTGCGCTGACGTTCACCAACAAGGCCGCCAACGAAATGAAGAATCGCATCGGCAACCTTGTAGGCCACGAGAACGCCCGCCAAATCTATATGGGCACCTTTCATTCCATCTTTGCCCGCATCCTGCGCATAGAGGCCGGTGCCATAGGCTACCAGTCGAACTATACCATCTACGACGAGACCGATGCCCGTTCGCTCGTGAAGAACATCATCAAGGAGTTGGGGCTCGACGACAAGATTTACAAGCCCGCATCGGTGATGGCTCAGATATCAAGAGCCAAGAACCAGCTGGTGACGGCAGAGATGTATGCGGCCAACGGTGAGGCGATAGAGCTCGACCGTCAGGCACGTATCCCTCGTCTGCACGAGGTCTTCACCTCCTATGCTGCTCGTTGCCGGAATGCCAACGCGATGGATTTCGACGACCTGCTGCTCAACACCTATCTGCTCTTCCAGAGCCACGACGACGTGCGCCTGCGCTATGCCGACCGCTTCCGTCATGTGCTCGTCGACGAGTATCAAGACACCAACCATGCCCAGCAGGCCATCATCCTCCAGCTCACCCGCGAGCACCACCGGCTCACCGTCGTCGGCGACGATGCCCAGAGCATCTATGCCTTTCGCGGGGCAAACATCGACAACATCCTCAGGTTTCAGCAGGTGTATCCCGACAGCCGCCTCTTCAAGCTCGAGCAGAACTACCGTTCCACCCAGCTCATCGTGCAGGCGGCAAACAGCCTTATCAAGAAGAACCAGCACCAGATACCCAAAGACATCTATAGCCTGGGCGGTGAAGGCGAGCGGCTCAAGCTCCGTCAAGCCTATTCCGACAAGGAAGAGGCGAGCATCGTCAGTAACGAGATACGCCGACTTCGCAAAGCCGAGCAGGCCGCCTACAGCCATTTCGCCATTCTCTACCGCACCAATGCGCAGAGCCGCGCGTTCGAAGAGGAGTTCCGGCGCCAGGGCATTCCCTACCGCATCTACGGCGGCATGAGCTTCTATCAGCGCAAGGAAATCAAGGATGTCATTGCCTACTTCCGCCTGATTGTCAATCCGCACGACGAAGAGGCGTTCCGGCGCATCGTGAACTATCCCGCGCGCGGCATCGGCAACACCACCCTGCAGAAGATAGCCGAGACGGCACAGAAGCACGCGGTGAGCATGTGGACCGTTGCCGACAACCCGTCGGACTACGCGCTGGCCGTCAGCGGCGGCACGCTGGCAAAAATCAGCGTCTTCTGCCAGCTCATCTCCACCTTCCGGCAACGTAACGAGAATCAGGCGACCAATGCCTACCAGTTGGCCGAAGCCATTGTCAAGGAGAGCGGTGTGGCTGCCGACATCTATGGCGGCACCGACCCCGAGAGCCTCGGCCGCCAGGAGAACCTTGAGGAATTGCTCTCGAGCATACAGGAGTTTGTAGATATTCGCACCGAGGAAGGCCGCGCTTCGCAGGCCGCCCTGTCCGACTACTTGCAGGAGGTGGCGCTGCTGACCGATGCCGACAAGACCGATGCCGACCCCGACCGCGTCAGCCTGATGACCATCCACGCCGCCAAGGGACTGGAGTTTCCCACTGTGTTCGTCGTCGGACTCGAAGAGAACATCCTGCCTTCGGCCATGTCGGCCGCATCGCTACGTGAGCTCGAGGAGGAGCGCCGCCTGCTCTACGTGGCCATCACCCGCGCCGAGCGCCATTGCATACTCACCTGCGCGAAAAACCGTTGGCGCTATGGGAAGATGGAGTTCGGTTCGCCCTCGCGCTTCATCCGCGACATTGACCCGCGCCTCATACAAGCCGATGCCGATGCGCCCTCGGGCAGCCCTCTTGCCGGCACATCGCCAACGTCGCGCGGTGTACGCTTTCAAAACTCCCGACCTGTGGCCACTCAGTTCCGTGCCGACCCTATGCCCAAACTGACGTCGCCCCGAAGGCCCGAGACACCCGTCGACCCGTTCAGCCCGTCGTTCAAGGAGCGGATCGCCCTGTCGTCAGGTCGCTTCAAACGCATCCCGCCAGCCTCTCACACGGCACCGGCCTCTCAAACGGCGTCTGCCTCTTCGTCAAGGGCGACTGGCGTCGGGGCGCTCACCCCTGGAACCGTCATCGAGCACCAGCGTTTTGGCATCGGAACCGTGGTGAAAGTGGAGGGAGCAGGCGAGAATACGAAGGCCACGGTCGATTTCCGCAACACCGGAACCAAACAGTTGTTGCTGAAATTTGCCAAATACAATATTGTGAAATCGTGAACGTAAAATGTGTGTGCGTGGCGATGGAGATATAGTGCAAAGTTACAACATTCTCCGCACATCTCCAAAAATCACCCCTCGTGCAGTGCAAAAATGTGTTAATAAAACACCCGAAATGTGTTAATTTCCCTTAATGCCTTGTTAGTGTCTGATACCCATTGCCTTTCGTCGTCAGTCGTTGGGAGACCCTTTATACAGTATTTTTCTCGTTGTTGTCAACGAATCAGAAAGATGCGATTTTGTAACATTGTAACATTGTAACATTGTAACAATAAGCCCCACGGACATACACCAAATGCGTATGCATACTAATGGGTTATTATAATATATAATATATATATTATATATTATAATAAAAATTATATTATTATAGTTTGTATTAATTTTACCCTTAATAATAATAATTTAAAACATCGCTCATCCTCATCGCGTATTGGAAAATCCTTATTGTTACAATGTTACAATGTTACAATGTTACATTTTTTACACTTACCCCCTGTAAATCTATTGTTCGTTTGACGTAAACGATTGGTTCTCAGGGTGCAAACGTGTCGTTTGCTTTTTTTAACAGTAAAGAGCGGGTTTCTTAACAGATTTTTGCACTGCACGAGGGGCGATTTTTGGAGATGTGCGGAAGTTGTTGTAACTTTGCGCATGTGTTCGGGTGATGAGCGACACCGACAATGCGAGTGCACGCGCGGCGTGGGTGAAGCCTTTCTATTCAAGCCCCGAGGGGGCGGCAGGCGGTGAGGAGTGTTCTCAGGTGGTCGGTGTGAGGAGTTTTTCGAGTGCGGGGATGGCGATGATGCCTCGTGAGACGTGGAGCAGGCCTTCGGATTGCATGTCGAGAAGTGTCTTCGAGACGTGGTTTCTGTTTTCGTGAATCTCGGCAGCCAGTTCTTGCATGGTGATGTTGATGGTCTTGGGGCCTGCGGGGTGCGAGCAGTGCGACTCGAAGAAGCGGACAATGCGCTGGCGGAGGGTGAGCGGCGTGGCGCGCCAGCTTCGGTGAACGGCTTTCTGGGCAAGCGTGGCGAGGATGTTGTTGAGGTTGAGCTGGAAGACGAGGTTTTCTTTTGCCAGGCGCAGCACGTCTTCCTTGCCTACGGCGACGAGGTGGAGGTCGGTGGCGGCGACGATGGTGCGCGGATAGGCGGGATGGAGGCCGAAGAGGTGTTCGGGATGGATGAGCAGCGGGGCGTTGAGGGTCTCGGTGATGCTGTAGCGGCGGCTGTCTGATTGTCGGGTGGCGTGAATGGTGCCGCCAAGCACGAAGAGCAGGTGGTGCATGGGGTCGCCTTCGGAGACAATGGTTTGTCCGGCTTCGGCCTTGTGGAAGTCGAAACGCGTGTGGGCTACGATGTTCTGCATGTCGCGGTGCTCAATGCCCTGAAAGAGTGGCAGCTGGTGTAGGTTCATGTCTTTGAAATCGCGGGGTTTTCACTCGGGAAACGAAAGGGTCTTGTAGTTGCCGTCGGCATCGGCGTAGATGAGCCATGCGGAGAGTTGCCTGTGGCGTTCGAGGAAGGCCTTGGCCCGTTCGAGCCCCATCACCATGAGCGCGGTGGCATAGGCGTCGGCGGTGGCGCAGTCGGGGGCGACGACGGTTGCCGACAACAGGCTGTGCTCGACGGGATGACCGGTGGCGGGGTCGATGGTGTGGGCGTATTTCTTCCCGTCTTTATAGTAGAAGCGGCGATAGTTGCCGCTGGTGGCGAGGGCTTTGCCCGAGAGCGAGATGATTTCCTGTATGCCGCCTTGCCCGGAAGGCTTTCCCGGGGTTTCTTCTACCGGTTTCTGTATGCCGATGTTCCAAGGCTGTTTGTCGGGATTCACGCCGTAGGCAACCACTTCGCCGCCTATCTCGACCATGAAGTTGTTTACGTCGTGACGCTTGAGATAGCGGGCCACGACGTCGCACCCGTAGCCCTTGGCGATGGCCGAGCAGTCGAGCATGGTGCGCGGCTCTTGCTTGTGCAGGATGGTGGCGGTGCGGCCGGACGGTCGCGATGAGCGCTGGAGGCTGATTTTCTGGTAGCCTACAAGTTGCATCAGGCTATCGACTTGCTCTTTTGACGGCATGTTGCCGCTTTTGAATCCGAATCCCCATGCGTTGACGAGCGGAGCCACGGTGATGTCGAAGGCGCCGCCGGTTTCCTTGGAGATGTCGAGGGCGAGGCTGACCACTTCTTCAAACATGGTGCCGGCGACGTCGGGCTGTTCGCCGCGGTTGATGCGCGCGATGAGGGAGGTGTCGTTGAACATGGAGAGGCAGGCATCGACCTCTTGCAACGCGTCGATGATGCCCGCCTGCAGGTTGTCGCGGCTCTGGTAGGTGATGTGGTAGGTGGTTCCGAAGATGTGACCCTCATGGCGTTGGTAGGGGCTGTTGTTTGCCTCGCGAATGACGTAGATGGTGCCGGCGACGAGGGCAAGGAGGAATGGAATCTGCCACCATGCTGATTTCTTGCTCATAGCTCGAAGATGATGTTAAACGTTCCGCCCAGTCGTGTGCCGCCCTGCTTGCCGTAGCCGGGAACGTACCATGAGTTGTCGAGCGGTCCGTCGTCGTGGAGCAGACGGCGCTTGTAGCGCACGCTCCAGCCGAGCCGAAGGTTTCGCCACAACTTGGCGTCGATGCCGACAACGCCCTCCAGCCAGTGATAGGAGCACGATGCTCCCTCCACGCCGTAGTCGGCATGGTCGAGCCAGACGGGGTCGGTGGTGCCGGGGCTGTCGAGGTCGTACTTGAACGAGGTGAGGCCGTAGCGGAATCCGCCGTAGACGCGGTAGACGTCGTGTTTGTTCTTCATCAGGTTGAAGTCGCATCCCAGACGCAGATAGGGGGCCGAGGTCTTATAGCTTACGTTCGTGGTGGCCTCTTCGGCATCGGCCTTGCCGAGACCGACCTCGACTATCGGAAAGTATTTGTCGCGCAGGTTGATGCGCACGGCGGCTTCGTACTGGCCATAGTCGCCAATGACCATTTGCGCCGGGCCGACCAGGTCGACCGAGACGGCGACGCCGCGAAAGAACCTTACGGAGTCGGCCGGCGTTTCGGCGGGTTGTTCACCGTCGTCGGGGCTCTGATGACCAAATGCTGCCAACGGTGCAAGCAGCACGAGCAGACTACTCAGAATCGCCTTTGAAATAGATGTAGAAATGTGCTTTGCTTGCATCGTAGTTTACATTTTTATTGTTTATCTCGATTTTCTCTATTGCGTTGTTGGTGCAGGTCACGCCGGTAATGGTGTGGAAGAACGACGGGCCGCACTCTATCGATTCGAAGTGAGGCTGATTGTCCTTCGTCACGCGAACCTCGTCGGTGGTCTCGTTGCCGTCTTGGTCGGTAAGGGTGAAGTGGAACACGTCTTCCGGCCGGTTGTAGCTGATGGGCAGGATGAAGCTGTCGACGTTGGCGGCAAGGTTGATGAGCAGGGTGTCGCGCGACGAGTCGACGGGTGAGGTCACGGTGAGCATCCTGGAGAGCATACCGACGTCGCCCTTCAGCTTGTATGACGTATAGACGGCATTGTTCAGCGGGCAGTCAATCGACGAGCATGCCGCAAACAAGAGCGCGGACAATAGCACCGCATAGTAGTTGCCGGGTCTTCGTGCTTTCATATGGTCTTGGCTATCTGGTAATCGTTCCTGCTGTTCGACGAGCGGCTCACCAGGTCGGCAACAAACCCCGTCAGGAAGAGTTGCGTACCCATGAGCATCATGGTCAGCGAGATGTAGAAATAAGGCGAGTCGGTGACCAGGCGTTGCGGAATGCCCTTGGCCAGGCACCAAAGCTTGCCTGCTCCGATGATGAATGCGGCAATGAAGCCAATGAAGAACATGATGGTGCCGAGGAAGCCGAACACGTGCATGGGCTGCTTGCCGAAGCTGCTGAGAAACCAAAGCGTAAGCAGGTCGAGATAGCCGTTGACAAAGCGGTTGAGCCCGAACTTCGACTTACCGTACTTGCGGGCCTGATGGTGAACCACCTTCTCGCCAATCTTGTCGAATCCCGCATTCTTGGCCAGATAGGGGATGTAGCGGTGCATCTCGCCATACACCTCGATGTTCTTCACCACATCTTTCCTGTAGGCTTTCAGACCGCAGTTGAAGTCGTGCAGGTTGTGAATGCCGCTGATGCGACGTGCCGTGGCGTTGAACAACTTTGTGGGAAGCGTTTTCGAGAGCGGGTCGTAGCGCTTCTGCTTATAACCGGAAACCAGGTCGTAGCCGTCTTCGGTAATCATGCGGTAGAGCTCGGGAATCTCGTCGGGAGAATCTTGCAAGTCGGCGTCCATCGTGATGACGACATCGCCTTCTGCCTCCTTGAACCCGCAATAGAGGGCAGGGCTCTTGCCATAGTTTCGACGAAACTTTATGGCGCGAATGTCGGGGCATTTCGATTTCATTTCCTCGATGACTGCCCACGACTTGTCGGTTGAACCATCGTCTACAAAGATTGTTTCATACGAAAAATGGTTTGCCTGCATCACGCGGTCAATCCACTCGTGAAGTTCGGGCAATGATTCTTCTTCTTTGTAAAGCGGTATGATGACTGAAATATCCATATTTGAAATGTTGAAATGTTCTACGGTTGAAATGTTGAAATGTTGAAATGTTGAACGGTTGAAGTATCGTCTTAACTCCTTATCTCCTAATGAGGCGTTATCGTGATTTACGGCAGAACGCAGCAATTAAGATGCTCGTGAAAAGACCAACCAATATGTTCTGAATCATAAAGATAAAGGTCATTTCTGCCGGCGACGTCCTCATGATGGTTTTCGAAACCTCGTCAATCTGCTCTTTGGGAACACCGTTCTTCTCGTAGATGGGTGCAACGGCATTCAGCGTCTCGACCATCATCGACATGAATCGCCCCTGGTCGAGGAAACGGAAATAAACATATTGCACAATGGCAAAGATGAGCGCGGCATAGATGAAGGTATAGAAACAATATGCGTAGGCACGTCGGAACGAGATGATGCCGTCGAGCGCATTGTTGCGGAACTTGGTCAGTCGCCACCCCACAAAAAACGGAGTGCAAAGAACGAGAACCTGCCCTAAGATATTCGTCGGTTGCATGACGGTAATGACAAAACTTGCAATCCATATCAGCGAGAGCAATGCACCGTCGATGCGGGCAAAAGCCTTCACCTGGGCTATTGTTTTCTTGTCAATCATTATTTTCTTTTTCTAATTTTTTGCAAAGGTAATAAAAATAGCCGAAACGAGTATTTTTTTACAATTTTATTTTTTTATTCCTCTTTTTTTTCTTACCTTTGCGGCGCAAAATGCATCAAGAGGCATTCCCCGATTGATTGCGCGAAGCAAAAAGATATTTGAAAACATGGGTAAGTCTTATACGGCCAGCTCCCTCTCAATCCCCCAGGACGGGAACGTAGCAAGGGCAGGAGGTTGTAGCGGCGCGATATAAGGAGCTTGCCCACCCGCCTCTTTAGCTCAGTTGGCCAGAGCACGTGATTTGTAATCTCGGGGTCGTTGGTTCGAATCCGACAAGAGGCTCGGATAGGCGAAAGCCAATCAGTCGTAAGGCTCGGATAGGCGAAAGCCAATCAGCCGTAAGGCTCAAAATAAATGCATAATTCATAAGTTAATTAGGAATTATGCATTTGTTATTATAGTATAAAGCAGAGATATGAAAAAAGGCGATAAAGTAAGATTCCTGAATGAAGTCGGCGGGGGAGTCGTTTCAGGCTTCCGCGATAAAAACACGGTACTCGTCGAAGATAGCGACGGGTTTGAAATACCCATGTCGGTGACCGACGTCGTCGTTGTGGCCGACGAAAACTACTCGACTTCAAACATGGTCAGTCCCATGAAACAAGAGACTGACGACAAAAGACAAAAAGCAGTGGTGCCTAAAGCTTCCGACGACCCCTCGGAGGGCGAAATCGCATTCCGTGCGCCGGTAGAGGAACGAAAAGGCGGCAACGTGCTCAGCTGCTATCTGGCCTTTGTTCCGGTCGATGTCAAGGAAATCTCAAATACGCGATTTGAGTGCTATTTTGTCAACGACTCCAACTACTATGTGCGCTTCACCTGCCTCGTGGCTGAAGGTAACAGCTGGACGCTGCGCTCCACGATGGAGGTAGAGCCGAACACGAAAGAGTTTATCGAAGAAATAGGTCGCGAAGATTTGAACGACTTGTCGCGCATTGCTGTTCAGCTACTGGCATATAAACGCGAGAAACCTTTTCAGTTGAAGCCTTCGATAGATGTTCAGATGCGCATTGATGCCGTGAAGTTCTATAAGCTGCACACGTTCCGTGAAAACGACTTCTTCGAGCAACCCGCCCTGCTCTATACGATTGTCGAGAACGATGATGTGGCACGCCCGCTTGTCGTTGATGCCGACGCCATAAAAAAGCAAATGTACGGCAAGGACGAACCGCAGAAAAAGCACCAACCGCAAAAGCGTGTAGGCGACGAGGGAGCCGTTGTTGTTGACCTCCATGCCAACGAGTTGCTGGAAACCACGGCAGGCATGTCCAATGCCGACATATTGAATTATCAGCTCGATGTGTTCCGCAAAACGATAGAAGAAAACAAAAAGCGCAAAGGCCAGCGGCTCATCTTCATCCACGGCAAGGGGGAAGGTGTGCTCCGCCAGGCCATTATCCACGAGTTGCACTACCGCTATAAGACCTTCCTTTACCAGGATGCCTTGTTCCGCGAGTATGGCTATGGAGCCACACAAGTGACAATTCGATAGTTCAGACAGAATATATAAATATAAAGAGAACCTGTTGAGGGAATGTTTCATTGCCCTTGATAGGTTCTCTTTTTTGTTATATGCGTTGAACTACCTTTTTTTATGTTCGCATTATTTCTTGTTCAGCTGGCTCTTCTTGCGTTCAAGTTCCTGACGCTTGCGAAGCATCTCTTGTTGCTGCTCTTGCATGGCTTGGAGACGTGCAGCCAGGCCACTGGTCTTTTTCGGGTTGTTCTTGTTCTCTTTGTATCGGGCCTCAAGAATGGCAAGCAACTTTTCGTCATTGGTCGTCTTGCGCAAGATGAACATGATGGCGGCACTCATGAAGAGCGACACGAAATAGTAGAAGTTCAGTCCGCTGGAATAGTCGTTGAACATGAAGAAGAACATCAACGGCATGAGGTACATCATCCATTGCATCATCTTCATTTGTTCAGCCTGCTGACCCACCATCTGGTCGCGTTGCTGGCGCATGGTCATCCACGAATAGAGCACGTTGGCCACACAAAAGAGTATGCAGGTGAGTGAGAGGTGGTCGCCGATGCCCCAGATGTGGGTTCCCCATTCTACGATGGGGTCGTAGGTTGAGAGGTCGTCAATCCACAGGAACTTCTCGCCGCGTAGTTGGATGGCGTTGGGTACGAAGTTGAACATGGCAATCCAGATAGGCATCTGAATGAGCATGGGCAGACAGCCGGATAGGGGAGAGACACCATACTTGGCATACTCTTGCATCATAGCCTGTTGCTTTTGCATCTGGTCTTCTGGATTATTGTATTGTTTGGTCGCCTCTTCAAGTTTCGGCTTGAGTACGCGCATCTTCGCACTCGACATGTAGCTCTTTTTGACCAAAGGATAGGTGATGGCCTTGAGCAGCAAGGTGATGAGAATGAGCACAATGCCCATCGGGAAAATCTTTGAGAGCCAGTCGAAGACGTAGATGGTGAAGAAACGGTTAATCCAGCGCACGATGGGCCAACCAAGATAGACCAGTTTCTTCAGTTCAAGGTCTTTCCCAAACGAACTTGACTCACTGGCGTTTTGAAGAATACGGAAATCGTTGGGGCCGAAATAGAATTCCAGTTCGGTAATCTCCTTTCCGGTTGGGTCGAAAGCCGTCTTCAACTTGGCCTCGTATTGCTTCAGGTAGCCCGAACCCTTTTCCTGAGGAATACTCGTCAGCAAGGCGTTACTCGAAAAACCGTTTTTCGCAATCATGATGGCCGAGAAGAACTGGTCCTTGAATGCCACCCAGTCGAGGGCTTCCTCTATGGGCTTGTCAACCTCTTCCTTCGTCTCGTTCAGATAGTCGGTGCTGTTGTCTTTCTCTTTATAGGTAAGTGTAGCGTAGCGGTTCTCAAAGGTGAATCCGCGTTCTTGCTGGCGAAGCTTTCCCTTCCAGTTGACATCAATTTGGCCATAGTTGGGTGCAAACAATCCTTGCATACCATGCACTTGCAATCCCATATGCAACAGGTAGTCTTCGGCGAGATGGTAGTGCAAGGCAATGAGTCTGTCGTTTCCGGCATAGGCTACGAAGGTGACGGCGGTGTCGCTTGCTTCCTCAACCTTAAAATTAAGGTCTTGCGTAGCAATATTGGCCTCTTTCGTGGCAAGTAGGAAGTTGAGTTGCTGCTCCTTTCCGTCAAAAAGAGTCACGTCGGGTTTCCCGTTGCGGTCTTTATAGCCTTTGACAACGGCCTTTTCTACGGTGGCTCCTTTGGAGGAAAGTGTCAGCTCCACTTTGTCGTTTTTAAGTACGACGGGAGTGGCCGTCGTGGGTTGCATGGCCGCATGGAATAGGGCCGTGGTGTCGGCTTCCTGCTTTGCTTTTTCTTCGGCGGCCTTCTTAGCAGCTTGTTTCTTCGCGGCTTCCGCCTTCTGCTGTTCCACTTTGCGGATGGGGTCCTGAACAAATGCAGCTCGTTGCTGCTCTTCAGATGGTTTGCTATACCAACTGAAACCTATCAGGACAATGGCGATTAAGACGAAGCCTGTGATGGTGTTCTTATCCATATTTCTATTTGTTTTCTATTGCGTTTTTAATAAAGTCTACGAACAATGGGTGGGGTTTCAATACGGTTGACTGGTATTCGGGATGGAACTGAGTGCCTATATACCATTTCAACGTTGGAATCTCAATAATTTCTACCAGTGCCGACTCGGGATTGCGGCCTACACAATGCATACCGTTGCGCTCGTATTCCTGTTGGAAGTCGTTGTTAAACTCATAACGGTGACGGTGGCGTTCCTGAATGAACTCTTGTTTGTAGATGTCGAATACACGCGACCCTTGTTTCAGCACGCACTCGTATGCGCCAAGTCGCATAGTACCTCCCATGTTGGTAATGGTCTTCTGCTCCTCCATGATGTCGATGACGTTGTGTTGCGTAATCTTGTCCATCTCGCGGGAATTGGCGTCGGAATAGCCAAGCACGTTGCGAGCAAACTCAATGACCATCATCTGCATACCAAGACAGATGCCGAAAGTGGGAATGTCGTGGGTGCGGGTGTAGTGGGCGGCTACAATTTTTCCTTCAATGCCCCGTTGACCGAAGCCCGGACAAATGACGACACCATTCATGTCCTTAAGTTTCTCGGCAACATTTTCTTCGGTAATGGTCTCGGAATTTACAAAATGTAGAATGGTTTTGTGGTCGTTGTAAGTTCCTGCCTGTGAGAGACTTTCGCGAATACTCTTATAGGCGTCCTGAAGGTCGTATTTGCCTACAAGACCGATGTGGACTTCCTGTTTTGCCTTCTTCCTGCGCTCGAGGAATTTACGCCAAGGACCAAGTTCTGGAGTCTCGCCTATAGGCTCACCGATTTTATTAAGGATGGCGGTGTCAAGACCTTGATTCTGCATGTTGACCGGCACCTCGTAGATGCTTGGCAGGTCTTCGCTCTGAACAACACAATCGAAGTCGACATTACAGAATGCTGCCACCTTCTTGCGAATGTTGTCGTCGAGGTGTTTCTCTGTGCGAAGCACCAGAACGTCGGGCTGAATACCAACGCTCTGTAATTCTTTTACGGAGTGTTGTGTGGGCTTTGTCTTCAGCTCGCCGGCTGCTTTCAGATAGGGAACGTAGGTCAGGTGAACGCAACAGGCATTACGGCCAAGTTCCCATTTCATCTGTCGGATGGCTTCCATGAACGGTGCACTCTCGATGTCGCCGATGGTTCCACCAATTTCGGTAATAACAAAGTCGTAGTGGTATTTCTCGCCGAGCAGTTTGATGCGTCGTTTAATCTCGTCGGTAATATGGGGCACCACCTGAATGGTCTTTCCGAGATAGTCGCCTCGGCGCTCTTTGTCGATGACGGCTTTGTAGATGCGTCCCGTCGTGAGCGAGTTGGCACGCGTGGTTTGAATGCCGGTGAACCGCTCGTAGTGGCCCAGGTCGAGGTCGGTTTCCATACCGTCGACGGTTACGTAGCATTCTCCGTGTTCATAGGGGTTGAGCGTACCAGGGTCGATGTTGATGTACGGGTCCATTTTCTGGATGGTAATGTTGTAGCCTCTTGCTTGAAGAAGCTTACCGATAGACGACGAGATGATGCCTTTTCCCAAAGAGGAAACCACACCACCGGTCACAAAGATGTATTTTGTTTCAGCCACAATATATATGTATTAATGATATGTGAATTGTCTATTAAAAACATGAAACATAAAATTTCAATTTGCAAAGGTATAAAAAAAAGTTGAAAGGTTGAAAGGAATTCGAGTTTTTTTCGTACTTTTGTGCCCGTTAAGAAAACAGCACCCCGGCCTGCCGCTGGTATCGTTTGTAGATGCGAGAGGAAAGTCCGGGCAGCATAGGGCGCTCCACTTCTGAAAATGGAAGCCGTTGGTGACAGTGGGTGAAGATAGAAGAAAATAACCGCCTCTTCGGGTGTAGACTTCGGTTGTACGCTTCTGAGGTAAGGGTGAGAAGGTGAGGTAAGAGCTCACCAGCCGGCGGGTGATCGTCGGGCTGTATCTGCTGGAGGCTGTAAGTTCATGTAAACCGTCGTTTGAGGGTTGCCCGCCCGACTTTTTGGCGACGGAGGGTAGAACGCTAAAGCCGTGGGGTGACTCGTCGGCTTAGATAAATGGCAGGCACGCCTATTTGTAATGTGGCGTACAGAACCCGGCTTATAGGGGTACTGTTTTTTTTCTTCTATGCATGTGGCATTGATGTGTAAATGCACAAATGTAAAAAAAGGTAATCTGAATCAACAACATGAATTTGAAACAAATAAACCTTTTCTTCACCCATGACTTGTGGCAGCCGTTGCCTGAAGGGAGCTGTTGGTTGCGGCGATTTACCTATAGCGTCCTGAAGAAATTACTGCTGGCCATAAAGTTTTTCACGACAAAAGGTGTGATGGACCGGGCTTCGGCACTCACTTACAGCACGTTGTTAGCTATCGTGCCGATAGTGGCCGTGGTGTTTGCCATCGCACGTGGGTTCGGCTTCTCGAAATATATAGAAGTTTGGTTTCGCGACGTATTGTCGAGTCAACCTCAGGTGGCAGATACCATTATCGGCTTTGTTAATTCCTACTTAGTTCATGCCCGCAGTGGCATTATTTTAGGTATCGGTTTTGTCTTCATGCTTTGGACGGTTCTCATGCTGACTCGCAATGTGGAACAGGCCTTCAACGACATTTGGCAAGTGAAGTCGCAACGTAGTTTCATTCGAAGAAGCACCGACTATCTTGCAATTTTTTTCCTTGTACCTATTATTATTGTTGTCACTTCAGGTCTTTCAATCTTTGTCTCTACAATAGCCAGTCAGTCGGTTCTTATAGGGCCGTTGCTGAGGTTTCTCCTTTGGCTGATGCCTTATATACTGATGTCTGCGGTGTTTGTCGGGATGTATATGTTCATGCCCAACACGCGTGTGCGCTTTATGAGTGCCTTGGCTCCGGGAATCTTGGCAGGAGTAGCCATGCAAATGTTACAGTTCTTCTACATTCATTCTCAGATATTTCTTTCCAGTTATAATGCCATTTACGGTTCTTTTGCCGCACTCCCTTTGTTCATGTTGTGGGTACAGATTTCTTGGACGATTTGTCTTTTCGGAGCCGAATTGAGTTATACGAACCAAAACCTTGAAGCATTCAGTTTTCTGAACGATGACGGACAACTTAGTCACCACGACCGGTTTGTGCTAAGTGCCGTATTGCTGGGAAAGATATGTCGTCGGCTTGATGAGGGTGGAAAGCCATACACGGCCTTGCAACTGAAAACGGAAACGGGAATCCCTATGCGCGTAGCAGCCGATTTGCTTCAGGAGATGAGAGAGGCAGGGCTGGTCTTTGAGAGTACGACTGCCGATGCGGAAGGTGAAACCGTTTTCCAACCGGCACTCTCACCCGATAAAATTACGATGGATGTGTTGGCAACCCGCTTGGACAAGTTGGGTAAGACTCCAGTGGGGCTCAATGTTTCCGATTATGAAAGCCGTTTGCCCGTGACGATGGCAGAGGCTTATCAGCTCTATATGGAAAAGTTGAATGGTGTAGCCGTTCTTGACGTGTAACACAATAAAACAAGCAAAAATACGTTATACTACATGATGGACCCAATATTAAATGACTACGAACATAGTGTCACGAACAGAATAGCAAAGTTTGGCGATTTGCCGGATTTTCCCAAAATGGAAGACTTCGGCATTACTCGTGCCGAGCTCGACGACTATCTCTTTGACAAGCAGGCAATTCTCGATAGTGAAGGTTCGGAAAAGACACGCTACGTGGTGTTGGGCATACTCATTATATTGCCCATCCTCGTCATTGCAGCTTTCCCTCCCGAACGTTTGCCAGGCAGAGAATTGTTCGTGTTTGTCGGCATTGCGATAGGCTTGGTGCTTGCGGTCATTTGCTGGGCCATTATGAAATTGTGGATAAAGACAAAACTAAGGAAACTGTATCAAGCTGATATAGAGAAATATATCGATGCGGTTCTCAAGTATAAGTAAAAATAATTATTGTTGAATTAAAGTTAGTTAGATATGACACAATTACCCGACTTTATGTCGTATAAGGATAAGTTTTCGAGAGAGAAGTTTGTAGAAAAAATCTCGCGAATAGCCAAACGAGCAGGAGCCAAGTTGGTATATGCTGCGTTGTTGTTGTATTACACACTCGAAAACGATAAAGTTTCGTTCAAAGACAAGGCTATCATTATCGGGGCATTAGGCTACCTCATCAGTCCGCTCGATGTTATTCCCGACGCTATTCCCATCGCCGGACTGGGCGACGATTTGGCCGTCTTGGTTTACGTGTTGCATAAGGTCTGGGGCGAGGTCTCGGAAGAGGTAAAGCAAAAGGCAAAAAACAAGTTGAATACTTGGTTTGATGCCGATGAACTGCTACAGGCCGATAATCTTTTCAACGACTCGCCCGATAGCGAGCCGGTTTAGAATTCAAAAAGACCATCTTTTGAGACGAAACCCTAAGGTTTTCAATGGCTAAAAGCCATGTTTTCAATGGCTAAAGACCATGTTTTCAATGGCTAAAAGCCACGTTTTCAAAATGAAAACCATAGGTTTATATTGTCAAACTCTAAACCTTTGAGTTACAATAGAATTATCACGAGTTACTGGGATTTCTCCTGATGGCTTTGCCATGAGTTTGTCTGATGGGAGTGTAAAAACTATTCCACAGGCTTTATTCGACCGACTTTCTTTCACACATATTGTTCAACTTCTCCATGTCGAAGATTCCATGCAGCGAGCATTTTATGCTATTGAGGCAATGCGTGGACCTTGGAGCGTAAGAGAATTACAGCGACAGATAGACACCAACTACTATGCCCGTAGTGGGTGGAGTAAGATGCCTGAATTGCTCAGTAAAAAGATAAACGGAACAGCTGAGCGACCAACCTTTGAGCAGGATGTCAAATCCCCTTATTACTTTGAATTCCTGGGTCTTTCTTCCAAAGATGCAATAGATGAGAATGATTTAGAAGCAGCAATCGTAAGCCATCTGAAAGCTTTCATCATGGAATTGGGCATGGGGTTCTGCCTTGAAGAAGAGCAGAAGAGGTTATTGATAGACGACCGTTATTACAAGGCAGATTTGGTGTTCTATCATCGCATTTTGAAATGCCATTGCATCGTGGAACTCAAAGCCCATAGGCTGGACTATGCAGATGTTGCACAACTCAACATGTACATTGAGTATTATCGCAAACACTATATGCAACCCGACGACAATCCACCTGTAGGCCTGCTCCTATGTACAGAGTATGGACAGGAAATGGTGGAATATCTTACTCCATTCACAGATCCCCAACTATTTGTTGCCCGATATGAGTTACAGTTGCCAAGCAAAGAAAAGATTCGGAAATTCTTGATGCAGGAGAACGGGAACACGAAGAGATGAGCGATATAACTGCTATTTGGTTGCTTAAAAGACATAAAGTGACCCATGTTTGAAAAAAAGTTGTAATTCCCGTGCAGTCTTTTTGGAAAAGTGGTATCTATGTCAATAGAGGCAGAATGTTTTCGATGGACATAGAACAACGTTTTGATTAAGTGAGAGCAGAGCAAACGCGTTTACTCTGCCGAACGGGAAAATGAAGGATGAAATCCAACTCATAGAGCGAGGGCGACAGGGCGATGAGACTGCTCTTGGAAGCCTATATAGGGCATATCACCGACGTATGACGGAGATATGCCAACGCATCGTAGGCAATCGCCAAGTGGCAGAGGAATTGGCACATGATGCATTTCTATTGGCCTTTGCCAAGATAGACCAACTGCATAATCCACAACGTTTTGAGGCATGGCTGACAAGTATTGCAACCAATGTTGCCCGACGCTATATGCAGCGGCATCATGATCCCGCAATGCTTTCGCTTTCCACTCTCTCAGAAGAAGAACTTCCTGGGGAACCTATTCCAACTGAAGACAAGCCGTTACCAACTATGGAAGAACTGATGACGGCTGTAGATGCGCTGCCCAAAGGCTATGGACAGGTGTTCAAGTTGGCGGTCATCCAAGAAATGTCGCATAAGGAAATTGCCGAAATCCTTGGAATTGCAGCCCATTCTTCATCGTCACAACTGTCACGGGCAAAGAAAATGTTGCAGAAGTCACTTGCACAGTATTGGCTGTTGTGGCTCATGCCACTTCTGTTGCCTTTGGCCATATATCTTTATAAAACGGGAAAGACCACTGACGTGCCGCAACCAATAGTAACAAAACAAGAACAGACTACGCCTGATACAAAGCATGATGATGAAGGTACTCCGACGATAGGGCAAGGAACTCCTGCCATTCCAATAGTTGCGACACAGCAAATAGCCATTGCCCCTGTCAAAGATGTTCCAGTAGATAGTCTTGCTCCTGCTGACACGCTCCATCATACTGACGAAGAAAAAGAGAGTACCGACACGACGACCATCTTACACAACAACAAGCCACTGCCCGACTTGCGTCCAGACAAAGATATAAATATAGCAGACCTGTTCCCGGAAAAGTCCACAGAGATTAAGGATAGACAGAAGTGGTCTGTAGATTTGGCATACACAGGTAGTATGGGTGAACAGAATGCTAACCGTCCGTTTATTTTCACAGAAAAGGAGATGACGGATATAATAAGCGAAGTTCCCCCTATCCGCTCCTTCGACAAATGGAGCGATTATGCCGAGGCATTACAGAGCGGAACCCTTGACATTGACTATAAGACGTACCAAATCTTGCTGAAGATAGCCCAAAACAACGCTGCTCGGCCTGATGCGGACAAGATAGAACGTACGACTCATCACTATATGCCCGTCACCTTCTCGTTGGCATTGAAGTACAAACTGAATAGTCGTTTTGGCTTAGAGACAGGCTTGAGTTATAGCCGTCTAAAGTCAGAATTTGAGATAGGCACAGACGGGAACGCCATCCGTGAGCAGCAGGCTATCCATTACCTCGGCATACCTCTGAAGGGTACATATAATATATATGATGTAAGAAGATGGAACCTATACGGAAGTCTTGGCGCGAAGTTGGAGATACCTGTTTATGCTCCGTTCAGCACAAGCTGTTTCGTTAATGGAATGAAAGAACTGGAAGAGAAGTCCATTCTTCATGCTCCGTTGCAGTGGTCGGTAGGTACTGGTCTTGGCTTGCAATATAACCTCACACCTAACATTGGCTTCTTTGCAGAGCCAAGTCTGCAATACTACATCCCGACGGGCAGCAACATCGAGACCTACCGCACAGAACACCCATTCACGTTCTCCTTGCCAATAGGAATCCGCATCACATGGTAATTTCTCTTCCGAAATCGTGCAGTCTTTTCTTGCTTTGTGGTATCTATCCCTATAGAGAAGCAAAACAAGAAAAGACGATGCAGCAGCGACATTTGAACCGCAAACAATACTTCTGCGAATTGGCAAACACAGCCCAGACATTCTACATGGAATATCTGAATACATACATCAAACTAACGCCAGACACCCGTGTGCTGGAAATAGGTTGTGGCGAGGGCGGCAATCTGCTTCCCTTCGCAGAAAAGGGTTGTAAAGTGACTGGAATAGACATCTGTCAAAGTCGAATCAATGAAGCACAGACTTTCTTCACAGAATGCCATCAGCGAGGCACTTTTATTTGTCAAAATTTTCTCCTTTCAGAAGAGCCAAAGACGGAGGATGAACGCTACGACCTCGTACTTGTTCACGATGTGATAGAGCACATTGAACCAAAATACAAACGAGACTTTCTTCTTCACATCAAACACTTCCTCAAACAAGATGGCATCGCTTTCTTTGGTTTTCCTGCCTGGCAGAACCCATTTGGAGGCCATCAGCAAATAAGCGTTGGTCTGGCCTCCAAACTTCCTTTCATTCATCTGCTGCCAAAGCCACTCTACAAAGACCTGTTGAAGACAAGCGGAGCCACGACAAGTAATATTGGTGAACTGATGAGCATACGAGTCTCGCGGATGACTGTAGAGAGCTTTGAACGACTGGTTCCCGAGGTCGGTTATACCATTTGCAAGCGCACCCTTTGGCTCATCAACCCACACTACAAGCAGAAGTTCCACATAAATCCTCGCCGCCAGTGGACTTTCTTTGCCAACATTCCATATCTTCGCAACTTCTATACTACATCAGCATGGTATTTACTCCGTCAAACTCAAAAACAATCATAAGATGAAAAGACTATTTCAAATATTAGCAGTCACTCTGCTTTCTGCGACTTCGTCAGAACTATGCGCTCAACACAATTGGGCGATGGCATTTGATGAAAAGGGACAAGACATTCCAACTGTTGTGGAGTATCATAGTGCCCAAGAAACAGCTGAGAACGGGATGTAGATGCCAAGCGACTCATGTCGCTGTACCTTCATGGTTGACTCATCCCTGTAGCCGGGATAGTAGTCAAGGCAGAAGCTCAGTTGCGTACCTTTCTTTATCTTACGTGTACGCAGGGTTACTGTCTTGCAAATGTTACTCATACTTGTATGAAATTTGTTTTGTTAATAATCGAAGGCTATGCGTCTCATAGCGAGTGCAAAGTAA
>CACYRB010000018.1 GCA_902776685.1 uncultured Prevotellaceae bacterium
CGATGCTGCGTAAGAAGCCCAGCGTGCGCTGTTCGCGGGTGATGACGGCTTCCCAGTCCCACTGGTCCACATAGAGTGAGTGCAGGTTGTCGAGCTCTTCGTCGGCACGGATGGCATTCATGTCGGTATAGATGCCGTAGCCCGGCTCAATGGCATACTCGGCCAGCGACAGGCGTTTCCACTTGGCCAGCGAGTGCACCACCTCGGCACAGGCATCGTCGAGGTCCTTGATGGGAAACGTCACGGGGCGCTCCACACCGTTCAGGTCGTCGTTGATGCCAAGACCTTTCAATACAAACAGCGGAGCCGTCACACGGCGCAACCGCAACTCTGTTGACAAATTCTGTTGGAAAAATTCCTTAATCAGTTTTATTCCCTGCTCTGTCTGGTGTCGGTTCAACAGAGCCTTATAATCATTCGGGACAATCAGTTTACTCATTTTTTTCGTCTTTATTCGCTATTCATAAGGGCACACGCTGTCCTTTTCGCGTGCAAAGATAGTGCAAAATTTCGATTAAACGAAGAGAATGCAAATAATATTTTCATTCTTGAGTGTGAGAAATTTATTTAAATTGAATACAATACATTTAGAGCCCCTTGATAAGGGGCGGCTATAATGCAGGGTATTTTATAGTTGAGATGCTGCCTACCTTCGGCGTCAGTCAAAGATACAATTAAGTGAGCAGAAAACCAAATTTTATTTTGGTTTTCTCAAACGTGAGTATCTTCGGCCGAAGGCTAAAGAAAGACGATATAGTGAACAGGAAGAGAATGTAAAACACAAACTTTTGGAATGTTATATGGCCCATATAGGTCAGTTATATGGCCCATATAGCTCGGTTATATGGCCCATATAACTTTCCAAGACATAAGCATTCCTCACCTCTTGTGTTTTTTTGCAAAAAACGGGACAGCGAGGTTTGGTGTCTTTCTGCGTTACCGCTAAGTCACTCCGACCTGCTGTCCCTTCTGTGAAGAAAAAAATTATTTGCATCGTGATGTTCTCACATCAATGAAGCCATGAGAGTTTTTTTCAACAGCACACTGTGTGCTGCGAACTACTGGGCAGGCTCCCACTTGCACCGCACGGGCGACACGATGGCACCCTCCTTTTTCAGTGCAGCAAAAGCCTTGTCAACTTCCTTACGGTCGGCACCCAGCGCCTTCGTTACGTCGCCGGCCGAAACAGGTTTGCCTGCCTCGCGCATAGCTTGTAATACTTGTTCTTTCATTTTCGTAGAGAATTTTAGGGTAAGTTTACAAATCAAATCTGGGTGAACAACCAGTTCTGTGCGCCGATACACTCAATCATCTCCAGTGCGCCCTGGCTCCAGTAGAGGTCTTCCTCCTCGTCGGCCAGATAGGCCTTCATGATGTCGTAGGTGGTGGGGTCGTTGGTCAGCGTCTCCATGCACTTGTAGAGCAGGTCTACGCCAGCCTTCTGAATGTCGAGGTCGGCCTTGATGTACTCGATGGGGTTGCTAATCAGCTCGCGGCTCTTGGCACCGTCGAACTTAATCTCGCCACCAAGGTCGAGAATGCGCTCGACAAACTTTTCCACCCACTCCATCTCCTCTGTGAAGTGGTCAACGTACTTCTTTCCGAGTTTCTCGAAACCCTGCGACTTGAAAATCTGACCTTGCATCTTGTGAACCAATGCGCCTTCTGTCAGGCCTGTTACGAAAAACTGAAGGGCTTCAATAGATTTTTTTGCATCCATAATTTTGATTGTTTTTTTTAAATTAAACATTTATTTTATAACGTATTTGAATTGGCGATGCAAAGATACGGCAAAAACACTACACACGGAAATCTGAAACAACACAAAAATTGTCTGAAACGATACAATGTCAATTTATTTTCATATCTTTGCACCCAAGATGTATAGTTTGAGCGAAGCATGGATTAAGATGCACGGCAAGCTGCCGGTTGACAACTGAGAAGGAAAGATGTTCTGCAACGAGACCGATGCTGCCATAACCTTTCGTGCCAACAGGACACAGGGGTTCATGGCCGCCTACACCTTCACGCTGGTCAGCGAGGGCTGGCTGGAGATTGTCTATAACGGCAGCAAGTTGACTCTGCACCCCGACGACCTCTACATCTACTCGCCCGGGCTTTCGGTCACCATCATTGCCGCCTCCGACGACTATCGCGGCATCTGTCTGTTGGCCGACGAGAACATGACCATCGAGCTGCCCACCATCCGCGACCTCACCCAGATAGCCTACCAACCCATTGTCCAACTGCACGAGCCAAAGCTGACACTGCCCCACGACACTGCCCTGCACCTTCTCGAGAAGATGCGCGAAATCAGCAGCTACCTGCAGTCGTCCCATATCTACAAGGCCGAAATTCTGAAAATGCTCTACGCCATCTTCTTGCTCGATTTGCAAGACGCACAGAGCAAAGCCATCACCCATCGTCAGGTCTCGCAGCGAGTGGAAGACATCTTCATCGGCTTCATCCGTCTGCTGCCTCGGCACTACATCGAGCACCGCGACATTGCCTTCTACGCTTCCGAACTGAACATCTCGCCGGTCTATCTCTCACGCGTGGTGCGCCAGGTGTCGGGAAGAACCGTCGTCGACTACATCAACCAGATGCTGCTCATGGAAGCCTCGTTCCTGCTGCAGACATCGCAGCTCAGCATTGCACAGATAGCCGACCGGCTGCACTTTGCCGACCCGGCATCGTTCAGCAAGTTCTTCTCGCGCATGAAAGACATGACGCCGCGTATGTACCGCGAGCGGGAACGTTAACGATAGCGTCATTTTTTGAAAAAAGCAAACTATCTTTTGTGCATATCACTTTTTTTACGTATTTTTGCACGCATGAATACAGACGAACTATCTGGCAAGCGCATTGCGGTGTTGCTCTCCGGTGGTGTTGACAGCTCGGTCGTGGTCTACGAGTTGGCACGATTGGGGTTGCATCCTGATTGTTTCTACATCCGCATTGCACCGGAAGAGAATGAGGGCGCCGACTGGGACTGCTCTGCCGAGGAAGACCTGGAGATGGCCACAGCCGTGGCGCGCAAATACGGTTGCCGGTTGGAGGTGGTCGACTGCCATCGCGAATACTGGGACCGCGTCACACGCTACACCATGGAGAAGGTTCGTGCCGGCTATACGCCCAACCCCGACGTGATGTGCAACCGCCTCATCAAGTTCGGAGCCTTCAACGAGAAACGCGGCCACGACTACGACCTCATTGCCACCGGACACTATGCACAGACCGAGTGGATTGACGGAATGAAGTGGCTCACAACCAGTCCCGACCCCGTGAAGGATCAGACCGACTTCCTTGCCCAGATTTACGACTGGCAACTGAAAAAAGCCATCTTCCCCATCGGCCACATGACCAAGGAAGAGCTGCGCGAGACTGCCGAGCGCGAACACCTTGCCAGTGCCCGGCGCAAAGACTCGCAGGGTATCTGCTTCTTGGGAAAAATCAACTACAACGACTACATCCGTCGCTATCTGGGCGAGAAGCCCGGCGACATCGTCGAGCTGGAGACCGGCAACAAGCTGGGCGAGCATCGCGGACTGTGGTTCCACACCATCGGACAGCGTAAGGGGCTGGGATTGGGTGGCGGCCCGTGGTTTGTCATCCGCAAGGACATGGACAGCAACACGCTATATGTCACACGCGGCTACGAGCCCGAGAAAGCCTACAAAAGCGAGTTCGGCATTCGCGACTTCCATTTCCTCACCCTTCCTGAACTGCCCACCGACATCACCTTTAAGATTCGCCACACCCCGGAATATCATCGCGGTCACACCACAAAGACTGCCGACGGCTGCTACACCATACGGTCGGAAGAGCCCATCCAAGGCGTTGCCCCGGGACAGTTCTGCGTGGTCTACGACAGCAACCACCACCGCTGCTACGGCTCGGGCGAGATTGCACTTTAATCCCCCATGCGGTTGCCACCATAAAAAAAAATTACCGAACAACATTAGCATAACAACAAATACCCTTGAAACAAACCTACCGCACATTCATCACCATAGGCCTCACCGTGGCCGTGCTGCTCTTCATGCATCAGCTGCCCACGTTGACCATCGGCGACACCGAGCTGCGCCCCGTGAGCATTCTCAGCCAGCTCACCGAGTCGGCCGACAGCCCGAAGCCCGTCGATGTCATTCCCAGACCCAAGCAGCAACCCCTGCTCGTCGGCAACAATAATGCTGACGACAACGCCAACCAAGTTGTGTTCAAGGAGACTTGGCCGAACGACGTGGTCAAAATCATGGACTACTCTGGCGGACAACCCGGCGGCATGAAGCATTTCTATACCCAGCTGTCGCGGCTGCTCTGCAAGAAAGAACTGCCCGGTCGCCCCGTGCGCATCGCCTACTATGGCGACTCGTTCATCGAGGGCGACATCCTCACGGCCGACCTGCGCGAGATGCTCCAGCAACGCTATGGCGGCTACGGACCCGGATGGATTGATGCCGGCAACATCATCAACTCCATGCGCCTGACCATCGGCACCCGCTACAGCGGCATGACCGAGCACACCGTGATGAAAGCCAAGGAAAACGGATACGACTTTATGAAGGCCGGCATCACCGAGCGCTATTATCCCTACGTCCCCGGCTCGCGCATGAGCTTTACCAGCACCAGCCACTATCCTCACAGTGCCCAGTGGCATGCTGCCCGACTCTACCTGCGTACGGCGAGCAACCAGACCGTCGCCATCACGCCGGTTAACGGGAACGCGAACGATGACGCTAACGCTAACGGGAATGCAACTGCCTCGCAGCCTCGCAGTCTGACCGGTTCGCCCAGCGTGCAGATGATTGAGCAGAAGGGCAGCATGACCGGCATCAGCTATCAGATGGGCGGATCGGGAACCCTCTTCGGCGTAGGACTGGAGACCGACAACGGCATCTGCGTCGACAATTTCTCCATGCGCGGCTCGTCGGGCATGTCGCTCGCCTCGCTGCCCGAGCCGACGCTCAAGGACTTTGCCCGTCTGCGCCCCTACGACCTCATCGTCATCCAGTTCGGACAGAACGCCGTCACAGCCAAAGGCACGGCCAAGCAATACGAACACTACATGAAGCAGATGAAGAAGGTCGTCGAGCGGTTCCGCACTTGCTTCCCCGATGCCAGCATCCTGCTCGTCGGTGCCAGCGACCGGGCACAGCGCGGCCCCGAGGGACTCACCACCATACAGACGCTCGACCTGATGATTGCCGCACAAGAGCAGGCTGCCGCCGACTGCCGTATAGCCTTCTACAACCTCTGGCAGGCCATGGGCGGCAAGGGCAGCATCGTGCGCATGGTCGACCAGGGCATGGCAGCCAAAGACTACATCCACATCAACTACAAGGGCGGCAAAGCTGTGGCCGGAGCCATCTACAAGTCGATTGTGGCAGGCGAATCGAACTACACGAAATACTATAAGGAGAAAGGAACATGGAAATAATCAGCCGACTTGTCAACCTGCTCCAGTACAATCCTCAGGAGCCCATGATTTTCAGCAGCGGAATATTCCTCATTCTGTTCCTGTTCTTTGCGCTGGGCTACATGATGCTCGAGAAGAAGCTCACTGCCCGACTCGTCTTCGTCACCCTGTTCTCCTATTATTTCTACTACAAGAGCAGTGGGTTCTACTTCTTCCTGCTGGCTGTCGTCACCGTGAGCGACTTCTACATTGCCCGCGCCATTGCGGCGGCTAACGATAACGGAAAGGATAACGATGACGGGAACAAAACACTTAAAACTAACAACCGGAAGAAGCTACTGCTTGCCTTGAGCCTTATCATCGACCTCGGACTGCTGGGCTACTTCAAATACACCAACTTCTTTGCCGGGTCGCTGGCCGCCATCATCGGCAACAACTTCCAGCCGTGGGACATCTTCCTGCCCGTAGGCATCTCCTTCTTCACGTTCCAGAGCATGAGCTACACCATCGACATCTACCGCGGTCAGCTCAAGCCCCTGCCCCATCTGCTCGACTATGCCTTCTACGTATCATTCTTCCCGCAGCTTGTGGCTGGACCCATCGTGCGTGCACGCGACTTCGTGCCCCAGATACGCAAGCCCCTGCGCATCACCAACCGCATGTTTGCCGAGGGCATCTTCTTCATCGTCATCGGTCTGTTCAAGAAAGCCGTCATCAGCGACTATATCAGCCTGAACTACATCGACCGCGTCTTTGAGAACCCCATGCTCTACTCGGGTGTCGAGACGCTGCTCGCCCTCTACGGATACACCATACAGCTCTACTGCGATTTCTCGGGCTACTCCGACATGGCTATCGGCATCGCCCTGCTGCTGGGCTTCAAGTTCCCCATGAACTTCGACGCACCGCTCAAGTCGGCCAGCATCAGCGAGTTCTGGCGGCGGTGGCACATCTCGCTCTCGTCGTGGCTGCGCGACTACGTCTACATCTCACTTGGCGGCAGCCGTCGGGGTAAGGCCCGCACTTATCTCAACCTCTTCATCGTGTTCCTGCTCTGCGGATTGTGGCACGGTGCCAACTTCAACTATGTGGCCTTTGGAGCCATGCACGGACTGCTCATCGTCATCCACCGCTTCTACTCGCAGGAGATTCTGCACCACGACCGTCACTACAACCCCTCGGGCTGGCGGCGCGTCGTCTCGGTGTTCATCACCGTTCACATGCTCTGCCTATCGTGGATTCTCTTCCGCAATACCTCGTTCGACTACACCTGGGCCATGCTACGCCAGCTCTTCACGCAGTTCCATCCCGAACTGCTGCTACAAGTGCTTGTAGCCTACAAATACGTATTCATGCTTGTGCTGTTTGGCTTTGTCACCCACTACCTGCCCGCCTCCGTCCACAACCGCTGCGTCTATCTGCTGCGGCGCGGCGGTGTGCCGCTCTGCGTGGCTGTGCTCGTGGCGGTCATCTACATCGTCATCCAGGTGAAGAGCACCGACATCCAGCCCTTCATCTACTTCCAGTTCTGATACCGTGCTAAAGGTTAAAAATCTTTTCCTGCACGACAGATTTGGTATTTTTCCACTATCTTTGCAGCATCATTCATAAACCAATGTTCAACGAAGAAATAAAAGAATACGAGCACCTCCGTCGGGAATATCAGCAAAAGGTAGCCGACAAGATGAGCCATTCGCAGTGGATGGAATATAACGAAATTCTGTTCTCTGCCCATTCCTGTGCCATCGAAGGCAATTCGTTCACGGTCGACGACACGCGTATCCTCCGCGAGCAGGGCATGTCGATGATTCCCGTAGGCCGTTCGCTGTTCGAGTGCACCGAGATGGCCGACCACTTCCGAGCCTTCGACTATATGGTGAGCCATTTAGACCATCCTTTCGACGAAGCACTGATGAAAGAGGTGAACCGCCTGGTGACCGAACACACGCTTAGCTATCGCCAACCGGAGGCCATTGCCGGCGAATACACCACGGAGGATATGGCTGCGGGCGATACCGTTTTCGGCGACCACGACACACTGATAGCCCGTGTGCCCCAGTTGATGGCCTCTACGGAGAAAGCCATCAGCAACGGACAACACCCTCTTGTCGTTTCCGCCAAGTGGCACGGCTACTACGAATACCTTCATCCCTTCCGCGACGGCAACGGTCGAACGGGCCGACTGCTCTCCAACTTCATCCTGCTCAGGGCCGGACATCCTCTGCTCATCATCCGCCTGGAAGACCGAGATGCCTATATCTCTGCCCTGAAGCAGATTCGCACAGAAGGCACCGATGAGCATCTCGTCAGTTTCTTCTTCAAAACCGCCATCGACCGGATGAAGGGCGAACTGGAACAAAAGCGGAAGAACACCTTGCCCACCATGTTTTTTTAGCCGGCACCATTTTTTCAAATGTTAAAAAAAACGGTGCAGGCGGGCGAAATTTTAACACGCCAGAGCGCACGAAACGGTGCCGGTGGGACATTTGTCCACCGACACCAAGATTTGCGTTCAAAACAAGCCTTTCATAAATCACTGACAGACAACGACATACAAAACCGTTCACTTGTCACTTTTCAGTTTTCACTTGCGAAAGATATATGTTTCGGGTGGTGAAAGCTAAGCTTTCGCACCTTGAAAGACGGTCTTTCGCCACCCGAAAGCTAAGCTTTTGCAAGGTGAAAGATATATGTTTCGCAGTGAAAGGGGAGTGAAAGGGAAGTTGAAGGGAAGTGAAAGGGACAATGGAGACCCCCAACCCCCTAATTTAGGGGGCTGATGGGAGTGTTAAAACGTGAATGGTGTTTTAACAATTACGGCAGCGAAAGATATACCTTTCGCTGCCGCAATTAAGATTTTTTTACTGTTCGCTACCGTCTGATGGCTGCCTCGCGCTCGGCGTCCCAGTAGCCGCAGTCGAGTTCGAAGAACGTCGACGTGTAGGGAAGCGTGAGCGGGGTCTTGATGATGACGACGCGGCAGAGGCTGCTCACCTTGTCGAGACGGACGATGAGCTCTTCGTGCGGAACGAGCGTCACCTCGTCGTCGGCAAGTGCCTTGCTGATGCTTGCCTTGTAGTCGTCCCATCCGGGAGCCAGCTGCTCGGAAAGCTTCTGCTGTTCCTGGTCTTGGTAGACATGGGCGAAGACGTGAGGCGCACGACGAATCATGCTGCTGACGGTTTCTACTACCTGTTCGTAGCCCTCGGGGGCAAACAGGGTGGTGATGCCGGGATTGGTCTGCAAGGGATAGGCCATGTCGGTCACGACAATCCAGTTGCGGTGTCCCAGCAGGGGCAGCAGTTCTTCCAACTGCTGCGCCCACGGTTGACTGTTTTGCTTTGTGTTGCTCATATTATTTACTTATAAACTTTTAGATTGATTATTGTCATACTTGGCGACTTTTCGTCTGGCTGCCTGCCATATTCAAAATTGTCATCTGCCTTCTGACCTGAAAAGCATTGTCTGCATACGGAGAATGGCATTGTACTCGTTATCGAAATACTCGATCCGAATGTTGTATTTCTTGCCTTTCTCCACCGGCACGATTGCTTTGCGCGAAGTCTCGGCGTGCTCGCCCCAGTCGCTTAAAAGCTCCTTGCCGTCAACGAAAAGACGGTAGCCGTCATCGCCCGACACGAAGAAAAACATGTCGCCCGTCTCGGGAGCCGTGAAGGTGCTTGTGGCTGTCATGCTCCAATGGTCGGCGGGAATGCCTTCAACGGGGCTGTCGCTAACCAGATTCATGTCTATTTTCTCCGTGTGGCCGATAGCCTTTGCCTCGCCCTCAAGGTTCGCGTTCGGGAAGTAGCTGAGGTCGAAGCCCGTACCCGATTCGGTGCGGAAGGCTTCGGCTGGCAGCTTGACAACCATCTTTCCATCCTCACCGACATGGCGCAGGAAGCTGTCGAAGTTGTCGTTCTTACCCATCCTGTTGCCCATCTGCTCAACAAGCACTGCGGGCAGCTTCTTGTACAGTGCACGGAAGTGCTCGAGCGTCGCTTCCTGACTCTCGGGATGATAGGTAAGACGAAGCGGCGTGGTCTCCAGGAAACCATAGTCGTCGGTATAGACCATGAACGGGTCGTTCCGTTTGAAGTCTTCGGCAGCACTCAATATGCGACGGAACTTTGCCTTCTCGCCATCGGTCACGGCAATGTCGGCCGATGCGAATGTCACCTCGACGGTTGCACCCTTGCTGCAATCAATTTTGCCCAGGGCAATAAGAGTCTCAAGGTTGAGTCCATCGTAGGTAAAGTCGACCTTCCTGCCATCGACTGTGACACTCTGCGGAGCCTTCTGGCAGGGCAGGGCGACAGAGTAGTCGCGGTGCGAAGGCATGTCTTTGTAGCTTCCCTTGCGCTGGCCGATGCTGACGGTCAGGTGCTGTCCGCTACGCTGATAGGACAGGTTTGTGGTGGCATACTCATCGACATAGTTCTTGTCGTCGCCGTTGTCTTCATAGAGCGTGAAGTCGCACTTGTCGGCTCCGGGGAAGACGCGCACGATGACAGGCTGCTCCGTACCGCGCAGGTTGCTGATTTTGCCATAGTAAGGCAGAATGCTGCCAGCCTTGATATAGACAGGATACTCATCCATCGAGAACTGCCGCGTCACGGTCTGACCGCCTTGAAGCATTGTGCCCGTCTCGTACTCCAGCCATTGCCCCTCGGGAATCCATCCCTTCACCGTGGCCAAGCCGCTGTCCTTGTCGCCGGCATTGGTGACTGGGATTATAAGCATTCTGTCGCCAAACATATATTGCTCTTTCATCTCATAGGCTTCTTTCGCCTCGGGATAGTCGTAGTACATGGGGCGGCAGAGCGAGAGACCTGTCTCGTAATTCTCGCGAGCCATGGTGTAGATGTAAGGAACGAGAGCATAGCGTCCGTCGATAACTTTTGTGATGCGTTGCTGGGTCACGTGGTCGAAGGCCCAAGGCTCTTTGTTCAGACCCGGGTCCTTTGTGCTATGGCTGCGCAAGATGGGCAGGTATTGCCCCATCTGCATGGCACGGGTGTAGAGCTCGGGCTCGACACTGCTGCCGAACTTCTTGTTCTGGTGTCCGCCGATGTCGTGACTCCAATAGCCATATAGGACATTGGAGGCTGTGCTGTTGAAATAAGGTAGGAATCGCAGGCTCTCCCATGTGATGAAAGCATCGCCCGAGAAGCCTATCTGGTAGCGATGGTTGCCCAATCCGCCCCAACGGTGATAAATCAGGGGACGGCTCATGCCATAGCCCTCCATATCGGAAAACCAGATATAGTTGCACCAGAATGTGTTATTGAGCTTTGTAAGCTGTTTGTCATTCAACCACTGTTGCCAGTCGAGCCAGAAAAAGTCGATGCCATCTTCTACATAGGGATGAAGATAGGTATCGAAAAGTGCCTTTACATAGCGTTTGTTGCTGCCCTGCCATTCCACCGTCTTGCCATTTTCTATGCCCGCTCTCTGGATGAATTCCTGATACCTCTTTTCGTAGGGTCGCACACCATCGGCTGGGTGCATGCTCAAGGTGGTCTTTACACCCAGTTCGTCGGTGAACGCAAGGAACTTCTTGTAGTCGGGAAAAAGGTTCTCATTCCAATCCCAGCCCGTCCAGCCGCCACCTGCTTTTGCTGTAAGGGGATGCCAGTCTAAATCGATAACAAGGACATCGAGGGGCAGGTTGTATTGCTTGAAATTGGCAAGCAAATCGCGGAAATTCTTATCGGAGTAGCTCCAGTAGCGACTCCACCAATAACCGAAAGCATAACGAGGCGGCAGAGGCACCTTGCCTGCAAACTTCGTGAAGCTGCTCAAGGCTGTCTTATAGTCGTGCCCGTATGCCATAAAATACCAGTCTTGTGCTCCTTCAGCGCATTTGCGCTCCTTGACCCAGTCCATCCAGTCCTGTGAACCATCGAAGAGGTAGCTGTCAGAGTCGTCGACAAGCGTCCAGCCATCTGTAGCAAGCAGGCCATCCTCAAGGGGTATGCGGTGCTTGGGGTTGACGCGGCGCTCCATATAGGTGTCGCCATCATAGTTGTCGAGCGTGCGATAGGTCCCCTTCAGGTTGCCCTTCTGCTCGGCACCGGGTGTCCATACGAACGGTGTGCCAAGGCTTTTTGCAGAGACAATCGTGAGGTTCTCACGGCTGAACGGTGCACTGCCCTTGCGGTAAGTAAGTTTGAATTTGCTGGTGGTGATAACAACCTTGCTGCCACTGGCTGAAATCTTGTGAGGCACGTGACCATACTCACGAATAACTGCCACCAAGCTTTTGTCGTCCACAAACTTTCCGTCGGGAGTATATTCAAGACGGATGGTTCCTTCATCGACGAGAGTAAAGCGCACATGACTGTCGCGATAGACCTCTTCGGCCGATGCTATAACGGACAAGAGCAGCCCCACAACAAGCAGGAGTGGGGCTGCCGAAATCTTAAGATTGATTTTCTTTGTCCAATCCGAATTTTTATTGGTTTGAAACATTGATAGATTAAATCTGTGATTCATCAATTCGTCCAGGTCTCGCCCTCGAGCACCTTCTTCACCTTGTAGGTCTTGGTGCCGATGGTGAGCTTGTCGAGCGGCAGACGGCCCTTCTTCACTTCGAGGCTGACACGGCCGTCGGCTCCAATCTTGCAGTTGCCCCAGGCATAGCCCGTGCTCCAGAAATAGTTGCCGGGGTTGGAGGTGAACGACATGGTCTTGTCGACGCCCGAATAGTGGAAGTCGCTCAGGGCGATGATGCCTGCCCATGCTGCCATGGCACGCGAGTAGTGGTGTCCGCACTCGGGCTCGCTGAACGGGTTGCGCTTGCCACCGTCGAAGCGGTCGCGCACAGCCTTGAAGCACTTCAGACCTTCGGCGGTCATGCCTTCATACATCATGCCCACAGCTGCGGTGTACTCGAATCCGGTCATGGCCTCGCCGAAGTAGGGGAACGGTACCTCGAGGCGGCCCTTTGGCCACGACGCCATCAACAGTCCGGCCTCCTTGGCATAGACGAAGGTGCGCATGTTGTTGAAGTGGCGGCCGAAGTCGTCAAGGTAGTTGTATTTCATGATGCTCTGCAGGGTGGTCTTCATGTGGTCCTTGTTGCCGAGATAGCCCAGACCGCAGATATGGGCCATGTACTGACCGACGAGCTGGTCGACCAGACAGCCCTTGCCGAGCTGGAAGTCGGGTATCTTCACGTTGGGATCGCTCATGTCGAGATATTCGAAGGTCTCGGGGTCAGTAATCTTGTGCTCGTAGTATTCGCCGTTGAACAGGTTGTCGTCCATCCACTTGCTGCCCTTCTCGAACAGCGTGCGACACTTCTTGGCGAGTGCCTTGTCGTTCATGGCCTTAGCCATCTCTTCGGCGGCACGCAGGGCACCCATATACCAGAAGCCCATCTGCGGGTTGGGACCGAAGTAGTTCACGTCCATCGTGTTGTGCTGACTGCCTTCCATCACACCGTCTTGGTTGCCGTCCCAGCTCTTGGGTTTCCAAGCGTAGGAGAGCACTTTCTTCACTTGTCCCCAGTTCTTGCGCAGGAACTCGTTGTCGCCCGAGAGCTGCCACTCGCGATACATCTTCATGATGCAGCCCATCTGTCCGTCGGCAGCGGCGTTGTTGTATGTGGAAGCCTGAGAGAGGGGCAGGTTGGCGCGGAAGCTCATAAATCCGTTCTCACGCGTGGCATAGTTAAACTCGACGTCGCGCATGGTCTGAGCCAGATCGCCGAAGAGGAACGGGGTGGCCACCTCGTAGTTCCACACGTGGGTACAGGTGCCTTTACACGAACCGGAACGGTTCCAGATACCTTCCCAACCCATGAGGTGCCCGCTGGGGATGCGGAACACGGTCTGCGAGCGGAGCACCGACAGATTAAACAGGGCGGCTTCTTTCACCACCTCGGGATAGCTGCTCTCGAGCAGGGCGTTGACAAACTGGGTTGTACCCTCTTCGAGCTCGGCCATGCGGGGAACAATCTTACCTGCGGCATCCCACGCATCGTCGTACAGTGTGCTGTAGTAGTTGCCCACGACACTCTCCGACCAAGCCTTGCGGTTGGGGAAGTTCCAAGTGAGATAGAACACGAAGGTCTCGGTCTGGTTGGGCGCAATCTGCTTCTTCACGGCCAGCGAAGCCATGGGGTCGCTCTCCAATGGTTGGCTCTTCTCGACCATCACACCGTCGTCGCTGAAGTCGTCCCAGAAATTAAGGATGGCATTCTGCCACTTGTTCGGCTTCGAGCAAGTGCGGTAGCTCACCCGACCGTTGCTGTCGGTGGTCAAGGCCATCGTGCCCCAGGCGGGATCCTGATGGTCTACGCTGTCGGAATAGAAATAGATGCCCTGAAAGCCATTGCCCTCGCGGAAGATATTCTTGTTGTTCTTTGCTCCAGAAAAACTATAGTTGCGACCGTCGCGACCGATGAAGTTGCGCATTGTGCCACAGACAGAAACTTCGGCCGGCACATTGCCGCAGTTGGTTACCTCGTAGGCCAGCACAGCCACGGGCAGACTGCTGTCGTCGGTGTTGCAGCCGATGAGCGGGTTGAATCCTTTGATGCGAACCTTCACCGGGATTTTTGAATCGGAGAGGTTGACCTGTCCAAAGGGATAGGCAGCATCGAACGAGACGTTCTCGAATCGGGGCATGCCATGGTGGTTGGCCTCTTCACCGCCACCGCCGCGAACATATTCGTGGTCGTAGAGCGGACCCTCGAGCAGCGTGGTCGTTGCCGGCTGACCGTCAGGCTTCACATAGATGGCAAAAAACGGAGCATTGCTGCTGCCGGTATATACAGTGCTATAGCCCTTGGCAGGGATGTTCATGATTTCCCAGTCGCGCAGTTCGCCACGGCCGCCCAGCGAGACGGTGCCGGTGCCGATACCGCCCAACGGCAGGGCTATCTGGAACAGGTGGTTCTTGTCATAGTGTTTCAATACCGGCCACTGTCCGGGTTTCCAACTCTCGGCCGACGCCGTGAAGGCCATCATGAAAACTACAGAGGCCACGAAAATTCTCTTGAGATGTTTTTTCATTTGTCTTTGATAATTAGGATTAATATTTATTCTATTGTCAGGAATGTCACTGAGTGGGCGGGGATGCTGACAGCACCGTCTTTCACCTTGAACGTGCGAGCCTCAGGCTTCACGTGTTCGTCGCCACGGTCGTTGTAGTCGTCGGGACTCTTTCCACTAAGCACCCAGCCGGAAAGGTTTTTCGGAGCCTTCTTGCCCATTGAGGCAAAATCGATGGTAAGGCTGACAGCTTTCTCGGGGTCTTTATTGATTAAGGCATAGACATAGCGCTTACCGCTTTCGTCGCTCGTCAGCACGGCATCGAGCACACCCGTCTCATTCTTGCCGTCGCTCAGCTTTGCAAAATTGGTGGTCAGCGGCACGTTGTACTTCTCGAGATAGTTGGTATACATGTAGAACACGTAGTAGGTAGTGCGACGGGTGATGCCGTCTTTGTCGACGAAGATGGCGCCTCGCGTGTTGACAATAGGCGAGAAACAGGCAATGTCGACAATGTCGCAGTGACGCAGACAAGCATTCAGGAAACAAGCCGAGAAGAGGGCGTCGGCCATGGTGTAGGTCGAGGCGATGTCGTTCTTGCGACGTGCCTCCAGGTCGAAACCACGGCGCAGGTCTCCATGCCAGGGATGATGCCAGTTGCGAAGGTTCCACTCGTCGTAGGCGATTTTGATTTTACCGCCTCCGAATCCTGCCTGGTCGAGGATGTCGATGGTCTTTTTGATATCAGCCTCAGGAGCGTCGGTCTTCATCATGCACTTGAGGAAAGGAGCAGGATTGTTCACATGGAAGAGATAATCCCAGTAACCGTGCACACTGATATAGTCGAGTGTCCAGCCCGCCTCTTTCAACAACGGAAGGCTCCAACTCGGACTGCTCGTAGCAGCGGCAAACAGCTTGGCATCCTTCGTCACGGCTCGCATCAGCTTTGCACTCTCGCGAACCATCGGTCCCCACTCCTGTACGGTGCGAGCACCCAGTTCGTGGCGGCCCCAGTTCTCGTTGCCCACACTCCAGTATTTCACGTTGTAAGGCTCGGGATGACCGTTCTCGGCTCTCAGCCGTCCCCACTTGCCCACCGTCAGGTTGCAGTATTCCACCCAGTCGCTCATCTCCTCGGGTGTGCCCGTGCCGGCATTGGTGCAGATATAGGGTTCGCAGCCCACCTTCCGACACCATTTAATATATTCATCGGTGCCAAACGTGTTCGGGTCTTCCACTGCCCATGTCTTGTCGAAGACCGGCTTGCGGTCCTTGCCCACGCCGTCGAGCCAATGGTAGGTCGAAACAAAACAACCGCCGGGCCAGCGCACGATAGGCACCTTGATGGCCTTCATCGCCTCAATGACATCGGTACGGAAACCATCTTCGTCGCTGAGCGGGTTGCCCGGATCGAAAATGCCACCATAGACCTGCGTGTCGAAATGTTCGATAAACTGCCCGAAAATCATGGGATTATAGGCCATCCGCTTGCCCTCACTGTTCACCGATACGGTGTTTTGTCCTACTGTCTGACCTATGCAAGCCGCCAAGAGGACTGATAACAATAAAACTTTTCTTTTCATTTTCACAACATTATAATTCTATAGGTTATTGATATTGTCACATTGAGTTAAACAAAGAGTCCCAGACAAAAAGTGAAAGCAAAAGCACTAACGAATTTGCATTTTCGTTTGCAAATTTATAAATAAATTCAAAAATAAACAAATGAATCCGAATATTTTCCATAAAAAAATAGAAAGTTTATCGTTTTGCCGATATATTTTAAGACAATATCGAAAGTAAACACATGAAAAACACAAATCACTTACCATCTACCACGAATCACATTTTAGTTAATTTCAGTTAAAAAGAAAAAGAATCTATATTGTATTCAAAAAGAATCGTATATCTTTGCGCTATCAAAATGATATCACAAATAATCATATAAAACGTAATAACAAAATGGAAACAAAAGAATTTGAATTCAAAGGAAGTGTCCTCAACGGATTCCTTATGCTGTTTGTCAACATCGTGCTCACCATTGCCAGCGTCGCTGCTGCCATCTCGGGCATCATCGTCCTGGCCGACGACGGCGACCCGGGTGTGGGCTGTCCGCTGCTCGTTGGCGGCATCGTGCTGTTCATCGTGACCATCATCTTCTGGTGCGGCTTCATCATGCAGGAGCCCAACGTGGCTCGCGTGACCACCTGGTTCGGCAAGTATAGCGGAACGTTCAACCGCACGGGCTACTACTGGATCAACCCGTTCTACTCCACGAAGAAAGTGTCGCTGCGTGCCCGCAACCTCGACGCTACTCCCATCAAGGTGAACGACAAGACGGGCAACCCCGTCATGATTGGTCTGGTGCTGGTTTGGAAACTGCGCGACACCTACAAGGCCATGTTCGAAGTTGACTCGCAGACGATGGCTCAGTCGTCGACCTCGAGCAAGGAAGAAGTGAGCATCGGCACATCGACGGTCAACATCATGAACGCTCTGGAGAACTTCGTCCGCGTGCAGAGCGACGCAGCCCTGCGCCAGGTGGCCGGTCAATATGCCTACGACGACGAGGACAATCGCAACAGCGAGCCCACCCTGCGCTCGAGTGCCGACGAAATCAACCAGCAGCTCGAAGAAAAGCTCACCGAGCGGCTTGCCATGGCAGGCATTGAGATTGTGGAGGCCCGCATCAACTATCTGGCCTACGCCCCCGAGATTGCTGCCGTCATGCTGCGCCGTCAGCAGGCCTCAGCCATCATCTCGGCCCGCGAGAAGATTGTTGAGGGAGCTGTATCGATGGTAAAGATGGCACTCGACAAACTCTCTGACGAAGAAATCGTCGACCTCGACGACGACAAGAAGGCCGCCATGGTCTCCAACCTGCTCGTCGTCCTCTGCGGCGACGATTCTGCGCAGCCCGTTGTCAACACCGGAACGCTGAATATGTGATAAAAGTGGAGAGTGAAGAGAGGGGAGAATGACAAAGAAGGAAAACAAAAACAAATCGTTCATCCTACGCATCGACAGCGACACGATGGAAGCGATTGAGAAGTGGGCCGCCGATGAGTTCCGCTCTACCAACGGCCAACTTCAATGGATTATCACCGAAGCCCTGCGCAAGGCACGAAGGCTTCCTAAAAAGCAGAAGAAAAATGAAACTGAAATTGAACAAGAGAACTGAACAGACTGAGCTTGACCTCAAGAAAATCAAGGTACATCGCACAACCGAAGGCACCATCTTCGAAATTGTCGCTGCCTTGCTGCTCGTCGTGCTGTGGGTGCTGACCGTCGTACTGTGGCAGAAGAGCAATCCCACCATCGCCACCCACTTCGACCTGACGGGCACACCCGACGGCTTCAGCAGTCGCAACCACATGTTCGTGACAGCCGTCGCAGGGACGGTGTCGACGGTGCTGTTGCTCGTCAGTGCCTACTTCCCACGGTTCATCAACCTGCCGGTCGGCATCAGCAACATCCGTCAGGCCGCCACTGCCGTCCGCATGGTGCGCGTGCTGGCCGTCACCGTTGCGCTGCTCTTCATCGGCATACCATTGTCGATGACTTCCGGCAAAATCGTTCCCGTCAACTTGTTCGGCGTTGCGATTATTCTTGTCATAGCCTTCTACACCTATAAAATATATAAGCAGAAATGAGAAAAAACGTCATAACCGTTTTACTTACCCTCCTGTCGCTCGGCATTGCTGCGCAAGGTCTGCAAGACTCGTGGTCGGGACAACTCGACGTGGGTGCAGCAAAGCTGGCACTTGTACTGCATATCGACACCACCGGCTGCACGCTCGACTCACCCGACCAGGGCGCAAAGGGCATCGAGTGCCAGACCGTCTTTCTCTCCGATGACTCGGTCAGCCTCAGCGTCCCGTCGATTGCCGCCACCTACAACGGCAAGCTTGTCGGCGACCAGCTGCGCGGCGTGTTCAAGCAGATGGGCTACCCGTTGAAGCTCGACATGAAACGCGGCGAGGTGAAGCGCAACCGCCCGCAGACCCCACAACCTCCCTACCCCTACCCGACCGAGGAGGTGACGTTCACGAACGGCGACATCACGCTGGCAGGCACACTGACAGCCCCAAGCCAACGCCCGGCAGACTGTTGCGTCGTCATGGTCACAGGCAGCGGACAGCAGAACCGCGACGAGGAACTGTTCGAGCACAAGCCATTCGCCGTGCTGGCCGACCGACTGGCCCGACAGGGCATTGCCTCGCTGCGCTACGACGACCGTGGCTGCGGACAGTCTACCGGCGACGCGACGAAGGCCACCCCCCCCGACTTCTGTGCCGATGCCGCCGCAGCCATCGCGCTTGCCCGAGAGAGAGGCTACAAGAACGTGGGCATCATCGGCCACAGCGAAGGCGGCAGCATCGCCTTCATGCTGGCTGCACAGGCGAAGCCCGACTTCATCGTCACGCTGGCTGCACCCGGGCTGCGGGGCGACAGCATCATCGTCTGCCAGAACTACGACCTTGCCCGACTGTCGGGGCAGCCGGTTACCTATGAGCAGTGTCAGGCCCTGATGCCCACCATCCGCCAACAGATGGCCGGAAATCCCTGGTACATGTGGTTTCTCGACTACGACCCTGCCGCCGACATCGCCCGCATCAACTGTCCGGCACTCATCCTCAACGGCGGAAAAGACACACAGGTGAATGCCGAACGCAACCTTGCCGCCATCCGCAAGCACTTGAAACAATCAGCCGAGACGAAGGTCTATCCCGACCTGAACCACCTCTTCCAGCATTGCACCACCGGTCTGCCCACCGAGTACGGGCAGATGGAAGAGACGTTCGCCGAAGAAGTGATGGCCGACATTGCCACGTGGATTCTCCGCCAGGTGAAATAACCCCCACCCCTCAAACTATCTGCAAGCAACCCTGCCGAAAAACAAAAGGCAGGGTTGTTTGCATTTTCTCAGTTTTCGTCTTTTTTCCTTTTGTTTCCGATGAAACAATTCTTGGAAATTATTCCACTTTTTAACTTTTCAACCTTTACTTTACTTCCCTCACCTCACGACAATGGTCACAGGAAACGGGAAAAAGCTTTTATGTTTGTATGTTATTATGTCTTTATCCGCATGTTAATTTGTCTTAAATCCAAAAGCGAAATGTTAACAGATTTTGTTCAGAAAAATCTTCAAAATAGAGCAAATTTTTGTCGTTTTTCGCCCACATCACCCACTTTTCACTCTTCACTTTTCACTTTTCACTTCTGAAAGATATATGTTTCGGGTTGCAAAAGACCGTCTTTCGCATGACAAAAGACGGTCTTTTGGAAGGTGAAAGCTTAGCTTTCGCGAGTGAAACATATATGTTTCGCAAAATAAAAATTGCACACTCGCCTCTTGGGAATGCCCCCAGCCCTCTATTCGCAAGGTCTGGCCGATTGCACACGAATGCTTGAAAAATTCATGAGCACAGGAAAAATTTTTCTGAGAAACGCAGTATTCGTGTTAAAACGGAAAGGCGATTTGTAAAAAAATGTATATTTCGCGGGCGCTACGACAGCATGGCGCAGACGATTTCGGCGGCACGACCTTCGTAGAAGCGCACGTCGGTGACGGGCCGGTACTCGAAATCGCTGAAGCGCAACAGCTGCAGGGCGGCAAACTGTCGGTCGGCCGACTTGCAGCCTTCGAGCCGCACGTTGCCCATGTCGGTCGGCTTGACACCGAGGTCGGGCACAACACCGTCGAGCTCTTCGGGCGAGGCCTTCAGCACGCGCTCCAACTGTGCGGCTGCCTCGGCATCGTAGTCGAGACGGAATGCCTTTACCGCGCTTTGCGTCGGTGTGTAGACGGTCTTCTGACAAAGGCCGAAAAGGGTTTTCACTGTGGTAACACTGGAGTGGTTGAAGACGGCTGCTGCCATCTCCAGATTCTTAATATTTGCCATAAATTTGTTTTCTTTCTTTTAATTGGTTAGCGACACGCTCCTTCGGTTCACGGAGCGTGCCATGAATGTTTTGAATGAGTGGGGTGTCTTAGAAAGAAAACGCTAACAAAGAATCCGCCTCAGCGCAAAGACGTAGTATTCGCACGAGGCGGAGCCGTGCAAAGGAGCAGAAAACGTCTGCCGGTTGCACGTCGGTCTGTTGATGTTTAGATGGTTAAACTTGATGAGCTGTGCGTTCTTGATAAGCGTGCGGCTGTTCTTCGAGCCGTACACGGGCAGCAGCCTTTGCGGGCGCGACACACTGACGCGGAACAGGTCGCGGCTGCTGTTCAGCGTAGCCTCCGACCGGTGGCGCTCGTCTTCTATGCCACGCAGTCGGTCGGTCCGTTCCTGCGGTGTCTGACTGTCGGCAACGGCCACAGCGACATCGTGCGCCGCAGCCTTGTCATGACCGGCGACGACCGGCGACACCGAGCCTGTCAGCAGCAGATAGAGGGAAAAAACGAACGACAGCAACATGGACAATAATTAGGAGTTAAGGAGTTAAAGGAGTTCAGACGATAGTTTCCCGATGCGCCAGCCTTATTATGAATTATGAATTATGCATTATGCATTAGCTAATAGGCCTCGCGATACTTGTTTTCGTCTTTATCGTCGAGCATGGAGAGGTACGACTGATAGCGCGAAGGGGCTATCAGGTGGTCGTCGAGAGCACGAAGCACGGCACATCCGGGCTCGTGGGTGTGGGTGCAGTTGGAAAAACGGCAATCCTTGGAAAAGTGGAAGATTTCCTTGAAATAGCTCGTGATTTCCTCGGGCTCCATGTCGAACGTGCCGAAGCCTTTGATGCCCGGGGTGTCGATGAGGAAACCTCCGTTGGGCAAGGGTATCATCTCGGAGAATGTGGTGGTGTGCATACCGGTGTTGTGGGCATCGCTGATTTCGGCCGTGCGCAGGTTCACACCGGGCAGCAGCCGGTTGATGAGTGTAGACTTCCCCACCCCGCTGTTGCCCGAGAGCAACGTAATCTTCCCGTCCAGCAAAGGCCAAAGGGCATCAACGCCGTCGCCCGTCTGCGCAGAGATGGCCACACAGTGGTAGCCGACGGTCTCGTAGAGCGTCATCATGAGCTCCTGAATGTGCTTCTCGTCGGCGTCGAGGCGGTCGGTCTTGTTGAACACCAGCACGACGGGCACGCTGTAGGCCTCGGCCGATGCGAGGAAACGGTCGATGAAGGTGGTGCTGGTCTCGGGATAGTTGATGGTGACGACAAGCAAAGCCTGGTCCACATTGGCGGCGAGGATATGACTTTGCTTGGAAAGGTTTTGCGATTTTCGGATGATGTAGTTGCGGCGGTCTTCAATCTCGGTGATGAAGAGAGTGGCTGCGGGGGGGCAAACGCCCCCCTCAGGGGAGTCCGAGGGGGACTTCGGAGTGGGTGGCGAGGAGAGCGTGACGCGGTCGCCGACAGCCACGGGGTTGGTGCTGCGAATACCTCTCAAGCGGAAGTTCCCCTTGATTTTACAATCCACCGTCTGGCCGTCATCGGTCAGCACGGTGTACCAACTGCCGGTATTCTTTATGACAAGCCCCCTCACCTGACTTTACACGGTCATGATTTCCTTGTTCTTGGCTTCGAGCAGTTCGTCGATTTTCTTGATGTACTTGTCGTGAATCTTCTGCAAGTCGAGTTCGGCGTCCTTCTCGTTGTCCTCGCTGAGTCCGTCCTTAATGGCCTTCTTCAGCTTGTCCTTGATTTCGCCACGCACGTTGCGCACCTCCACCTTGGCCTTCTCGCCAATTTTGTTGCACTGCTTCGTGAGTTCGCGACGACGCTCCTCGGTGGGCTGCGGTATGCCCAAGCGGATAATCTCGCCGTTGTTCTCGGGCGTGATGCCTACGTCGCTGTCCATGATGGCCTTCTCAATGTCGCGAATGGCCTTCTTGTCCCAGGGACGGATGGCGATGGTGCGTGCATCGGGGCACGACACGTTAGCCACCTGGTTCAGCGGAACCATCGACCCGTAACTGTTTACTCTCACGCCATCGAGGATGGCTACGTTGGCACGTCCGGCACGGATGCGACTCAGCGACTCGTCGAGAAACATTGCCGCCATCTCCATGCGTTCTTCTGCGTTGCTTAATGTTGCTTTAACGTCAATCATATTCTTGGTTTTTAGATTTTTCTGCAAAGATTTTGCCAGCGCGAACTGAGTCAAGTTTACTTGAACCATGTCGAGCGCAGCTAAATTTTCTGCAAAGATTTTGCCAGCGAGAACAGAGTCAAGTTCACTTGAACTGTGTCGAGCGCAGCTAAATTTTCTGCAAAGATTTTGCCAGCGAGAACAGAGTCAAGCTCACTTGAACTATGTCGAGCGCAGCTAAATTTTCTGCAAAAATAATACATTAACTTGAATTTCCAAACAGTTTGCCAAGTTTTTTTAGGAATAAATCTCGTCGGCAACGATTTTCACGATAAAAATGATATCTCTTTTTAAAACGTTTAACATGATGTATTTTTCAACGTGTCAGTCTTTTGAAAGTGCATTATTTGTATATAAAATGACCTTTTTATATATTTCCGAAAAATTTATACACAAAACGCGAAAAATTTAAACACTCATCTTCTTTTGAAAGATAGCCAGAAAGTAAAACGTTACTATTTTTGCAAACTTTTCATAAAACGGTAATTATTTAAACCATAAATTAAATAAAAAAATAACAAAGATGATTTGATGCTATTCTCATATCTGCGCGGTTCGTGTACAAAGAGAAAAGCGAATTACATTATTTATATTATATTGAAATTAAACAAATTAATATTTACATTTATGAGAAAAATTTTGAAATTGGCACTTTTAGCTATGTGCCAGATGCCAATCGTATCGATGGCTGCAAACGTTACATGGGAAGAAAACGGCTTCCTTTTTAGTGCAGACAATACGAAAAGTACGTGTGCTGTAACTGGGACCAGCATGACGGGCAACGTAGTGATTCCATCTTCCACGACTTACAATGGCTCGACCTATACGGTGACGGATATTGCCAGTTGGTTTATCAGAGGCCACGGGAGTCCCACCAATTACAGAAACACTACCACCATCACCTCTGTCACCATTCCCGCCACAGTTGTGTACATTTATACGGGAGCCTTTGGGCTGTCGCAGTCCATTGCAGAAATTACAGTCGAAGACGGCAATACTGCTTATTGCGCAGAAGACGGTGTTCTCTACAACAAGAACAAGACTACCATTGTCTACTGGCCTGCCAAAAAGGAGGTTGGCGATTACGTGATTCCTTCCACCATTAAGTCTCTCGGTGGTGAGGCTTTCTCGAACAACCAAACGCTGACCTCGGTGACCATACCAGCGTCTGTCACTTCTGTATCTCCTGGGGCTACCACATTGGGAAACACAGTAGGTACTTTTGCTTCCTGTAAAAATCTCAAAACCGTGAACTTTGAAGAAGGCTTTACGCCTACTGTTGTTCCGGCATATTGCTTCATCAACTGTTCAAGCCTCAGCCAGATAGATCTGCCTGAAACCATCAAGGAAATTGGGACAAGTGCTTTCAGCGGATGTTCTTCGCTCAACATTCCCATGCCACCTTATCTCGAAACGATACGCACATCAGCCTTTCAGAGTTGTACGTCTATGATCGAGGTAGAATTTCCTTCAACAATGAAGAGCATCGATTCAAACGCTTTCAACTACTGCCCTAAAATTAAAAAGGTGGTAATTCCTGAAGACTGTGATGTGACAGTTATACCCAGTACTTGTTTTCGCATGAACAGCCAACTGGAAGAGGTGAGGCTGTCTGACAAAATTACCAGCATTGGCAATAGTGCCTTTGCCAATTGCAATAAACTATCAGAGATTGACCTGCCGACGGAACTGAAAACAATCGGAGAAATGGCTTTCTATGAAGACAAACTCTTGGAAAACGTGACTTTCTATGACAAACTGGAAACCATCGGTGCCGGAGCATTTGCCAAATGTGAAAAACTGAAGCAAATAGACCTGCCTCAAAGTCTCAAAACCATTGGCGTGGGTGCATTCATGTCAGTGACAGCAGAGACATTCACCATTCCTGCAAGCGTAATAAGTATTGGGGGCGCGGCTTTCGCACAGACTGCCAACATGACGGAATTCATAGTGGAAGACGGCAACACTGCATATATTACCGTAGAGGGTGTACTTTTCACCAAAGACATGAAGACTTTGCTGGCCTATCCTGCCGCATCTGTGCGCGATGTGTCTTACACCGTCCCCGCTGGAGTCACCGTCGTCCAGGAAGGAGCTTTCAGTAGCGCACGGCTCACGCACATCACACTGCCGTCTTCGCTGACAACCATTTACAATGGCGCATTTGCCTCCAACAAAAATCTTACCGAGCTGACCATCCCTGAGGCTGTAACGTCAATAGGCCGATCAAATACCACTACTTCCAGTTATTCAATGGTTAATACAAATATTATTTACGGTACAAGCGTGAATAGCCTCTACCTACTTAATGCCACCAATGCTCCGGTTATTAATCCTAAAACAGGAGATAACAGAAAGTATGTCATCCCCAATCGCAACAATGACATTAGCTACAGGCCGCAGTTTCCTGTGGTTTATATGAAAAAAACGGCCTACGACAATAACGTTTATCAGAGTGCCAACTTGTGGAACGTAATGACAGATTTTGCCTGTGAGATTCCCGTCACATTACCCTCAAGTGGACTGAAAACAATGGGACGCGACTTTGACGTTGACCTCTCATCCTCTGACCTGAAAGCCTACGTTTGTTCCTCTGCCACACAAACAGGCGATTCACAAACAGCAAATATGGAGCCAATTGCTGTTGCAGGGAAGTCAGCTGGCGAATATGTTCCGTCGCGTACAGGACAGCGCACCGTCAACGGTATTGCTTATGAAACCTATGTTGGCGTAATACTGAAAGGCGGCGAGGGAGCATCGGCCACCTACCGAATTGGAGAAAATGAAAATGCCACAACCTCTCAGACAAACTATTTAGTGGCAGCCACCGACGCGACAAAAGTCAAAATGACTGAAGCTATTGACGGGACTGCATATACCAACCTCGGACTGAACAGTGGATATTTTAAATATTTCACCGCCGACGGGACACTTGCCTATAACAAATGCTGGCTGTCCATGCCGACAAGTATAATTGGCGCTTACGACACGACTTCTGGTGCAAAAGCTTTCACAATGAGATTCCTTGACGGCGAAACCACCGCCATCTCACAAATGCACACCGATGACACCACTGAAGAAACCAAACACCCCTATTACACCCTGCAAGGTGTGCGCACAGACCGTCCGCAACGTGGCATTTATATTCATCAAGGAAAAAAAGTAATCATTAAATAAGGAGAATAAAATTATGAAAAAGACATATATAAGACCGTTAATGGAAATCATCGCTCCCAAATATTCTGATATAATGCAAGGAATAAACATACCTATTTCAGGTGGAACGACACCCGAAGAAAGCGACGCCAAACAGTTCCTCTTCAACGAAGACGAAGATCTGGACTATTCCGATAGCGAAACAGACTATATCAATTGGCCTTCTGTCAATCTATGGAGGGACTGAAGAACTTAGTCTTAGAAAAAACTATTTGAAGAAAACAAATTAAGAGTCTGCGGGTATCGGTTGTCAATCGATACCCGCAGACTCTTAATTGTAAATCTCGTCGGCAACGATTTTCACGATGCGCTCCAGCCACTCCTGATCGGTCTGGTCGAAGGCGTTGAGGTCGCGCGAGTCGATGTCGAGCACGCCGCGCACCTGTCCCGCGCCGTCGAAGACGGGCACGACAATCTCAGAACGACTGAGCGACGAGCAGGCGATATGCCCGGGAAACTGCTCCACGTCAGGCACAACGAGTGTGCACCGTTCCTTCCATGCCGAGCCGCACACGCCCTTGCCGTAGGGAATGGTGTAGCAGGCCACTGGTCCTTGGAACGGTCCGAGACGCAGGCACTCGAGTTCCCTCTTAGCAGCCCCCTCCCAACCTTCCCCCGAGGGGGGAGGAGTTGCAATCGCACCGCTCGGGATGGAGGACTTCCTCTTTATGAGGTAGAACCCTACCCAGAAGAACCGCTCGGGAAAGGTCTCCTTCAGGGCTGCCGCCACATTGGCCAGCACGCCCACCTCGTCGGTCTCGCCAGAGACCAGTGCTGCGACCTGCGCACTCAACGTCTGGTATTGTTTTGTCTTATCGTTCATTTTTGTCGGTTTGTTGTTCTGTTTCGGCGGCGACCCAGTTGGTGAGTTCCACGAACTCGGCGATGGACAGCTGTTCGGGGCGGCGGGTCAGGAACGAGGCATGGAGGGTGAAGAATGACGAGTCGGCAGGCAGGAGCTGGCGCAGCGAGACGCGCAGCATTTTCCGCCGTTGGTTGAAGACGGTCTTGACGACACGGCGGAAGAGCTGTTCGTCGCAACCGAGCCGCTCGACCTTGTTGCGCGTCATGCGGATGACGGCGCTCTGCACCTTTGGCGGCGGATTGAACACGTCGGGCTCGACGGTGAAGAGATATTCCACGTCGTACCATGCCTGCACGAGCACGGAGAGCACGCCATACTGCTTTGTCCCGGGCTGCGAGGACATGCGCAGGGCTACCTCGCGTTGTATCATGCCCGTGCAGCATGGGATGAGGTTGCGGTTGTCGAGCATCTTGAAGAAAATCTGCGACGAGATGTCGTAGGGGTAATTGCCCGTGAGCACGAAGGGCTGCCCGCCGAAGATCTGCGTGAGGTCCATGCGAAGGAAGTCGCCTTCGATGAGCGCCCCCCCTACAGCCCCCGAGGGGGGCTCTATACCGGATGAGGGATGAGAGATGGCATCGCGAAACAGCGTGCTCTTGAGATAAGCTACGCTCTCGCGGTCAATCTCGACGGCTTTCACGGGGCGGGGCTTCGGAATGAGGAACTGCGTGAGCACACCCATGCCCGGACCTATCTCGAGCACGGGCAGGTCGGGACAGGCATCGACGGTGTCGGCTATTCGCTTTGCAATATTGAGGTCGACAAGGAAGTGCTGTCCCAGGTTTTTCTTCGGTCTGACTGTTTTCATCGTTGCAAAGTTACGAAAAATCGAGAGAAAAGCCAAATGTATTTGAGCTTTTCCGAGTGTCGAGTAACTTCGGCGCAGCCAAAAGTTACGAAAAATCGAGAGCAGAACAAAATAAACTCGTTTATTTTTTTATGCCGAGATGGAGTAACTTCGGCGCAGCCAAAGTTACAAAAAAACGCAGGAAACCGAATGCTGATTGCTGAAAAAAACGAAAGAAAAATGGCGGAGCAGCTGTAAGAAACTGCTCCGCCATCGGGTATTTAGTACTAAAAAACAACGTTCTTCCTCTGAGGAAGGGCTTTGCCGACGTTTATTTCTGCATGTCGACTTTGTTGCCCAAATGAATGGCCTGCGCAACCATGGCTGCAACTACGGCCAGTGACAGTAATGTTACCATAATCTTTTACCTTTCTTTTTTAAAAATTAAACTTGTTATCCTGTGTCTTCTCTAAGACGCTGCAAAAGTAAGCCTTTTCTGCATATGCACAAAACATTCCGACCGATTTTGGTCGGTTTCGGCAGTTTTATTGACGCGCGTCAAGACTGCGACGGCAGTTTGCTTTCCCACAGCGAGATATCGTCGTTTGCGATACGAAAGTTTATCTTTCATAAAGTAATATAATATATATTACCGAGTAAAAGTATATATATTACTTAGTAAAAGTATATATATTACCGAGTAATATAATATATATTACTTTGTAAAAGATATTCTTTTACATCGTGAACTGTGGTTTTTGGGGTTACGAAGGGGCTGAAACTGGGTTGCGACATTTAAGAAATCGTAATTTTTTGTCGCGGCTTCGTATAATTCAGAAAAAATGTGTAAGTTTGCAACACGAAACAGTTTCATGGGATGAAAAAAGCATTTGGCGACATAGCTAAAGTGGTGTTCTCGCTCGTGCTGGGCGGTGCCATCCTGTGGTGGATGTATCGCGACTTCGACTTCGGGCGCGTCCGCCACGTGTTGCTCCACGAGATGCGGTGGGAGTGGATGCTGCTGTCGTTTCCCTTCGGCATTCTGGCGCAGGCCTGCCGCGGATGGCGATGGCGTCAGACGCTGGAGCCTGCCGGCGAGCACCCACGCACGTCGACCTGCCTGAACGCGGTGTTCCTGTCGTATGCCGTGAGTCTGGTCATCCCGCGCATCGGCGAGTTCGCACGCTGCGGCGTACTGAAGCGGTGGGACGGCGTGTCGTTCTCGAAGGCACTCGGCACGGTGGTCACCGAGCGGGCCATCGACTCGCTGCTCGTCATGGTCGTCACTGCCCTGACACTGCTCTCGCAGTTCACCATCTTCCGCACCTTCTTCGACCAGACGGGCACAAGCCTCGGCGGATTCCTTGCCTCGTTCACCACAACGGGCTACATTGTGACAGCCATCTGCGGCCTTGCCACATTATTATTAATATGGTATCTGCTGCGCCGGCTCTCTATATATAATAAGGTAAAGGCCACGCTCAGCGGCATCTGGCAGGGCATCATCTCGCTGAAAGACGTTCGCAACGTGCCACTCTTCCTGCTGTTCACCATAGGCATCTGGGTGTGCTACTTCCTGCACTACTACCTGACGTTCTTCTGCTTCTCTGCCACCGAGCATCTCGGACTGTCGTGTGCCCTCGTCACGTTTGTCGTGGGCTCCATCGCTGTTATCGTGCCCACACCCAACGGCGCCGGCCCCTGGCATTTCGCCGTGAAGACCATGCTCATCCTCTACGCCGTACCTTCCGACGACGCACTCAACTTCGTGCTCATCGTCCACACCGTACAAACCCTCCTCGTCGTCCTCCTCGGCATCTGGGCCTGGACCGCTCTGGCGTTCACACCAAAGAAAAATAGCCTGCGGCCGGAAATTCTGGCAAATTGAAAATCAAAACTCATCTCAATAATATGAATATCAAAGAAGGATTTTTTATCCCGATTTTAGAACAACTTTTTGCCGAAGGCAATTATTTGAAACTATAAATATTTTAAATCTAAAATCTATGAACGAAATTCAGAACCTGAATCCGCAGTGCATCTGGAGAAACTTCTATGCACTCACACAGGTGCCGCGGCCAAGCGGACACCTCGAGAAAGTACAACAATTCCTGATCGACTTTGCCAAGCAGGCCGGCGTGGAAGCCTTCATCGACGACGCCCGCAACGTCATCATGCGCAAACCCGCATCGCCGGGCATGCAAGGCCGCAAGGGCGTCATCCTGCAAGCCCACATGGACATGGTGCCGCAGAAGACTCCCGAGTCGACCCATAACTTCGAGACCGACCCCATCGAGCCCTGGATCGACGGCGAGTGGGTGAAGGCCAAAGGCACCACCCTCGGCGCCGACAACGGACTGGGTGTGGCTGCCATCATGGCCGTCATGGAAGACAAGTCGCTGCGACACGGTCCCGTAGAGGCACTCATCACCGCCGACGAAGAAACGGGCATGTTCGGTGCCAACGACCTGAAGCCCGGAATCCTCAATGGCGACATCCTGCTCAACCTCGACTCCGAGCACTGGGGTAAGTTCGTCATCGGCTCGGCTGGCGGCATCGACGTAACCGCCACGCTCGAATACAAAGAGGTAGAGACCGACCCCGAAGATGTTGCCGTACGCGTGACGCTGAAAGGTCTGCGCGGCGGACACTCCGGACTCGAGATCCATGAAGGCCGAGGCAATGCCAACAAACTGATGGCACGCTTCGTACGCGAAGCCATCGAGACCGACGAGGCACGCCTCGTCAGCTGGCACGGCGGAAACATGCGCAACGCCATCCCCTTCAAAGCCGAGGTGGTGCTCACCCTGCCCGCGAAAAACGTTGACGACCTGAAGCAGGCTGTCGAAGAGTGGCGCGAAGACTTTACCGACGAGTACAAAGGAATCGAAAGCGGCATCGAGTTTTTCGCTGAAGACATAGAAACCCCGAAGATGCAGGTGCCCGAAGAGATTCAAGACAATCTCGTCGACGCCATCCTCGCCTGCCACGACGGCGTGGTGCGCATGATACCCGCCTACCCCAACGTCGTAGAGACCTCGTCGAACCTGGCCATCATCGACATCGAAGACGGCAAGGCATCTCTCAAGATTCTCGCCCGCTCGAGTCGCGAAGACATGAAACAGTATATCGTCGACATGCTCGAAAGCTGCTTCAATATGGCAGGCATGAAGATTGAGACATCGGGAAGCTACGGCGGATGGGACCCCAACCCCGACTCCGAAATCCTGCACCACCTGCTCCGCATCTACAAAGAGCTCAACGGCGAAGACGGCATCATCCAGGTAGACCACGCCGGACTGGAGTGCTCGGTCATCCTCGGCAAGTACCCTCACCTCGACGTCGTCAGCCTCGGTCCTACCATGAAGAGCCCGCACACCACCACCGAGCGTGCACTCATCAAGACCGTCGCACCCTTCTGGGAACTGCTGAAGAAAGCACTCGAAGAGATACCTGAAAAGTAATTTCCTCTCTGGGATAACTGGGATTTTGCTGAGATTTACCGGGACGAACCGGAATTCTCAGCAAAATCCCAACCTATCCCGGAAAAATCACAGAAAAAAATTTTTGCACCCCACTTTTTTTTATTACCTTTGCACCCGAAAAATAAAAATCAATTTTAAATTTAAAGAAAAAATGGACGATTATCACGCGGAAGACTTCAGACAGAGTAAGGCGTGAGGAAAAGTCTGCACCCATGCGGCTAATCCTCTGGCCACTTCCCCTTTTTACAACAACGGAGGATTAGCAAAATGAAAACATTTTGGAACTACAACGGTGGCCTGAAGGCCATCAACGAATGGGAACCCGGTTGCTGGATACAAGTGACCTGCCCCACCGATGAAGACCGTCACGAACTCGAAGAGCAGTTCAGCATTCCCGACTATTTCATCAGCGACATCAGCGATACCGACGAGCGCGCCCGCTACGAATACGACGACGGATGGATGCTCGTCATCCTGCGTATACCCTACGTCAAGGAGATTCGCTCGCGCACACCCTACACCACCGTGCCCCTCGGTATCATCCACAAGCGCGACGTCACCATCACCGTGTGCTTCTACGAGACCAACATGATGATCGACTTCGTCAGCTACCAGCAGAAACGCGCCGCAGGCTTCACCGACTATGTCGACATGACCTTCCGCCTGTTCTACTCCTCGGCCGTGTGGTATCTGAAACGGCTCAAGCAAATCAACACCCTCATCGACAAAGCCAAGCACAACCTCGACCACAACGTGAACAACGAGAGCCTCATCGGACTGAGCCGACTGCAAGACTCGCTGACCTATTTCGTCACCTCCATCCGAGGAAACGAAAACCTGTTGGCCAAGCTGAAGTTCAAGCTGCAAGTCGACGAACTCGACGCCGACCTCATCGAAGACGTCAGCATCGAGATGTCGCAGGCCCGCGAAACAGCCAACATCTACTCCAACATTCTCGAGTCGACGATGGACACCTACTCCAGCATCATCAACAACAACATGAACACCGTGATGCGTACGCTCACCTCCGTATCCATCATCATGATGTTCCCCACACTCATCGCATCGCTCTTCGGCATGAACCTCATCAACGGCATGGAATCGTCGCGATTCGGATTCATCATCGCACTCGTCATTTCGTTTGTCGTTTCAGGACTCTCGTGGGGCATTCTGCGCGCAAAACGACTCTTGTAAGAAAAAAATAATACGAAAAACGTGATTTTATTTGGAAATCACGTTTTTTTTTCTTAAGTTTGCACTTTGATAGCTATGTATCGGGATGAAAGCACAGGTTTTCAACCCGTTAATAAGAACAAAAATCATAACGTCTAAAACGTGAACATGATGGACTCTCAAGAAAAAAACCTCCAGCAGGTAACAAACGAAGTGAACAACACAGAAGAACTCGTTAACCAGGCCGAGCAAACCGTCAACGAAGAAACTTCTGAAGTAGAAAACCCGTCAGTAGAGGAAACAGCCCCTGCCGCAGAAGAAGCCGCTCCCGCCCAACCGGAAGCCGAAGCTCCCGTGGCAGAAGAGGCCGCACCCGTAGCCGAAGAAGCACAGGAAGCACCCGTCGCTGAAGAAACCGCACCCGTGGTTGAAGAAGCACAGGAAGCTCCCGTGGCAGAAGAGCCGGTGGCTGCCGTCGAAGAACCGGTGGCCGAGACTGCCGAAGCTAAAGCCCAGGCAGAGGAGCCTCAGGCCGAGGAACCCAAGAAAATCTACGCCAACAAACGGGAAGTGCTGGAACGTCTTACCGAGATAGCACACGGCGATGAGGCACCGCAGAAAGCAGAAGTCGACCATCTGAAGACCATCTTCTATAAGATGCACTTTGCCGAGCGCGAAGCCCAGCAACGCGAATACCTCGAAGCAGGAGGCGACCCCGAAGCCTATCAAATCACTCCCGACCAAGACGAAGAAGCCTTCAAGGCCGAGATGGGCGTCATCCGCGAACGCCGCGCCAAGCTCTTCCAGGAACAGGAAGCCGAAAAGCAAGAGAACCTGAAAAAGAAGCTCGACATCATCGAGAAAATCAAGACCCTCGCCACATCACCCGACGAGGCCAACAAAGCCTACCAGGAATTCAAAGCCCTGCAGCAGCAGTGGCGCGAGATAAAAGCCGTGCCCGCAGAAAAAGCCAGCGAGCTGTGGCGCAACTATCAGCACCACGTAGAACAGTTCTACGACCTGCTCAAGCTCAACATCGAAGCACGCGAATACGACTTCAAGAAAAATCTCGAAGTCAAGACCCGACTCTGCGAGGCCGCCGAGAAACTGGCCGACGAGCCCGACGTCATCAGCGCCTTCCACCAGCTGCAAGAGCTGCACCAGCAGTATCGCGAGACCGGACCTGTGGCTAAGGAACTGCGCGAACAGACATGGGCACGCTTCAAGGCCGCCAGCACCGTCATCAACAAGCGCCACCAGCAGCACTTCGAGTCGCTGCGCGCCAAGGAAGAAGAAAACCTGCAACGCAAGACCGAGCTCTGCGAGAAAGTAGAGGAGATAGCAAAGCAGGAGCACAAAGGCGCTGCCGACTGGGACAAGAGCACAAAGGAAATCATTGAAATCCAGAACCAGTGGAAGACCATCGGATTCGCACCCCAGAAGATGAACGTCAAAATCTTCGAGCGCTTCCGTGCCGCATGCGACCAGTTCTTCAGCCAGAAGGCCGAATACTTCAAGGGCATGAAGCAGCAGTTTGCCGAAAACGCCGACCACAAACGCCAGCTCGTCGAGAAGGCACAGGCACTGAAAGACTCCACCGACTGGAAGTCCACCGGCGACAAGTTCATCGCCCTGCAGAAAGAGTGGAAGACCATCGGAGCCGTACCCAAGAAACTCGGCGACCAGCTCTGGGCACAATTCCTCGAAGCCTGCAACACCTTCTTCGAGGCACGAAACGCTGCAACGGCAGGCACACGCAGCGAAGAGAAAGAGAACCTCAAGCAGAAGCGCGACATCATCGCACAACTCAAGGAACTCATAGAGAACGCCGCCGAAGACGCCAAGGAAAAAGTGCACCAGCTGACCGACCAATACAACGCCATCGGCCACGTGCCTTTCCGCGACAAGGACAAACTCTACAAAGAATACCACGAGGTGCTCGACCGCATCTACAAAGAGCTCAACATCTCAACCCAGCGCCGCCGCCTCGACAACTTCAAGAATAACCTCAAGAACATGGCCAAGCGCGGAGAAGACGCACTGCTCGACGAGCGCGGCCGACTCATGCGACGCTACGAGCAGATGAAGCAAGAGATACAAACCTACGAGAACAACCTCGGTTTCCTCAACGCATCATCGAAGAAAGGTAACTCGCTCATCGACGACCTTAACCGCAAGGTGCAAAAGCTGAAAGACGACTGCGAACTTGTCTACCAAAAGATTAAGGCCATCGACCAGCAGAAGAACGCACCCAAGGAAGAAAAGCCTGCTACCGAAGAACCCGCAGCAGTCGAGGAACCCGTTGCAGCAGAAGAGCCGAAGGTAGAAGCTCCCGTTGCCGAAGAGCCTGCAACCGAAGAACCGAAGGTAGAAGAGCCCGTTGCCGAGGAGCCCGCAGTTGAAGAGCCGAAAGCCGAGGAACCCGTTGCAGAAGAGCCCAAGGCCGAGGAACCCAAGGCCGAGGAACCCACAGCTGAAGAGCCTGCTGCAGAATAAGACCCCCGAAGGGATGACAGAACACAGGCAGGCGGTGAAGCAAAGCGAAACCCCTGCTAATTCGTGAACATCTTTATTTCATCAAGCCCCGACGGGGCGACAGAATTGCAGTTATTCTTAACTCGCTTCTGTCGCCCCGTCGG
>CACYRB010000019.1 GCA_902776685.1 uncultured Prevotellaceae bacterium
TGTGCGGCAGGTATTTTGAGCTGCACATGCGCATGGCGATCGTCTGCCGTGAAATGCTATGTCAAAGACAATCTTGCATTACACCATAATGTTATAAATAAATAAAAAGGCCGGGCAATTGATGGCAGTCTCGTTTTTTTGTATTACCTTTGCATCCTGAAAAAAATGACAGGGCGACAGGAAGGACAAATCTGTCCGACGTCGTTTTGTTGAAACAAATAAGAAGAATGACAAAGAAAAAGATACAATTCAGTCTCGTCTATCGGGACATGTGGCAGAGCTCAGGCAAGTTTCAGCCACGCAAAGACCAGTTGGAGCGCATCGCTCCCGTGATTATCGAGATGGGCTGTTTCGCCCGAGTGGAAACCAACGGCGGGGCCTTTGAGCAGGTGAACCTGTTGGCAGGTGAGAATCCTAACGAGGCCGTGCGTGCCTTCTGTAAGCCGTTCAACGAGGTGGGCATCAAGACTCACATGCTCGACCGCGGCCTGAACGCACTGCGCATGTACCCTGTGCCCGACGATGTTCGTGCACTGATGTACAAGGTGAAGCATGCTCAGGGCGTGGACATCCCCCGAATCTTCGACGGACTGAACGATGTGCGCAACATCATCCCCAGCATCAAGTGGGCAAAAGAGGCAGGCATGACGCCGCAGGGCACGCTCTGCATCACCACGTCGCCCGTCCACACGCTCGACTACTACATGAACATTGCCGACCAGCTCATCGAAGCCGGTGCCGAGGAAATCTGTCTGAAAGACATGGCTGGCATCGGACAGCCCGCCTTCCTGGGCAAGCTGACGAAGATGATTAAGACAAAGTACCCCGAAATCATTATCCAGTATCATGGTCACTCTGGTCCCGGACTGTCGATGGCCTCGATTCTCGAAGTCTGCGAAAACGGTGCCGATATTATCGATACCGCCATCGAACCGCTGTCTTGGGGTAAGGTGCATCCCGACGTGATTTCCGTTCAGTCGATGCTGCGCAACGAGGGCTTCGACGTGCCCGACATCAATATGGAGGCTTATATGAAGGCGCGTTCGCTCACGCAGGAGTTCATCGACGAGTGGCTGGGCTACTTCATCAATCCCGGTAACAAGCACATGTCGTCGCTGCTGCTCGGATGCGGTCTGCCCGGCGGCATGATGGGCTCGATGATGGCCGACCTCGGCGGAATCATGGGAACCATCAACAACCTGCGTCGCAAGAAAGGCGAAGAGGAACTGTCGACCGACGACATGCTCGTCAAGCTCTTCAACGAAGTGGAATACGTCTGGCCGCGTGTCGGCTATCCGCCACTGGTGACTCCGTTCTCGCAATATGTGAAGAACATCGCGCTGATGAACCTGCTCACCATGGAACAGGGCAAGGGCCGTTTCGTGATGATGGACGACTCGATGTGGGGCATGATACTCGGCAAGAGCGGCAAGGTGCCCGGCGAGCTGGCACCCGAAATCATCGAACTGGCCAAGAAGCAGGGCCGCGAGTTTGTCACCGACGATCCGCGAACCTTCTATCCCAATGCCCTCGACGACTTCCGCAAGGAAATGGATGAAAATGGATGGGACTACGGACAGGACAACGAAGAGTTGTGGGAACTGGCCATGCACCCCGAGCAATATCGCAACTACAAGAGCGGCCAGGCCAAGAAAAACTTCCTTGCCGACCTGCAGAAGGCAAAGGATGCTGCCCTCGGTACGAAGCTTTCGCCCGAAGAACTCAGCGCCTTCAAGCACGCCAAGGCCGATGCCATCGTCGCACCCGTCAAGGGACAGGTGTTCTGGGAGTTCCAGGGCGACGGCGAGGCTGTACCTGCTGTCGAGCCCTTCATCGGCAAGGAGTATCAGGAGGGCGATGCCTTCTGCTACATCATGGCACCGTGGGGCGAGTTTGTTGAGGTGAAGGCTGCCCTCGGCGGCAAGCTTGTTGAAATCAACGCCCGTCAAGGCTCGAAGATTCAAAAGGGCGACACCATCGCCTACATCGAAAGACCGCAGGAATAAATGGAATATCAGAAAATCATCGACCATTATTATAAGGAGGATACGCCCTTGCGGCATATCCTCCTTCTGCATAGTCGGCAGGTGGCCGACCGCGCCCTGCTCATCTGTGACCGTCATCCAGAGTTCGGGATCGACCGCGACTTCGTTGAGTCGGCTGCCATGCTCCACGACATCGGCATCGTTCGCTGCGATGCTCCCGGCATCCACTGTCATGGTACAGAGCCCTATATCCGTCATGGCTTACTGGGTGCAGAGATGCTCATTGCCCTTCAAGGTCCGCACTCCGACCTCCACGCTTTTGCTCGTGTCTGCGAGCGCCATACGGGGGCGGGCATCACGAAAGCAGACATCGTGCAGCAGGGATTGCCCATGCCACTGCGCGACTTCACTCCTGAGACACTGGCGGAAAAGGTCATCTGCTATGCCGACAAGTTTTATTCAAAGAGTCGGCCCGACCACGAGAAGACAATAGAAGAGGCCATCTGCAGCCTCACGAAATTTGGCGATGCCGGTGTCGCCCGTTTCAAAGAATGGGTGGAATTGTTCGAATAATACAATCATATAGCACTTAATCTGCTATATGATTGCCTTTTTATAAGTTTAGTTTTCGTTGTAGGATTTTGCTCAGGGCCAGCACGTGACGCGTTTGTTTCGTAATGTCGTCACGCACGATGTTGATTTCGTTGAACAGCTCGGCAGCTGCACTCTGAATCATGTTGGGCTTTCGCAGGTCCTTGTTGCCGTCGGGGTTGACAAGAATGCGGATGCCTTTTTCTTTCAACTCGACATCGACATGCTCGCCAGCCATGACGGGGTCGCCGTCGTAGTGTATCACACCCGGTTTGCTTCGCTTGATGTGTAGATTCTTGCACTTGAACGTCTTTATCTTCGAACTCTTGTCAAGCGTCTTGTTGAACATGTCGATGCTGATTTGCGGCGCATCGAGCACGTCGAAAGGTTCCATGATGATGACATCCATCAGTCCGTCGCTCATTGATGCCTGCGGTGCGATGTAGGCATTGTTGCCATATTGCGAGGCATTGGCACACGAAATGAGGAAAGCGCGATGGCGGGTGGTGCCGCTCTCATCTTGAATCTCATAGACCTCGGGTTTGTATTTCAGTCCTTCGCGCAACACGTTTTCCACATAGGTGATTGGCCCTCGCTTGCCCGACTCGGCAAACTTATGACTGATGAATGCGTCGAAGCCCATGCCGCAGGTGCAGAAAAACGGATGGCCGTTGATGATGCCGTAGTCCAGGTTGTGAATCTCGCAGGCATTGATAATCTCGATGGCCTTCTTCGTGTTGAGCGGCAAGAGCAAGTGGCGTGCCAGTCCGTTGCCCGACCCGCAGGGAATGATGCCCAGCGCCGTTTGCGAATGAACCAATGCGCGCCCCACTTCGTTCACCGTTCCGTCGCCGCCAATGGCCACGACGATGTCGGTGCCGTTGTCTTTTTCCTGCCGGGCAATCTCTGTGGCATGACCGGGGTGTTCAGTCAGAACAAGCTCATAGTCAAAGCTTTCGAGGTCGAGCGTTTTGGCTATCAGTTCCGGAATCTCAGCCTTGTTTGCCGCGCCTGAGATTGGATTCATGATGAAGACGACACGTTTTTTCATTCTTTTGCAAAAGTAATAAAAAACAATTGAAATATAGAGAAATGAAAAATAAAATTTATAAAAAGCATATTTTTTATTAAAAATGCGTAGAATGTGACAACTTTTTTGTATCTTTGCAGCCTGAATAAATTAAAAACAGGAGTTTTTACCTTGTTAATACAAACGTAATGGGACAATTACAGGAAAGATACAAAAATTATCGCGAGCCGCAGAAATTTATGGCGGCTCACGTGTATCCCTATTTTCGCGAGATAACCAGTAAGCAAGGCACCGAGGTTGACATGGGTGGCCACAGCGTTCTCATGTTCGGTTCGAATGCCTATACCGGTCTTACCGGCGACCCGCGTATCATACAAGCTGCCAAGGATGCACTCGACAAATATGGTTCGGGATGTGCCGGCAGTCGTTTCCTCAATGGAACACTCGACATTCATGTGAAGCTGGAGAAAGAGCTGGCTGCCTTCGAAGGTAAGGAAGACGCCATGGGATTTTCTACCGGATTCTCTGTCAATCAAGGAGTCATACCGGCACTACTGAACAAAGACGACTACGTGATTTGCGACGACCGCGACCATGCCAGTATTGTTGACGGCCGCCGTCTGGCTTTTGCAAAACAGTTGCACTACAAGCACAACGACATGGACGACTTGGAGCGTGTACTCCAGAAGCTGCCCTATGAGGCCGTGAAGCTGATTGTTGTCGACGGCGTATTTTCCATGGAGGGCGACCTTTGTAAACTGCCCGAGATCGTAGAGCTGAAGCACAAGTATAATTGTTCTATCATGGTCGACGAGGCTCACGGCATTGGCGTCTTTGGTCGTCAGGGACGAGGCGTGTGTGACCATTTCGGACTGACCGACGAGGTCGACCTCATCATGGGCACATTCTCCAAATCGCTTGCGTCTATCGGTGGATTCATTGCCAGCGACTTCGACACCATCAACTGGTTGCGCCACACTTGCCGCTCCTACATCTTCTCTGCCAGCAACACACCCGCTGCAACGGCAGCTGCCATGACAGCACTTCACATCATTCAGGAAGAGCCCGAGCGCATTGAGGCACTGTGGAAGGTGACGCGCTATGCCCTGAAACGCTTCCGCGAAGAGGGCTTCGAGATAGGCGAGACCGAGAGTCCCATCATCCCGCTTTATGTGCACGATGTGGAAAAAACGTTCCTCGTCACCGCCCTGGCCTACGAGGCAGGTGTGTTCATCAATCCCGTCATTCCGCCGGCATGTGCTCCGCAAGACACACTCGTCCGTTTTGCCCTCATGGCCACACACACCGAAGAGCAGGTCGAGCGTGGTGTGCAAACCCTGAAGAAGATATTTGTAGAGCAGGGCATCGTCAAATAAAAATGACGTAAAACTTGCACAATTGCGGAAAAAGCCGTAATTTTGCAGCCCGAAAACCGTTCGGGGTGTAGCGCAGTCCGGTAGCGCTCCTGGTTTGGGACCAGGCGGTCGCAGGTTCGAATCCTGTCGCCCCGACAACCATAAAAAAGAGAGGTGATTCCTGTTGGAGTCACCTCTCTTTCCGTATGCCGCATTATCATTTCGACAAAGAGACATTATTTTTCCAACGCGGCACGCCGCGCATCCCTCGCTACGCTCGCCCTCCCGTAGCCTTCCCCCTACGTGCTAATGGAGTCTTTTTACCTTTTCACCTTTTTACTTTTTCCGTGTCTATCCGTGTTCATCCGCTGCTAATGCTTGCTGCGTTGTCAGTTCTCTTTGAAGCAGACGATGCCCGTGAGGTTTTCGTCGAGGTAGAAAGTCTGTTGGCGTTCGTTGCCTTTCTCGTCGGTGAAACGCGTAGTTATGAACAGCAGCTTGCCGGGCAGTTTCACGTTGCTATATGCCGCACCGGGCTTGTTCTTCCGCATGGCAGCAACATCGTCGGCCTTGACGAAGCGTGTCGAGTCGAGTCTGAGAAATGTCACCTGCTTGCGCTCGCCTGGAAGGTTGGCGTCGATGAAGTCGTTGACAACCGACTTCGCCTGGTGCCCGTCGCCGCAACCCGTGAGCAGGGCTGCGGCGAGGAACAGGGTAGGGATGAGTTTTATTTTCATTCTTTAAAAGGTATTTATTTGATACTTAACGCGGCACGCCGCGTCCCTACATGCTGACGGAATTTTATTCTGTATTCATCCGTGTTCATCCGCAGCGAATGGTCAGACACTCTTGAGGATGTCGAGCAGATTGTCCCAAACCATCTGCACAGTGGGGATGAGCAGACGCTCGTCGGGCGAGTGTACGCCACGCAGCGTGGGCCCAAAGCTCACCATGTCGAGGTTCGGATATTTCTCGGAGAAGAGACCGCACTCCAGTCCGGCGTGGATTCCCAGCACCTGCGGGTCTTTGCCGAAGAGTTTCTTGTAGGAGTTGACGGCCAGCGTAGTCATCTTGCTGTCGGCACGCATCTTCCATGCGGGATAGCCCTCGCCCTGCACCACCTCGGCACCAGCCAGCTGGAAGGCAGCCTTCACGGTGGCAGCCTGGTTGTCGAGCGCACTCATCACGTTGCTGCGCTGCGAGGTCACGATGAAAGCCTCCTTCTCGCCTGTGGCGATGCTCGCCAGGTTACTCGATGTCTCAACGAGCCAAGCGATTTCCTCGTCCTGACACATGGCAAACACGCCGCAGTCGACCGCTTGCATCGCCTGCACGAGCCGTTCACTGACAGCCTGCGGCAGCACCGTCTGTCGTTCGGCGCTCTCCATCTGGAACTGCATCGATTTCTCCGTCACGTGGTATTCCTCTTCCACTTCGCTGACAAAGATGTTCCATTCGGCCCTTACGTTTTCCTTCTTGTCGGCCGGCACGGCAAAGGTGATGATGCCGTCGCGCGGAATAGCGTTGTGTAGCTTGCCGGCATTAAACTGCGCCAGACGCAGCCCGTGGCGTTCCTGCGTCTGATAGAGGAAGCGCGTGAGCAACTTCAGTGCGTTGGCACGTTTCTTGTTGATGTCGTCGCCCGAGTGTCCGCCCACCAGTCCTTTGACCGATGCGGTGATGAAGAACCATCCCTCGGGAGCCTCCTCGCGCTCATAGCGGAAAGTAGCCGTGGTGTTGCGGCCGCCGGCACACGACACGAAGATCTGTCCCTCGTCCTCCGAGTCGAGGTTGATGAGCATGTCGCCCGTCATGAACCCCGCCTTCATGCCCTCGGCGCCGGTGAGCCCCGTCTCCTCGTCGCGTGTGAAGACACATTCCAGTGGTCCGTGCTCAATGTCGTTGCTGTCGAGGATAGCCAGCTCGATGGCGCAGCCGATGCCGTCGTCGGCGCCCAGCGTCGTGCCCTTGGCCTTCATCCATTCGCCGTCGACATAGGTCTGTATGGGGTCGCGGTCGAAGTCGTGGTCCACCTCGGGCAGCTTCTCGCACACCATGTCCATGTGACTTTGCAGGATGATGGTGGGCTTCTGCTCCATGCCGGGCGTGGCAGGCTTGCGGATGATGACATTACCGGTTTCGTCGACTTGAGTCTCCAGGTTGTGGCTTTCTCCGAAACTGCGGAGATACTCAATCATTTTCTCTTCGCGCTTCGATGGGCGCGGAATGGCGTTGATTCGGGCAAACTGCTCAAACACGCGTGAAGGTTTTAATTCCATATAATTTCTTTATTTATGTTATTTTATTTTGTTGTTCCCGCTTTTTGTATTACCTTTGCAGAGCTTTCTGCAAGATTCTGCAAACGAGTGCAGTAGGAGCTTGCTCCAATTTTGCCGAGTGCAGTTAAATTCTTTGCAAAGATAGAAAAAAATGGTGAAAACTCTGCTCTTAAGTGTGTTAATAATTGCTATTGCGATGGCATTATTCTGCGTGAAGCTGCTTTTCCGCAAGGACGGCCGCTTCAGCTCGCAGCACATCCACGACTCCGAGGCCATGCGCGAGCGCGGCATCCACTGCGTCATCGACCAAGACCGCGAGGCACGGCAGAAGGATGGAGCGTATTAGTTCATAGTGCATAGTTCATAAGTGCATAGTTCATAGTGCATAGTGAAGAATGTTATTTTGTTAATGTGTCTTTAAGACCATAATGTGTCAATTAAATCAATAATTATAAATCAAATGAAGAAGAATACTATTATCTGCGCTGCAGCCGTTGCTTGTGTAGCCCTGGCCGTAGCATCGTGCGACAAGTCTCAGCCCCAGGTTGAGGCAGCCTCCGAAACCAAACAGGCACCCACCGAACTGCGGATTGCCTACATTGAGAGCGACAGCATTGTCAACCAGTATCAGTTCTGCAAGGAGTCGACCCTCGACCTCGAGAAGAAGAGCCAGAACATTCAGAACACCCTCTCTGCAAAGGAGAAGGAACTGAATGCCGCCGCCGCCAACTTCCAGAAGAAATACGAGAGCAACGGCTTCAGCAGCCGCGAAGAGGCCGCCAGTCAGCAGGCCGCCATCCAGCGCCAGAGCAACGACCTGCAAGCCCTGCAGGCCCGTCTGACCAACGAGATGCAGCAGAAGACCGAGGAGTATAACAAGGCCCTGCACGACTCTGTGCAGCACTTCCTCGCCGTCTATAACAAGGACAAGAAATATTCGCTCATCCTCACCAAGGGCGGAATGGTCGATAACATCCTCTATGCCGACAAGGCTATGGACATCACCAACGAAGTCGTGGCTGGCCTGAACAAGGCCTACAAGCCTGCAAAGAAAGCTGAAGAGAAACCGGCAGAAAAGAAAGAAGAGAAGAAATAATCGCCCTTGAGCATATAATATAATAAGGTACAGGGTGGCAGACCAACGGTTCTGCCACCCTGCCTTTTGTCTTTTCATCCCGAAAAAATGCCGCAGGAACCCAAAAGCTTATCTTTTGCAAAGTAAAACGGCCCATATAGCTCGGTTATATGGCCCATATAACTATGCTATATACCCCATATAACTATGTTATATACCCCATATAACTATGTTATATACCCTATATAACTATGTTATATACCCTATATAACTATGTTATATACCCTATATAACATTACGAAACATAAGTGTTTGACTTTTAATTTTTGCTGTCCGTTAATTATTTTATTCAAAAGTCTCTTGTTTTCGGAAAATAAATGTAATTTTGTCTGCTGTTATGACACGCAAACAACGATACGAGTATATCTTGGACTTTTTCCGCAACGAGTTGCCGGAGGTGACGACCGAACTGGAGTTCGGCAGTGTGTTTCAACTGTTGGTGGCGACGGTGCTCAGTGCGCAGTGTACCGACAAGCGCATCAATCAGGTGACGCCCGAACTGTTTGTCCGCTATCCCGACGCGCGGGCCATGGCCGAGGCTGAGCCCGACGAGATTCTGGAATACATCAAAAGCGTCTCTTATCCCAACGCGAAGGCGCAGCATCTGGCTGACATGGCGCGGATGCTGGTGGAGCGATTCGGCGGCGAGGTGCCCGACACGCTCGATGACCTGGTGACGTTGCCGGGCGTGGGTCGCAAGACGGCCAACGTGGTGCAGGCGGTTGCCTTCGGGAAGTCGACCATGGCGGTCGATACGCATGTGTTCCGTGTGAGCCACAGGCTGGGACTGGTGTCGCCGAAGGCCAACACGCCCTATAAGGTGGAGATAGAACTGACGCGCAACATTCCCGAGGCGGACATCCCCAAGGCCCATCACTGGCTGCTGCTGCATGGCCGCTATGTGTGTATGAGCCGACGGCCGAAATGTGAGAAGTGTGAGTTTAATGCTATTTGCCCAAAGAAGATATGAACAGCAAGCGAATACTGAACTTCCTGAAGGATGTGGCTGCCAACAACAACCGTCCGTGGTTTCAGGAGCACAAAGATGAATATGATGCCATACGTGCCGACTTCGAGGATGGGGTGGGCAAGGCGATTGCCCGTCTGTCGGCCTTCGACAGCGAGATTGCTCACCTGAGCGTGAAGGACTGTGTCTATCGGTTCTATCGCGACACGCGTTTCTCGCCCGACAAGTCGCCCTACAAGCGTCACCTCGGTGCCTACATCTGCGCAAAGGGGAAGAAGGCTCTGCGCGGTGGCTATTACATGCATCTGGAACCTGGTAATTGTCTGCTGGCAACGGGCAGCTACTGGCTGCCGACCAACATCCTGACGTCGTGTCGCAACGAAATCATGGCCAACGAGGAACAGTGGCTGTCGATAGTGGAGAATCGCTCGTTTGTGCGTCTGTTCGGGAAGCCCGGCGCAGGAAAATGGGAACAGTCGGAGCGTGGCTTCGGACTGGAGATGCTGAAGACGTGCCCCAGCGGGTTCCCGCGCGACTATGCCCACATCGAATACCTGCGCATGAAGGACTATTGCTGTTGGCGACAGGTGCCCGACACGTTCTTCGACGGCGACGACTGGCTTGACGAGGCGGCAAAGGTGTTCAAGGTGGCCAAGCCGATGATGGACTTTATGAATGCCGTCATCGACGACTATGAGTAGCGTGCCATAACGCTACACTATGAACTCTACACTGAAATCATGAGGGTTAACGGGCCGATACAGCTTTTTCCTTTGGTGCGTGTGGCTGTGGTGCTCATCGTGGGCATCGCCGTGGGAGCACAGATGGTAACAAGCGTCGCACCGGTCTTTGTCTATGGTCTGCTGCTGGTCGCAGTAGCGTCGTTGCTGTTGCCGGGCGTGAAACCGGTGATGCACAGTTGTATGATATGGCTGTCGGTCGGTCTTCTTGGCGTGTGTCTCTATGTTTGTCAACACGACAAACTGAATCCGCAGTTGTCTGACCGTCCTGTACTTTACGAGGCGGTGCTGATGAGCGAACCCGAGCAGCGTGGAAAGGTGGTGCGGTTTGACATGACGATGCTCAGCGGGCCGCTCTCGGGATGTCGGGTGAAGGCTTCGGTGTTGCGCGACACCGTCGAACAGCGCTATCGGCACCTGCACATCGGCGACGGGATGCGTGCGTTCTCGGTCATGGAACCGCCGCGCACCATCTATCAGAACTCTAATTTCAACTATCCTCAGTGGCTGCGGGCTCATGGCTTCGTTGCCACGACATTCATCTATTACACTGACTGGGAGAAATGTCGGCTCAGTCTTGCGCCCCTGTCATCGGTCGATGTGGTACGGCTGAGGGCGATGCAACTGCGCGAGCGCATGCTCAGGCGTTATCGGTCGTCGGGCTTCGCCGATGAGACCTATGCCCTTGTGGCTGCCATGACGCTGGGCGACAAGTCGGGTTTAAAGCAGGAACTGAAGGACACCTATGCCGTGAGCGGTGCCTCGCATGTGCTGGCACTCTCGGGGTTGCACCTGGGCATCATCAGTATGATTCTGCTGCTGTTGTTCCGACAATTTCGGTTGGACGGTCTTGGACAGGCACTGCTGGTTCCCGTCGTCTGGCTGTATGTCTTCATGGTTGGGATGTCGCCCAGCATCGTCCGCGCGGCAATCATGCTGACGGTGTATGCGGTGGTGTCGATGGCAGGTCGCGACCGACTCTCGCTGAACACGCTTGCTCTTGCCGCACTGCTGATGTTGGTATTCAATCCGATGACGTTGTGGGACGTAGGTTTTCAGTTTTCTTTCATGGCGATGCTTTCTATCTTTCTGTTCTTCCGGCCGGTGTATCGGTGTGTCAGTTTTGAATGGCTGGAAAGGCATCGGCTGGCAAGGGCGTTATGGACGGTGACGGTGGTTTCCTTTACGGCGCAAATCGGCGTTGCTCCGCTGGTGGCTTATTATTTCGGGCGGTTCTCCACCTATTTCCTATTGGCTAACTTCCTGGTTGTGCCCTGCGCCTATGCTATCTTGTTTGGTGCGCTGCTGTTCTTCATGGCGATGCCCTTTCCTGCGGTGCAGGGCGCATGTGCGAAGTTCATCCAGTTCTTTGCCGTGGCACAGAGTCGCGGGTTGGAGTGGATTGCTTCGTTGCCCGGCGCAAGCATAGAGGGTATTCGTCTCTCGGCGGCTCAGGTCTTCCTCATCTATCTGTTCATTGCCGTCCTTGCACTGCTCGGCGTTTACTTCCGCAAGATGTGGCACATCCACCGCCAGTTTGCAAATTAGCAGCGGATGAACACTCTTGTCCACAGATGGACACAAATGGACACGAAAGATTCTCTTTCGTTATATTCGTCGTATTTGTGGACGCAGAGACAATGCGGCGTGCCGCGTTATTCGCAACGGATGAACACGGATGAATACGGAATAAAATTCCGTAAGCATGCTAATGGAGAACTATGCAGCTGAAATATTGAAAGGTTTCCGATGCGCCAAATTATGAATTATGCATTATGAATACTGCATTACACATTGAAGTAGGCTTCGAGGGTTTTCTCAGCGGAACCGGCCTCGTTGGGAAGGTCGTTGATGATTCGGCCGTTTTCGAGCAGTGCAATGCGGGTTGAGATGTCGACCGTGTGTTGCAGGTTGTGCGAGGAGATGAGGATGGTTGCTCCGGTCTCTCGGTTGTAGTTGGTGAGCAAGTGCTTCAGCACGTTCTGCGACGAGGGGTCGAGGAAGTTGAACGGCTCGTCGAGCACCACCAGCTGCGGACGGTTGAAGAGTGCCGCCACGATGCCGATTTTCTGCTTGTTGCCAGCCGAGAAGTCGCGGATGAGTTTCTTCTGTCCCATGATTTCGCCCGCCATGAGCTGCTCAAAGTCTTTCTCGCGCTCGGCAATCGCTTCGGCAGTCATGCCGCACACCTTACCGATGAACTCGAAATACTCTTCGGGTGTGAGGAAATCAATGAGGAATCCCTCATCGATATAAGCACCGGTCAGGTGTTTCCATTCCTCGCTCTCGGCAGGGTTGATGGCATCAGCAGGCTCGGGCAGGGCTTCCTCCCCCTGATGGTCCCCCTCAGGTAGGGCTCCCTCCGCCCAGTCCTTCGGACAGCCCCCCTCAGGCAGGGGGGCGAATTCTACTTTTCCGTCGTCGGCTTTCAGCAGGTCGAGCATCAGCCTGAACAGCGTGGTTTTGCCTGCTCCGTTGTTGCCAACCAGACCGAGCATTTCGCCGTCTTTTATCTCAAATGCATCAATGTCCACGGCTGTCTTCTCGCCGAAACATTTTTTCAAGTTCTCAATCTTGATTTTCATATATCGTTTTTTGTCTAATTGTCATTCGTTTGCAAAAGTACATAAAAAACGTGAGTTACAAACTTTTTTTCCTGTTTTTTGTTTTAGAATCCTGCTATACAGCAGTCTTAAGTAAGAGAATTTGACTGGATGACATATAGACAGAAGAATAATATTTTTCTCTGTTTTTGGAAATAAGGAAATTATTGTGTATCTTTGCATCGTGTTTCGTTAGAGACACATTGCTCATCTTTCACGAACGAATTTGCACCTCAAAGCGGAAGCGAGCTGGATAACTGTCTAAGAAGCATGCGTTATAGCGCAGGCTTCTCCATAAGATAGTTAGGGCTGTGCAAAGCCTGTTCGTGATATGGCAGATAGTCTGCGTTTCTTTTATGTATAGGAGTTTGTGCAGACACTTTCATATACAGAATGGCAATATTGCGCAACAACATTAATATCATTTAGTGCTTATGAAAAAAACAGGGTATATCAAGTCAATTATCGTGGGAGTTACTACCACAGCATTTTTGTCATCATGTGCTACCATCGTGTCTGGTGGCGATCCAAGTATCACTATCACTGGTGAAGTGAATGAGCCTGTGAATATCACGACTACGAATCAAACGTATCAAGGTGTGACTCTTCCTGCCGTAGTGAAAGTGAAACGCCATAAATTGGATGGTCAACGTATTCAAATTACGTCGGAGAATTACAAATTTAACGATATCGTGTTGGAGAAATCAGTCAACGGATGGGCTTTTGGGAACATTTTACTAGGTGGAGTAATTGGGTTGGGCGTAGATCTTGCTACGAACTGCGTAAGTAAACCGTCCCAGACACAATTTGTTATACAGCCTATGAAGAAGGAGAATAGCAACACTGGCTTAAATCCGTAGGAAGGACTTTTGTCTATTAGAAAAATAAATGGAGGGAAACTGCGCCGAGATTTTTCGGCTTCAGTTTCCCGCCTTGTTTTGTTTGTAAGTATTTATATTATTACCTATAATTATCGGCGATATTAATACCCGATGATTTTCCGGGCTTGGATGTCAACGCCGTCTTGCGGATTGAGCAGTCGGAAGGAGATGGTGTGGGGCGCATCGGGCAGGTCGTAGTTCCAATAAACCACATCGGCAGTGCGGCGGAGAAAGGCAGCAGGCAGTTGCATGATGCGGTCTACTCGGCCGTCGATGCTCACTTCCAACCGAGCGACATAATTGGCATCGCTGCAGCGCACGTTGCCATAGACGGCGATGCCCTTGCCGACGAACGAAATGGTGTTCTGCGCCGCCGTAGCATTCTCGCCCAGATGCATGATGTCTTTGGCCAACAGGCGCGGCGTCATGTCGGGGAAGCTCTGTTCCAGACGAACGGCTCGAGGATGCTGGGACTTGATGATGACGCGGTCGCCCTCGATCTTCCCTCCGTAGCGTTGAATTTGTTGCAGGGCCAACTGATAGACGGCGTCGGTGGCATCGCGGAGCGACATGGTGGTATGGGCAAACGGCCGGTCTTCCACCTCACGAAGGTTGGGCATCCACGATTCGGGAATGTTGCTGTAGCCAAGCATGGTGGCAAGTATGCCGCCTGCCGACGAGGGATTACAGTCGGAGTCCTGGCCGCAGCGGGTGGCAATCTCGATGGTCTTTCCGAAGTCGCCGTGTCCGAACAGCAGCCCCATCACCACGTAAGCCGAGTTCATGGTGGCATCGATGTTGCCGGGTTCAAGCACCAGCTCGGGACAACCCACGTCTTCGCTGTATTTGTCATTATACAGTTGCCACGTGCGTTTCCAGTCGTCAGGATTCTCACCATACCATTTCAGCACATCGCTGATGCAATGGTGGAATTTGCTTTTCTTGGGAATGGTCTTCAAGGCTTGCCGCACAATGTCGAGCACATTGTTGGAGATGAATGCCTGGGTGTACATCGCACCGATGAAGACTCCGCCATACCACCCGTCGCCGTAGTTCATGATGTGGCCTATGCGGTCGCTGATGAGCGAGGCTGTGTTGGGCATGGCGGGCGACATGAGCCCGGCAAAGTCGCTTTCAATCTGATAGTCGATGCAGTCGGCATGGGGGTTGTTCTTCCAATGTCCTGATGCCGGGGGCATGACGCCGTGCTGAATGTTGTAGCGTCCGGCCTGGTTGGCGTGCCACAGCGGGTATTTGGCATAGGCAAAGGCTGTGGCAAACGAGTCGACAGGCGCATCGAGCCCCAGACGGTTGAACACATCGACAAAAGTCAGGTCCATATAAATGTCGTCGAAAAGACTTGGGACCCTGTCGTAGAAATATTGCAAATGGTGTTCGGGGTAGCCGATGCTGATGCTGTCGTCAATCATGATGCCACGATAGCAGAACTCGGTGGGGCCGCCGTAGGCGCAGCCGATGGTCTGTCCGGCCCATCCTCCCCTGATTTTGTCCATCAGCGTTGCTTTGCTGAGCGTGACGCTTTTTGCCTCGGCAGAAGAAAATGAAAGCGAAAGGGTGGCAAGAAGCAGAAGGATTTTAAGTGAAGTATTCGTCATGGTTCTCATGTTAAAACCAAAAGACTCACACATCGTTTTTACGATGTGTGAGTCTTTTGCGTTGATTATACAATGCCACGTCCGTGACAGTTCTTGAATTTCTTTCCCGATCCGCAGGGGCAAGGGTCGTTGCGGCCGGGCATCTTGTCTTTGATGATGGGCGTGCGGTTGACTTGCTGGGCACCTTCGCGTGTATCGTGATGAGCAGCAGCAGCCTGGTTGGGGTCGGTGAGGTCGTCTTTCTGTTCGTTGTATCGCTGACTGTGCTGTTCGGGAGCGGCTTCGCGCACCTCGTCTTGCTGCATCTCGGGAATCTGTCCGCGGGTGAGGATTGACGTGATGCGGTTGTTCATGTCGTTTACCATGTCGTCGAACAACTTGGCGCTCTCCAGCTTGAAGATGAGCAACGGGTCTTTCTGCTCGTAGGAGGCATTGCGCACACTGTGTTCCAGTTCGTCGAGCTGGCGCAGGTTCTCTTTCCAGCAGTCGTCAATGATGTGGAGCATGATGACGCGCTCGAACTGTTTGACCACATCCTTGGCCTCGGTGCGGTAGGCTTCCTTGAGGTTGCAAGGGATGTTGTAGACGCGCTTGCCGTCGGTGACGGGCACCATGATGCGCTCGTACTTGTCGCCCTGTGTCTCTTCCACCTGTTTGATGACGGGCCATGCCGTGGTCTGTATACGGTCGAGCTTGCGCTTGAAGGCGGTCATGGCCTCAGTGAAGCAACGCTCCTCCAAGTCTTCGCGGCGCTCGTTGATGAACTCGCTCTCGGTGAACGGGCATTCCATGGCCAACACTTTGAGGAATTGCTCGCGGCAGCCCACGTAGTCGTTTGTCTCGACGATGTTGACCACGCGGTCCCATACGATGTTGGTGATGTCCATGCCGATGCGTTCGCCCATGAGTGCGTGGCGGCGTTTCTCGTAGATGACGGTGCGCTGTTTGTTCTTCACGTCGTCGTATTCGAGCAGGTGCTTACGAATGCCGAAGTGGTTTTCCTCAACCTTCTTCTGTGCGCGTTCGATACTCTTCGAAATCCATGGATGTTCGATGACCTCGCCGTCCTTCAGTCCGAGACGGTCCATGACGTTAGCGATTCGCTCGCTGGCAAAGAGTCGCATGAGTTTGTCTTCAAGCGATACGTAGAATACTGACGAACCCGGGTCGCCCTGACGTCCGGAACGACCGCGCAACTGTCGGTCGACGCGTCGGCTCTCGTGACGCTCGGTTCCGATGATGGCCAGACCGCCTGCAGCCTTCACGTCGTCGGAAAGCTTAATGTCGGTACCACGGCCGGCCATGTTGGTGGCAATGGTGACGGCACCGAGCTGGCGTTCTTCTTCGCTCACCTGATTGGCATCGATGTCGGCGAATTTCTTATCGTTGGCAGCCAGTTCCTGATTGTAGCGCAGGGCAGAAGGCCTGTCGCAGAAGGCGCGTCCGTTGGCTGAAACATAAACGTTACCTTTGGTCGACTGTCCGGCGAGAGCCACGATATCGGCCTCCTTTTGGTGCAACTTGGCGTTAAGCACTTGGTGGGGGATGTTACGAATCTGGAGCATGCGGCTGAGCAACTCGGAAATTTCCACAGAGGTAGTACCCACCAGCGTGGGACGGCCGCTGACGCGCATGTTGATGATTTCGTCAATCACGGCATTATACTTCTCGCGAGCGGTCTTGTAGACACGGTCGTCCATGTCGTTACGAATGACGGGCTTGTTGGTCGGAATCTCCACGACATCGAGCTTGTAGATGTCCCAGAACTCACCAGCCTCGGTCGATGCAGTACCAGTCATACCGGCCAGCTTGTGATACATACGGAAGTAGTTCTGCAGGGTGATGGTGGCGAAGGTCTGTGTGGCGGCTTCAACCTTCACGTGTTCCTTAGCCTCGACAGCCTGATGCAGTCCGTCGCTCCAGCGGCGACCTTCCATGATACGTCCGGTCTGCTCGTCGACAATCTTCACTTCGCCGTCAATGACAACGTATTCGTCGTCTTTATTGAACATGCAGTAGGCTTTCAGCAGTTGTTGCAGCGTGTGGACACGCTCCGACTGCACTCCGTAGTGGGCCATGAGCTCGTCTTTCTTGTCGATGCGCTCTTCTTCGGTGAGTGTGGTGTCGTTCTCAAGTGCCGAGAGTTGAGTCGTGATGTCGGGCAAGACAAACAGCTCCGGGTCGTTGACCTGCTTGGCCAGCCATGCGGTACCTTTGTCGGTAAGGTCGCAGGAATTGAGTTTCTCATCAACCACAAAATAGAGAGGCTCGACAGCCTTCGGCATTTCGCGGTTGTTGTTCTGCATGTAATATTCCTCGGTCTTGAGCATGCCGGCTTTGATGCCTTCCTCGGAGAGGTACTTGATGAGTGCCTTGTTCTTGGGCAGACACTTGTGTGAGCGGAACAGAGCAAGGAAGCCTTCTTCGGCAAGCTTCTGGTCGTTCTTCTCGACACCTTCGCTGATTTTCTGCTTGGCCTCGGAGAGGTATTGTGTGGCAAGCTGACGCTGTACGCCGACAAGCTTTTCAACGAGTGGCTGATATTCCTCAAACATCTGGTCGTCGCCTTTGGGCACAGGACCAGAGATGATGAGCGGCGTACGGGCATCGTCGATAAGCACGGAGTCAACCTCATCAACGATTGCGTAGTTGTGGCTGCGCTGCACAAGGTCGGCAGGCGAGATGGCCATATTGTCGCGCAGATAGTCGAAACCGAACTCGTTGTTTGTTCCGAAGGTGATGTCGGCCTCGTAAGCACGACGCCGTTCCGGCGAGTTGGGACGATGCTTGTCGATGCAATCGACAGATAGTCCGTGGAACATATAAAGCGGGCCCATCCACTCGGAGTCACGTTTGGCCAGATAGTCGTTCACCGTGACCACGTGTACGCCGTTTCCGGTGAGTGCGTTGAGGAATACGGGCAGGGTAGCCACGAGGGTCTTACCTTCACCCGTTGCCATTTCGGCAATCTTACCTTGGTGCAGAACGGTTCCACCGAAGAGCTGTACGTCGTAGTGTATCATTTCCCATTTCAGGTCGTTGCCGCCTGCCGTCCAATGGTTGTGGTAGATGGCTTTGTCGCCGTCGATGGTGATAAAGTCTTTCTTGGGGTCGCCGGCCAACTCGCGGTCGAAGTCGGTGGCGGTGACAATGGTTTCTTCGTTTTCGGCAAAACGTCGGGCAGTGTCTTTCACAATGCTGAAGACGACAGGCATCACCTCGTCGAGGGCTTTCTCGTAGATGTCGAGAGCCTCTTTCTCCAGTTTGTCGATTTGGTTGAAGATGGCCTCGCGCTCATCGATGGGCGTGTCTTCGATGGTAGCCTTCAACTCGGCAATCTTCTCTTTCTGCTCGCGGGCAGATTCCTGTACTTGCTTTTGTATCTCCTTCGAACGGGCGCGCAGTTCGTCGTTGCTCAGTGCCTGAATCTCCGGATAGGCTGCCTTAACCTTCTCTACGAAGGGTTGAATCAGCTTCATGTCGCGTGCTGACTTATCGCCGAAAAGCGACTTCAAAAATTTGTTGATATTCATTTTTTGTTCTTTAATTTTCAATTTTCGTTTTGCGGGTGCAAAATTACGAATAAAAATCCGTAAAACGGCAACTTTACACCTATTTTATTATAATATAAAGGAGTAACCCTAAGCTTTCGCATGAAATTCCCTAGGGAATTTTCTCTAAACGATGGTCTTTTGCACAAAATTCCCTAGGGAATTTTCTTTGATAGCTTAGGGTAGGGGAGCCTCGGAGCAGGCATTTGGCGCCCGAATGCGGATGGCTCGGGCAATGGTCGGTGCTATCTGGCACACGGAGACGGGCTGGGTGAAACGGCGGGCTGGTGTTCCTGCACCGTAGAGAATGACGGGGAAAGGAACAAATGCTGCGCGTGAGGTGTATTGCTCGCCAGTCTCATCGTTGATGAGCTGCCATCCGGGAGTAACATCTACGATGAGGTCGCCGCTGATTGCAGGACTGTAGGGGCTTTCGCTGACACTACTCACACCTGTGTTCTGCACCAAAAAGTCTTTGGCGCGGCTAATAACCTCGTTGAGCGTGATATGCCGGTCTTCAATGAGTTTGCGGTTCAGGTAAATCTGGTTGCCTGCGCATGCCTCAACATATCGGCCCTGTCCGTAGACAGCTACGAGATACATATTGAGCAGGTTAGCCGTGCGGTCGATGTGGAACGTTCCAGTGGGCACATGATAGCGGGCATAGTCGGTGGGCGGCTCATCGGTATAGCCTGTTCCGCTGAGCACGAAAAGCACGTTCTCACGCCCTACGGCCTGCTCAACATTGGTAATGAGCGTGGCCAGTTGGCGGTCGAGTCCGACATAGACTTGCAGCATCTCGGTCTGCCAGTCTGTCAGTGTGCTGTTGGTGGAGTTCCCGTGCCCGGAAGCATTGGCAGAATTGTCTTTTGCCGAGAGAGTCAGCGACAGTAAATCGGGGGTGTTGTCGCGCCCCATGATAAAGGTTGAAATGCAATCTTCTGCTAAAGATATAACAGATTCATTTTCAGTTTTTTGTATATTCTCTCTACTGTAGGCCTTTATCCACTTCACGGCTGCGTCTCCATAGTATGCCGAGGTGGTCCATTGGCGATTGTCGCTTGTGCGCCAGAAGGCTGCATCAGCAGCGTGCCCGACTGACAAAATGGCGGCTGCTTCGTCGTAGGCAATGCTATAAACAACTGCGGAACCTTGGGTTGAGATTTTCAACTCGTCGCCGATGGTTGATGTCGTCAAACGTGCCGGTGAAGCCACAAACTTAGCATCATCGGTACAGTGGACGGGTCGGAGCGTGTTGCGGTCGAGCCATTTCATGCCTGCAATGCCGTTGTAGCGCGGTGTCGTGCCAGTTGCTATAGACGCAATGGCAGAGGCTCGGTCGACAGGTGAAAACGGGAATGAAGGCGACTCGTAGACGCATCCTTGTTCGAGCAGTCGTCGGAATCCGTCGTTGCCGTATAATGGGGAAAAGTGTTCCAGATAGTCGGTGCGCAACTGGTCGATGGCTATGTTGACAACAAGTCTCGGTCCGGGCTTCAGAGTCTGAGCATTGAGCTCGGCACCGTAGAGCACAGCGATGAAAAGGGCCAGATATTTGTTCATGTAATTCTTATTTCTTTATTCGTCGTAGGCTTTTTGTTTCAATATTTACCCAACATCTTACCAGCAAACTCAGTGCCAAGATATTCATTCCTTCGGCGTAGCATTGCAGCAGGTTGCCGATGAGGAACATCAGAATGCAGCAGGCGAAGGCAATCCAGAACCAATGGAGCTCGCCACGCTTCGACTTGCTGACGGCAGGGTAGAGGAAAACGAGCGACAATGGGTTGAGCAGCAGTATTTGAAGGTTAAGGCTGACGGTGGGGTGCTGAGAGAAAACCATCAGCAGGAGGATGACTCCTGCCAATCCGTCGGCAGCCAGGAGAATGGCATCGAGCAGCCAGTAGCGCCGCCGGTGCTTGAATTCTATAAGGGTGGCAACAACTATCAGCACAGCCAGGGCGATGAAGCAGAGGGTAGGTGTGACGAAGGCCCGCACCGACAGGTCAAGGCTTTTAGTGGCATGTCCGATTTGCTGTTCGTCGGCAACCAGTTGGCGACGGTTGCCGTTTGCGTCGGTCACGACGGCTTTGGCAAAGTCCTGTCGCAGGTTGTCGGGCAGGAACTGCCGCTGCGCAAGCGTTGTCGGTTGGTCGGCTTTCAGACCAAGCAGCAGGTCGTTGCCGAAGCGTGCCCAGCGGTGGTTGGCATTCCATGCGTGGGTAAGCTCGCGGAAAGAAACTCCATCTTCAGGGCTTTCAGCGTAGGAAACCTTGCCTGCAACGTGGTCGACAATCATGTCGCGTGCACGTGTGGTGCAGTTATCATAAAAATAATTGTAGCGGTAGGTCCGGTTTTGTGGCTCGTAGTTCTCGGCAATGGCTTTGAGCATGATGGCCTTTTCCGTAGCACTGAGGTTCAGCCGCTGCTCTTTTATCCATCGGTTCTCGGTCTGGTAAACCTTCATGAAATGTTCCATGGTGGTGATGCCCATCTGATAGTCGGTCAGCCCGAAGACAAAGCGCAGTACGAAGAAGGGCTGGTCGAAAGAAAACATGCCGTAGTTGACGACAAGGTCTTCATTCGCAGCACGGTCGTTAACTCGGATTGCTGTGTGCCCGTAGAGCGTGTAAACCTCGGAGCCTGGTCCACAGGTGAGCAGGCTGATGTCCACCGAATCCATTTTTATTAATAAGGTGGAGTCGACCTCTTGAGCGCTCACCGAAGTTGCTAAAGAGCATAAAAAGTAGAGCACAAAGGCCCTGAAAATAGACTTAAAACGTTTCACGATGCAAAAATAGCTTATATTTTGCAGTTTTCGTGCGTTTATTTCAATTTTTTTCAATAATTTTAAATAAGATACACTGCACTCGGCATAAAAAATAAAAAATTATTTTGTTCTGCTCTCGATTTGTTGTATCTTTGCATCCAAATTGTAAAAAGCCAATGTGTTGACGCTTCGGCATGTTGGCAAAACGAACAAACGGAAATCAGAAAATGAAAAAGATAGTATGTTCTGTCCTGATGGCTCTTATGGCCATCGCGGGCATGGCTCAGAGCGGCACTAATTCGCCTTACAGCCAATATGGACTCGGTCAGCTAAGCGAGCAGACCAGTGGCTTCAACCGGGGTATGAACGGGTTGGGCTACGGTTTTCGTGAGCACAATCAGGTGAATTTCCTCAATCCGGCATCGTATGCCAGCATTGATTCGCTCACGTTCATCTTCGATGCTGGCATTTCCGGTCATATCACGAATTTCAAAGAGGGTGGAAAGAGCAAGAATGCGCAGAATGCCAACTTTGAATATGCTGTGGCTGCCTTCAAGGTGGGCAAGCGCGTCGGTGTCAGTTTCGGAATCCTGCCTTACACCAATGTGGGCTACAACTATTCCAATACGCAGACGCTCTACGATAACTTATACGGAACAAAGACCACCACGACCAATCTCTATTCAGGCAGTGGCGGTCTCCATCAGGTCTATCTGGGAGCAGGCTGGATGCCCTTCAAGGGTTTCTCCATCGGTGCTAATGTTTCGTATCTCTGGGGCGATTACGAGCGTTCCATCACCAACAGCTACAGTGATGCCAACGTGAATACGCTTTCGAAGATTTACACGGCAACGGTAAACAACTACAAACTTGATTTCGGTGTTCAATATACGGCAAAGTTGTCAAAACGCGATGAACTGACCGTCGGCCTTACCTATGGTTTGGGGCATAAGCTCAATGCCGACCCGATGTGCAAGATTATCTCGACGAACTCGCAGACGACGGTTTCTGACACGACAACCTACTCCGTTGCCAATGGGCTAGCTGTCCCCTCGACCTTTGGTGCAGGTTTTGTGTGGAACCGTGAAAACCGATTGAAGATTGGCGCCGACTATTCGTTGCAGAAGTGGTCGTCGGTAGAATTTCCTTACTATAGTGTGGTCAACGAGAAGCCAACCTATCAGTTGTCGGACAAGGCCTTCACCGACCGTCACAAGCTGACAATCGGTGGCGATTATTGCCCTCGTGAGCGAGGAAACAAATTCTTCCAGCGCGTCCACTATCGTTTTGGAGCATCCTATGCCACACCCTACCTGCGCATCAATGGTCAGGATGGTCCGAAGGAAATTAGTGTGAGTGCCGGTGTCGGCGTTCCTATCATGAACAAATGGAATAGCCGTTCCATGCTGAATGTGTCGGCACAATGGGTTCGTCAGGATGCAAAGAGCCTGCTGACAGAAAACACGTTCCGCATCAACATTGGCCTGACCTTCAACGAGCGATGGTTTGCAAAATGGAAGGTGGAATAACGACATTGAGACTGTTTGCACTTGGTGTGTTGTCGGTGTTGCTTGCTGTTTCCTGTTCGGAACAAAAGGAGCACACGGCACCTGCCATCTACGACCGCGACTCGGTGGCCATGATGACCAGCTATGGTGTGAACACCTTGATTTCCGATTCGGGTGTCATCAAGTATCGCATTGTGGCAGAACGATGGGAAGTCAACCAAAAACGAAATCCGTCGCGGTGGATATTTGAGAAGGGCGTCTTCCTTGAGCAGTTCGACGAGAATTTCCACGTACAGTCATACATTCAGTGCGACACTGCCAACTATTACGACCAGAAACGCATTTGGGAGTTGCGTGGCCGTGTGCGCATCTTGACGAAAGAAGGACTGCGTTTCAACAGCGACCAGCTCTATTGGGACGAGGCAAAGCACGAGCTTTATTCCAACACTTGGTCGAAGCTGGTCACTCCGGAACGCACGTTGGAAGGTCGCTACTTCCGCAGCAATGAGAAGATGACGCGCTACTACGTCTCCAATACCAGTGGCTCGTTTGAACGGGGAGACTTAACGGGTGAGGATAAAGATGAGAATAAAAAAGACACCTCACGCACGATAACGCGACAACAGGCCATGCCTCAGCGTGCCACGTCGCAACGGTAATATAAAACTTAGTTAGATTTTGGAAGAAATAGACATACCTCTTATCATTGGCATCATCGTTATGATGATACTGTCGGCTTTTTTCTCCGGCATGGAGATTGCTTTTGTCTCAAGCAATCGACTGCTGGCCGAAGTGGAAAAAGAGAAAAGCGGCATTTCACATCGGATTATCTCTTTGTTTTATGCCCATCCTAACGGATTTGTCAGCACGATGCTCGTCGGCAACAACATTGTGCTTGTCGTCTATGGCATTCTATTTGCCAAACTGTTCGACAACACACTCTTCAGCTCGTTTGACGATGCCACCCGCGTGGCTCTCGACACCATCGTGTCAACCATCATCGTGTTGTTCACGGGCGAGTTTCTTCCCAAGACTCTCTTCAAGAACAATGCCAACCGTCTTCTGAACATCTTCGCCCCTTTGGCCTATCTGTTCTATATCGTGTTGTGGCCCATCAGCCGTTTTGCAACCCTTCTGGCCAAAATCATGCTGCGTCTGTTTGGTATTCGCATGGAGAAAGAGGCCGACGACGAAGGTTTCTCAAAGGTCGACCTTGACTATCTGGTACAGTCGAGCATCGACAACGCCGAGAACGATGAGGAGATAGAAGACGAAGTGAAATTCTTTCAGAATGCGCTCGACTTTCCCGATAAGAAAGTGCGCGACTGCATGGTGCCGCGTACGGAAATCAATGCGGTTGATATCAGCGACTGCACCATCGACGAACTGAAACAGATGTTCGTCAAGAGCGGAAACTCGAAGATTATCGTTTACAAGGAGGACATCGACCACATCGTCGGCTATATCCATTCGTCAGAGATGTTCCGCAATCCAGAGCGGTGGCAAGACTGTATCAGCGAGATGCCGTTCGTGCCCGAGACAATGGCGGCACAAAAACTGATGCACATCTTCTTGCAGCAGAAGAAAAGCCTCGGCGTGGTGGTCGACGAGTTTGGCGGGACAAGTGGTATCGTTTCGCTCGAAGACATCGTTGAAGAAATCTTCGGCGACTTCGAGGATGAACACGACACGGCGACCTACACAGCCCGCAAGACCGGCGAAGACACTTATGAACTGTCGGCTCGTCTCGAAATAGATAAGGTGAACGAGATGTTCGACCTCGATTTGCCCGAGAGCGATGAATACATGACGGTGGGTGGCCTTATCCTGCACGAATATCAAAGCATACCTCAGCTCGGTGAGGTCATCAAGACAGGGCGGTTCGAGTTCAAAATACTCAAGAATACGATGACGAAAATCGAGCTTGTGGAACTAAAAGTTGTCGACTGAAAGCATTTTTTGCAGGAAAAATGCGCATATTTCCCAATTATTTTGTAACTTTGTGCGCATTTTGCGAAAAAGGAAAATTATAGAATCAAAAATCAAAAAATAAAAATAAAAAACAATTCAAACAAATGGCAGCAATTGGAAAAATTAGAAGCTGGGGTCCAATCCTTGTAGGAGCAATCGGATTGGCGCTCTTTGCATTCATCGCCGAAGAGGCGTTCCGCTCATGTGAGTCTACAAACAACGACCGCCGCCAGCAGGTAGGCGAAGTATTAGGTAAGAAACTGAGTTTGCAAGACTACCAGAAGATGGTAGAGGAGTACACCGAGATGCTCAAGGCTCAGGGTCAGGAGAATCTCAACGAGGACCAGATGAATCAGGTAAGAGACTACATCTGGAATTCGTATGTGCAGAATCAGGTGGTTGCCGACCAGGCTGAAAAGCTGGGTCTGACCGTTACCGACGAAGAGATGGAGAACATCCTTAACACCGGTACCAACCCCATGCTCATGCAGACTCCTTTTGTCAACCAACAGACACGTCGCTTTGATGCAAACGCATTGAAGGATTTTCTTGCCCGTTACAAGAGTCAGTCAGAGAGCAACCCGCAGATGGCACAACAGATGCAGGTGCTCTACAAATATTGGGTATTCACCGAGAAGAACATCCGTCAGGAACTGCTTGCCCAGAAGTTCCGCAGCCTGTTCTCTCACTGTCTGCTCTCCAATCCTGTAGAGGCTAAGATGGCCTACAACGATGGTGAGGTGGAAAGCAAGATTGAACTGGCAGCATTCCCCTATTCAAGCATTGCCGACAACAAAGTGCAGGTGACCGATGCCGACCTGAAGGCTAAGTACAACGAACTGAAGAACCGTTTCACACAGTATGTCGAGACGCGCGACATTCGCTACGTTGACGTTCCTGTCGTTGCTTCGGCCGCTGACCGTGCAGCCCTGCAGAAAGACTTTGCTGGCTATGCCACCGAACTGGCCGCCGCAGAGGATCCCGCACAACTCATCAGCAAGACCATGTCGGGTGTGCCCTTCCTTGGCGTTCCCGTGCTGAAGACAGCGTTCCCCTCCGACATCGCCGCACAGCTCGACTCTATCTCTGTAGGCAGCACGTCGAAGGTGTTCGAGACCAAAGCCGACAACTCACTCAATGTTGTACGTCTGATTTCGAAGCAGCAGCTTCCCGACAGCATCCAGTTCCGTGTGATTCAGGTTGCCGGTACCGACGAGAAGCAGAAGACTCAGGCCGACTCTATCTTCAACGCCGTGAAGGGTGGTGGCGACTTCGAGGCCATTGCCAAGGTGTACGGACAGACTGGCGAGAAGACCTGGCTCACCACAAACCAGTATCAGGGTGCTCCCTCGCTGACCAAAGAGCAGCAGGAATATTTCAACAGTCTCAACACGATGGCTGTTAACGAGGTGAAGAATGTAGCCATGACTGGCGGAAACCTCATCGTTCAGGTGGTTGACCGCAAGGCTATGAAAGATAAATATGTGGCAGCCGTCGTGAAGAAGCCCATCGACTACTCCGATGACACTCGTCACGCTGCCTTCAACAAGTTCTCACAGTTTGTCAGTGCCAACACTACAGCCGAGGACATCGTGAAGAATGCCGAGAAGAACGGATACAAAGTTCAGGAGCTGAAGGATGTGCAGACATCTCAGCACAACCTGGCCAATATCCACTCCACGAAGGATGCCCTGAAGTGGGTGTTCGATTCCAAGGAAGGCTCGCTCTCGCCCATGTATGAGTGTGGTGAGAATGGTAACCACCTCCTCATCGTGATGCTCGACAAGATTCATCCTGTTGGTGTGCGCGACCTCAACGACGAGCGCGTCAAGGAGTATATCAACGGCGAAGTGCTCAAAGACAAGAAAGCCGAACAGCTCATGGCTCAGGTTAAGGGTGTGAACAGCATCAATGCCGCTAAGGCAAAGGGTGCAAAGGTTTCTACCGTTGAGCAGGTTTCGTTCTCGGCTCCCGTCTTCGTTCAGAGCACATCGATGAGCGAACCCGCACTGAGTGGTGCTGTTGCCGGTACGGCTAAGGGCAAGTTCTCGTCGAAACCCGTCAAGGGAAATGCCGGTGTTTACCTCTTCCAGGTAACCGACCGTAAGAATGTTGGTGCGAAGTTCGACGAAGCTGCTCAGGAGAAGCGTCTCAGCCAGCGTGCAATGCAGTATGCAGGCAATGCCATGAACGAGCTCATGCAGGGCGCAAAGATTGTTGACAAGCGCTATCTGTTCTAAACGACAGAAAGGACGAAAATAGTAAAACGGTTTCTCACATTGTGAGAAACCGTTTTTCATGTTGTGAGAAATCGTTTCTCAAGGCTTGAGAAACCGTTTCTCACAATTTGGGAAAAACTTGGTTAGAATCCTTCGTCGTCTTCGGCCGTGTCAACGGCATCGAGAGTCAGGTCTTCCGGGTCGGTCTCGAAGGTTGTGCGATAGCTTTCTTCGGTGAGCTTGTCCTCATCAAAGTCGTCGCCATCGTCATCGTAGTCGTCGCGAGTGGCGTTATTGTCGGTCAGTTCTTCGTCCGGCTCATCTTCTTCGTTGTCGTAGCGCATGTGAGGCTTCTCCATTTCGGGTTTTTCTTTTGCGAAGATAGCCTCAACCCATGTGCCTTTCGGAATCTCGAGTACTTCGAAGCCGTCTTTCACTTTTTTGTCGTACATGCCTCCGGCCTTGTGTAGGCGGTCTTGGGGCAGGGTAGTGGTGGAGATGTCGAAACCGCTCTCGATGATGTCCTTAATGCTTTGCGAGATGGAATCCCATCCGCCTCCGAAGTTGCGGTCGAGCACTTCGATGAGTTTCGCGGCCGAGATATGGCGGATATTCTCGTAGGTAAGGTCGGTGATGCGCATGATGGGGCGTTTTTTTACGGCCCATTTCACCTTCGTGTCGTCGTTGACGCGTACAGGACCAACTTTAAATCCACGAGCTTCATATTTCTTTTTGACCACGGGTTTGTCTATGGTTAGCTCCTCAATGTCGAATGCACTTTTCAGTATATCGAGGTAGTGGTTCATGTTTTCCCTCATTTCGGCATCTTTCATGGCACTTTCCCACAGGCGGAAGACATCGTTTTCCTGAATGTCCCATACACTCCCTTTTGTCAATGTTTTCAGTGTTAGTGTTTTTTCTTTCTTCATTGATAAGTATTCTTAATGTTTTTGATTATGTTTGCAGTTGCGTTGCAAAAATAAGTACTTTCATTCTATCTCACAAGTTTTTCTTTGAAAAAAATCCTATAAAGCAAAAAAAACTTTGTTTTCAAATGAGTTAGAATATAATTTCTGCCGCAAGGGATTGCTATTCGGGAAAAATTGCGTATATTTGCAAGGTTATAAACGTTAGTATATGAGTGAACCTTTAGCAGAGAGAATGCGCCCGCGCACGCTTGACGACTATGTCGGTCAGCAGCATTTGGTGGGCGAGGGGGCTGTCTTGCGACAGATGATCGACGCAAGACGCATCTCGTCGTTTATCCTTTGGGGACCACCAGGGGTGGGAAAGACCACGCTCGCACAGATTATCGCCCATAAACTGGAGACTCCTTTCTACACGCTTTCTGCTGTGACGAGTGGCGTGAAGGATGTGCGTGACGTGATTGAGCGTGCACAGAAAGGCCGTTTCTTTAACAATGCTTCACCCATTTTGTTTATCGATGAAATTCACCGTTTCTCCAAGTCGCAGCAAGACTCTTTACTCGGAGCTGTGGAGCGCGGCACGGTCACGCTCATCGGTGCCACAACCGAGAATCCGTCGTTCGAGGTTATTCGTCCATTGCTCTCGCGGTGTCAGCTCTATGTGCTGAAGCCTTTGGAGAAAGACGATTTGCTGCAGTTGCTTCATCGCGCAGTCACTACCGACGTGGAACTTTCTAAACTCAACATAGAACTTCGCGAAACCGATGCGCTGCTGCGCTATAGTGGCGGCGATGCCCGCAAGCTGCTTAACATTTTGGAACTGGTCATTGCCACTCCAGACAATCAGAATACTCCGAATATTCAGAATACTCCGGATACCCCGGATACCCCGGAAAATCCGGAACCTCCGGAATCTCCGGATACTCCCCGTCCCATTATTATCACCGACGATCTCGTGGTGAGCAGGTTGCAGCAAACGCCGTTGGCTTATGACAAAGACGGCGAGATGCACTACGACATCATCTCGGCCTTCATCAAGAGCATCCGGGGCAGTGATCCCGATGCGGCGCTCTACTGGATGGCCCGAATGATAGAGGGTGGCGAAGATCCGAAGTTCATTGCACGGCGGCTCGTCATCTCTGCCGCCGAGGACATCGGACTGGCTAATCCCAATGCACTGTTGTTGGCCAATGCAGCCTTCGATACGGTGATGAAGATAGGCTGGCCCGAGGGACGCATCCCCTTGGCCGAGGCTGCGGTCTATCTGGCTACTTCGCCAAAGAGCAATTCTGCCTATCTTGCCATCGATGAGGCGCTGGCCACTGTGCGGCAGACTGGCAACCTGCCCGTGCCGTTGCACCTGCGCAATGCGCCCACATCGCTTATGAAGGAACTGGGCTATAGCGATGGCTATAAATACAGTCACGATTTCCCGGGACATTTCGTTGAACAGCAATATCTTCCCGACGACCTGCAGGACACTCGTTTCTGGCATGCACAGCATAACTCGCCCAATGAGGAAAAACTGTATCAGCAGATGCTCCGTTGTTGGGGCAAACGCTATGAAAACTAAAATCAACTGACAATACATGATGAAAATAGTAGTATTGGACGGCTACGCCGCTAACCCTGGAGATATCTCCTGGGATGAACTGAAAGAATTTGGAGAGCTCACCGTATATCCGCGCTCAAAGCCTGAGGAGGTCGTCAGTCGTATCGGTGATGCGGAAATCATACTGACCAATAAGGTGCTCATGAACGCCGAACTGCTCAAGCAACTGCCGAAGTTGAAGTACATCGGCATACTGGCCACCGGTTATAATACCGTCGACTTGGACGCTGCCCGCGAGTTTGGCATTACGGTGACCAATATTCCAGCCTACAGCACCGAGAGTGTGGCACAGATAACGTTTGCCCATATTCTCAACATCACCAACCGCATAGGCCATTATGCCCGGCAGACGCGTGAAGGGCGGTGGAGCAAGAATCCCGACTTTTGCTATTGGGACACGCCGCTCATGGAGCTCTCTGGTAAGACCATCGGCATTGTGGGTTTGGGCAACATCGGGAAACGTGTGGCCTGCATCGCCCGGCTGTTCGGCATGGATGTGTTTGCGCTGACCAGCAAGAATTCATCTGATCTGCCTGAGGGAATACAGAAGACCACGCTTGAGGGATTGTTGGCTGTGAGCGATGTGCTTACCCTGCATTGTCCGTTAACCGACGAGACGCGGCACCTCATCAATCGAGAGCGTTTGGAGAAGATGCGGCCTGGGGCAATTCTCATCAATACCGGTCGTGGTCCGCTCGTCGATGAGCAGGCAGTGGCTGAGGCCTTGAAAAGTGGCCGATTGGCCGGCTATGGTGCAGATGTGATGTGTAACGAGCCGCCTGAGGCCGACAATCCATTGTTTTGCCAACCCAATGCTTTCATCACACCGCATATCGCATGGGCAACGCGCGAGGCAAGGCTTCGGCTGATGAAGGTGGCTGTAGCCAATGTCAAGGCCTTCATTGCCGGTACTCCTCAGAATGTAGTGTCATAATCGGACATGAAAATGGGGATGAAGGAGTGTTGACGGTAAAATGGCGGAAAATTCAATCTTTTTCAAAAAAAAGTGATGAAAAGTTTGGTCGGTACAAAAAAAGTCACTACCTTTGCACACGCATTTGAAAAGGAGGCTCCCTAGCTCAACTGAATAGAGCATCTGACTACGGATCAGAAGGTTGTGGGTTTGAATCCCGCGGGAGTCACAAAGTGAAAAGAAAAGCCTGCAAAGTTTATTTTAGCAGGTTTTTCTTTTTTACTTTGTGTTGCTCAGCCCGTGGCAGGGTAGGGATGGACGAAGTCAATCCCGCGGGAGTCACAAAGAAAGAGGAACAGACGAAGGAAGCTTGCTTCCAAGAGAATGTTCCTCTTTATTCGTGTTCGCCAGTATTTCCAAAACAAAGAGGCTAAAGTAAGACCCAACCCCCTAATTTAGGCGGCTAAAGGGGGCTAAAAATGCGGCCTGAAAGGCCAGTAGGCTAATAGCCCAAGGCATCGCCTTGGGTTATCGGGATGTTAAGGGTGCGGCCTGAAAGGCCAAAAGCATTTATTTACAGTCTTTTGCCCTTCCAGGGCGTGTTTTACTGGCACAACCTGCCCAGGGTGTTACCCTGGGCTATTGGCTTGTCGGCCTTTCAGGCCGTTTTTACCGGACACCAATAATCCAATACCAATAATTCGCTGAATCCGTGAAATACGTGGTCGAAAATATCAACTCGTGTCGAAAAAACGTGGTCATAAAAAATCTTGGTAGGTAATCAGTGGTGGTGGTGATGGTGGTCGTGGTTGGCTTTGAAGTATTCGCCGTTGAGGACAGTCACCTCGCCGTCGACGGTCAGGTCGTGGCCGTCGTAGTTTAGGTGCATGGTCTTGCCGTCAACCATGCGGAGCACCGCTGTGCTGTCGCCCGATATGCAATCCACCAGTTTCAGCGTGACGGTCTGCTTGTCCTCATCGAAGGTATAGGTGCAGCGGAAGGCCTTGTCCATCTCCTCCTTGGCTTTCGAGTTGTCGGTGGTGAACGCTATCAGTTCGTTGCCCTCGCCGAAGGCCAGCCGTTTCATGTCGACCATGCTCTTTGCCGTCGTCCACATGCTGTTTTCCAGCAGCTCTGCCGTCATCTTCGGTTTTTTCTCTGTGCAGCCCGCCAGTGTGAGTAGGGCTGCCATTATCATTGCATACTTTTTCATATCGTGGAAATCTTTTCTGCAAAGGTAATAAAAAACTGCAAGAAACATAGGTTTGCTTTGGGCTTATTTATGTTTCTTGCTTATAATCTTGGTGTTTTAACATAAAAAAAGTGGTACCGAAACGATACCACTTCTTTATTGTTAGGATAATTCTTATTCGTGCTTGGGCTGATCGCAGTTACCTTCGTATTCTGCCTGGCACTCGTAAATTGCATCAATATCTTTCAGGTCAATGCTGCCATCGTTATTGACATCAAATAGAGGATCTGTAGATTCGTCTGCCTGTGCTTCGTAGATAGCATCAACATCTTTCATATCTACAGCTTTGTCGCTATTGACATCATGAGCGTCATACTTGTCTACGATGGTAGGATTTACAGCATTCTTTACGTTGTCAGCGTTAACACCGATTACCAGTGCCATTGCTACTAAGAACATATATTTCTTCATAATATCAAAAATTTTTAGTTAATTAATTATGTTTTTATTATTCGAATGAAATTTTTTGTTCTTATTGAGCAATAACTTTCTTTCCGTTTACGATGTAGAGGCGGCCAGGAACAGTCTGACGAATCTTCATACCCTGAATGTTGTAGATTTCCTGCTTTTCATTCTCAGCGTCAACAACTACACGGTTAACACCTGCAATGTTACCATCTTTCTTGGTAAATTTAAGTTTGTACTCATTTACACCTTCAATGTACTTGATTTCATCAGCGGTTTCATCATAATACTTGATAAGTTGCTTTTCCTGAGCAGCAACAGGACCACTTATTGTAATTTCGTAATCACCATCTGCTAAGTATTCGCAATTGTAGAGGATACGCATTACTTCACCAGATGTTCCGGTAATGAAGTCATCGGGATTGTTGTAATTTACAATAAGATTGGCTTTCTTACCAATTTCAACGTTAGCCTTATCAGCTACCATACCACGGTCAGTGTTGAAAGTTGCACCAGTAGCTTTGTCAAATTTGGCCTTACCTGCTTTCACCGAACCTTTAACAGCTCCAGATTCAAGAACCTCTTTAGCTGTCTTACCATCAAGACCCGGGAGACGGATTTCTGTAGTGAAACCCATTGCAGCGTCAGTAGGCTGATCCAAAGTAATGATGATAGGAAGCTCCATAGAGCCTTCAGCAGGAGTTTCAATTGTGGCAGCAAGTTTAAAGCCATCTTGTTCCAACTGAGCCATACTGCTCAAGCTAAATGCAGCGGCTGCAAAGAGTAAAAATACTTTTTTCATAATCTTTAATTTTTAATTGTTATTAATATTAATAATGTTGATGTTTAATTCCTTTTTGTTGTTTTCTGGGTTGTCGTTTATATACAATCCCCAAATTTTGGTACAAAGATAGGCATATTTTTTTAATCTCCAAACATTTTTGAGTATTTTTTTCAAAAAAGTTGCATTTTTTTTGTTTTTCGACAGAATGACGCGAATTTTCTTCGACAGAATGACATAAGGATAGTTTTTTCCGACATAGAGACAAAGAGACGTGATTTTTCGACAGAATGACATAAGGACATGTTAAAGACAGAATAACATATTAAACTTTTTTCGACAGAATGACATAAGGACATTTTACGCGGCACGCCGCGTCCCTACATGCAAATGGAGATAATTTCTCTATGTCGGGAAAAACCTGTCCTTATGTCATTCTGTCGAAAAAGAACTCGTCATTTTGTCGGAAAAGATCCCGTCATTCTGTCGAGGTGAGTGTCATTCTGAGATGAGTTCGACGGATCGCTGGAGGAAGCGGTCGAGGGCTTCGCCGCGTAGCAGACCGTTTTGCAGGAGTGCGAGGTCGATGAGCTGGTGCACGACGGCATTGTCCTTGGCTTTGTCGGCGATGGCGGCGTTCTTTTTGTCTTTCTGCTCCTGGATCAGTTTCTCGGTCTCGCCGATGCTTTCGTCGATGGTTTTCTTCTCATCGTCGTTAGCCTTTTCTTTTTGCTGTCGCAGGGCGGCCAGACGTGCGTCGAGTCCCTTTATCTCGGCGGTGATGGGCGAGAGGAGGGCTGAGAGTTGATCGTTGAGCGTTGCGAGCTGTGATTTCGCCGAGGATATCTCGCCCTCCAAGCCCGCGATAGTCGCAAGCTGTGCGGCGATCGTCGCCTCGT
>CACYRB010000020.1 GCA_902776685.1 uncultured Prevotellaceae bacterium
GGCCATCGACTGCGGATTAGATTGGCGAGAATACTCCGTGGTAGCTACCTCGGCAAGTGTGTTGAGTGCCAGTTCCACATTCGTCATGTTGTCGCGCAGATTCTGCTTGGTCAGCCCCTTGTAACGCTTGTATTCGCCTGTGGTCATGCCGCTCCACGCCTTTGTCAGCACATTTGTCAGAATGGCGAAGTCCCTAGGCTCATGTATGCCAGAACGATGCCACTCATCGGTCAGTTCTTTGCGCATCTCGATGGAGCGCATGCGCTCGTTTATCCAGCGGTCGCTGTAGCCTTGGCGACGATAGTCCTCGACGGCCATCTGAAAGGTCAGTTCCGGGTCAATCATTTGGTCAACACGCATACTGCCCAACTCAGCAAGCCATTGTTTCACCGGTTCGGCTTTCTTGGAGGGTATGGCCTGGATGATTCTAAAAATGCCTTCAAGATCAGCGGCTTGTGTCTTGCGTCGCTTGCCATCTGGAGCCAACATTTCAACAGGGGGACAAATTGTCCCCCACTTGGATTTCAGTTCTGGGTCACGTCTAAGCATCTTCTTTCACGTGCCCGCATTCGCTTGATGTACTGCTTGACATCAGCACTGTCGGTCAACACTTGTACTATGTCTGCAACAGAGAAATAGTACTTCTCCTGTTCTGCATCCCATACGATGCGAACTTTCTTACCCTCAAAGAGCTGTATAACAAAATTCTCGTTCATGGTGATACAATCCTATGTGAATTTGTTTGCAAAGTTACAAAATATTCTTCAAGGAGGTTCTGATATGACAGACTTTAATACGATATAGTGCACATTTCCCTCTAAAATGAATCAAAATGCCATGCATGAGTTCGGCTTGAATTATATTTCTCCACTGAACAACAGCATCTTTTTGCCTTCAAGTTCCAATAGCGGTACAAAACGACTCTTTGGGCATACATTTCTATCTCTTTTGACTGGCAAGGAAAATGCTCCTATTGCTCATTGAAGTTAGCAAACGCTCAAAATTGCTAAATACCATCTGTTAAATAGCCTTAACGAAATGTTAAATCTTATTTTGTTTTACAACCCATTTTTAGCGTTTCAATCTTGCCGCACGCCCTCAAATTGCAATTACACTTTTTGTACCTTTCAATTTGGATACTCCATGTTATATGCTGATTTACAATTGTTTGCGTTTACCTGAAACACTTCCGCATGTAATATGGGCCGTATAACTCAGTTATATGGCCCATATTGGTTAGTTATATGACCCATATAACTTTCTGAAACATCCATCAACCATACACCATGCGCACTAAATGCTTCTGGCTTTGAGTTCGAGGTATTTGTTGATGACGTCGATAGAGAGTTGGTCGGGGGTGGTGAGCAGGGAGAGGATGCCGTGGCGGCGCAGCTCGGAAACGATGAGCCGTTGCTCGTAGTCGAATTTCTCGGCGATGACGTGGCGGTAGAGGTCTTCGGTGTCAGTCGGGGGCGTGTCGATATAGTCTTTTATCTCGTTGTCGCTGAAGAATACCACGAGCAGGCGGTGTCGCTGGGCGAGCTGCATGAGGTATGGCAGCTGTCGGCGCATGGAGCTGATGCCGATGAAATGGGTGTAGAGGATGAGCAGCGACCGCTTCGACACATGCTTGCCGAGATGGGCCACGAGTGCCGAATAGTCCGACTCGCCGAAGGTGGTGCGCTGGGCGTAGAGGTTTTCGAGCAACGTCTGAATGTGTCCGGCATGTTTGGAGGCAGGCACGAAGGTGTCGAACTGGTCGTTGAAGGTGACGAGGCCGGCTTTGTCCTCGCGGTGCATGGCCACGAACGAGAGTACGAGCGAGGCGTTGATGGCATAGTCGAGCAGCGTCATCTGGCGGAAGGCGTGCTGCATGGTGCGCCCCTTGTCGATGATGGAGAAGACCTGTTGCGACCGCTCGTCCTGATAGACGTTCACCATGAGCTGGTGGCGCCGGGCTGTGGCTCGCCAGTTGATGGTGCGGTAGTCGTCGCCTTGCACATAGTCCTTGATCTGCTCAAACTCGGTGTTGTTGCCCACGCGCCGTATCTTCTTGATGCCCATCTCGGTCAGTCGGTTGCTGATGGCCAGTAGCTCGTATTGGCGCAGCATGAGATAGGAGGGATAGACCTTCACGTCGCACGGATGGTCGCAGGTGAAGCGGCGTTGCAGCAGACCGAGTAGGGTAGAGACGAAGACGCGTATCTGCCCGAAGGAGTAGATGCCGCGCCGCACAGGTCGCAGCCGGTAGTCGATGTTCTTGCCTTCCTTCGGTTTCAAGGTGAGCGGAAAGGCTATGTCGCGTCGTTGGAAATGGGCCGGTATCTCATCGATGACCGTGAGGCGCAGGGCGAACGGATAGTTGTTTTCGACGCGCAGGCTCACGGTGTTGTCGTCGCCGTTGGAGAACCGCGACGAGAGGCTGCGCGAAGCTGTGATACCCCGCTTCGACCACAGCAGCAGTCCGTCGGCCACCGACAGCAGAAGCAATAGCACCAGCAGTCCGCGTCCGATGGCGAACAGCGGGCTCCATGCCTGTCCTGCAATGATGACCAGTATCACCGCAATGGCAACAACGTAGAATCTTCGGCTCAAATACATTTCAACCTTTCATCTTTTCACTTTTTTACCTTTTCAACTTTTTACCTTTTCAACTTTTTTACCTTTTCAACTTTTATTTCGGTACTTCCACTTTGTCGATGAGCTTGCGTGCCACCTTCTCGGTGGTGTAGCCTTCCATCTCGGCTTCGGCTGTGAGGATGAGGCGGTGCTGGAGCACGCTGGGCGTAACGCGTTTGATGTCGTCGGGTGTAACAAAGTCGCGACCTTGCAGCAGGGCATAGGCCTTCGCCGTGCGGAGTATTGCCACCGATGCGCGTGGCGAAGCACCGAGGAAAACAGCCCGCGAGGTGCGTGTCTGCTCCACAATCTGGGCGATATACTGCAACAGCGAATGGTCGACAATCACATTTGCCAGCATCTGACGCAGCTGCAACAGCTCGTCCTTACTGATGACCGGACTTACGGCAGCCAGCTTTGTCAGTTCGGCATTCTGCTGATGGCGCTCAAGGATGGCGATTTCCTCTTCCTGCGAGGGATAGCCCATCGTGATCTTCATCAGGAAACGGTCGAGCTGAGCCTCGGGCAGCTTGTAGGTACCCTCTTGCTCCACGGGGTTCTGTGTGGCCAAAATGGTGTAGACGGGGCCCATACGGTGGGTCTCGCCGTCGATGGTCACCTGACGTTCCTCCATCACCTCGAAGAGTGCAGCCTGCGTCTTGGCTGGTGCACGGTTGATCTCGTCTACCAGCACGACATCGGCAAACACCGGACCCTGATGGAAGTCGAAGGCCGACGTCTGCATGTTGAACACTGTCGTTCCCAACACGTCGCTGGGCATGAGGTCGGGTGTGAACTGTACGCGCGAGAACCGGCAGTCGATGAGTCGCGAGAGCAGTCGCGCCATCAGCGTCTTTGCCACGCCCGGCACACCCTCGATGAGCACGTGGCCGTCGGCAAGGATACACGTCAGCAATAGGTCGATGGCATCGTGCTGCCCGACAATAACCTTGGCTATCTCTGCTTTCACGGCGTTGATCTTTTCGGAAAATAGACTGAGATTTGTTCTTTGTTCTTCCATGCTTTGTAATATGTATTTTTTTGATTAATCGTTTATAGCTTTGCTTCCACGCTCTTCATGCGGGCGATGAGCTGGCGCAGTTGGGCCTCGGTGATGACGTTTTCCTCGACAGCCGACCTGACGTCGCGGAGCAGACTGCTGATTTCCTGTTCGTCCATGCCTGTGGCCTTCGACAGTGTAGGCACCGAGACAGGGTCTTCGCGCTTTTCGGTGATGTCGATGCCCAAGTGGTTTCGCAGCTCCTCGGCAAAGAAGGCATGCTTCTTACGCAACAGGTTGGCGTGGTCTCTGCGTTGATAGTAGAGTGTTCCTATGAGTTGCACAAACTCGAGTGTGTGGTTACGGGGTGGTGTCTCGATGGGGATGACGCGCTGTCGGCGTCGGGCTGTGAACACCATGAACAAGGCGATGAGCAGCAACGAGAGCCACAGCCCCCAGCGCAATGGTCGTTGGCTGAGCAGATAGCGGAAGGGCGACATCCGTGCGGCTTCCATCTCTGACGTCTCCATGTAGGCTGTTGTGCGCACGATGGGACGGTCGGCAATGAGTGCCATCAGCCGGTGTACGTAGGGGCTCAGTTCGCGGTCGAGCACGCCATAGTTGGTCATGGCCAACGGCAAAGACGAGAATATCAGTTCGCCCTTGCCCACACGCACTCGTGCAAGCACATTCAGCGTGTCGCGAACCCAATGCGTCGATTGGGTTCCTTCCTCCCATTCATCTTGGCTGATGCTGTCTTGAACCGTCAGCGAGTCCATGAAAACCCGTTCGTTTTGTCCGGAATAGTCCTGGGCAATAATCTCAGGTATCGTTCCGTTCTTCGTCCGGCAAGTGTCAATCGTGCTTGATACCATCTCCTTGTAAATGGAGTAGGCGGCGGGCGGATAGCCGTGCGTGTGATGTTGCCAGCGGAGCGTGTCGTAGAGGACAACAGACCTCATGTCAAGACGCTGTCTCAGAGAGCGAATGTTGAAAATCTCTCTGCCCCTGAAGACTACGCCGTACTTCTTGCAGAAAAGGCTGTCGGTGTAGTAGTATGGAGCATAGGCAATCAGTACGCGTGCCCCTCTGTGCAGCAGGATGTCGAGATGTGGCAAGTCTCTGTCAGTGAACATGTTTTGTGTGGTTGTCACGAGCACGTTGCAATCTTTATAGGCTGTCTCGTGGTTCATTTGTCGAAAGGTCTTGTGCGTCACTTGGTAGTTGCCGTTGCCGAGTGTATGGCTCATGATGCTGTCGAACACATAGCATCCGAAGGGTTGCCGGTCGTAGGTGTTGAACGACGGCTGCCACGAAAACTTCTGCGGCATTTGCAGCTGCAAGAGGAACAGCAGGATGGCAACGACAATGATGCCGACGAAAAACATTCGACTGCCTTTCATGCTTCACCTCCTTTGCTTTCTTCGCTTTGCGACCGTTGGCTGATGATGTCGGCCTGCAGGTGTTGCATGCGCTCTACAAGGCTGCTGTCGGCATCGAAACCGCCATAGCGCACACGCAGGAAGTGGTGGCTGAGCTCGCGAAACTCCTTCGTGGGTAGTTCGCTGACATACTGCGTGGGCGTCTTGTAGGGTTGCCAGTCGATATGTCCGTCGTCGGTCAATCGTTTCAACGTCTGCAGATAGACCAGTCGCAGGGCCTCACGATAGTTTCCTGATTCCATGGCACGGCTGATGGCTGCCTCGAAGTCGATGCCGTAGATGGTGTCTTCGGCTATCTCGTAGTCGACGCCTGCCGACTCGCTGCGTCTGCCAAACAACTTCGACCGATATTTTGAGATGAAAGTCCCGACGATGACGAACAGCACGATGCCCACGATGGTCCAGATGAGTGTGCGGTGGTCGGCATAGGCCTGGCTGTCGAAAATGGTGTTGAGAAAATTCCTGATTTGTTCCAGCAACCATCGACGCAGGCTGAACCCCGACTGCATCAGCTCGCGGCTGTAGTCGAAGGCAGTTTGGTCGCGCCAGGCTTCGAGCGAGGCGGTGTCGATGTGCAGGGTATCGGTCGGGGCAATCAAAGCTTGGTCTTATAGTTTGTCGAAGTTGTCGATTTTGTTCAGGGCGTCGAACAGGTGGCTGTCGTCTTTGTTGTTGTCGGTCAACGATTCGAAATCGTTTACGCCGCGTTCAACAGATACGCCCTCGTAGCGTTCCATCACATGACCATAGTGATAGCCGATGGCCACATACATGACGGCATAGGACAGATACATGCCAAAGGCCTGGACAATGCCCAGCACATAGGACAGTGCCTGCAGGCCAATCGTGACAAATCCGCTGGTGGACACGTCGCTCGTGGTCATCACGCCTTTGATGATTACGACCACCATGTAGGGCATCATGGCGATGGTCATCACCACTTGCACGATTATGCCCACGACAAACAAGATGCCGAACAGTCCGCCCCATGTGCTGAACCCATAGCGGAGTGCTTTGGCGATGGCACCATAAGCCGACAGGTTGTCGTCCATCAGGTACATGGGACTGGCCAGCGACAACGGCAGCAGCAGGGCGATGGCTCCGAAGTAGATGGGCAGCAGCATGAGCGACATCACCATGGGGTCGATGAGCATGAGCAGCGCCGCGATGCCGACGATGACGGCTGCAATGAGCAGTGCAATCGGAATCATGGCGAGGCCCAGCACGATGGTGCGCTTGATGAAGTGCAACAGCGTGGGCTTAAACTCGGCCATCGTCAGGCCTGCAAGCCGATTCTTGCGCTCGTCGTAGACTTTCATCAGTCCGTAGACGAGTGCTGTAATCAGCACCGTGCCCACAATCAGACAGACGATATAGACGCCATAGGAAGCAACCAGGCGGATAATCATCGAGTCGCTGAAATTGTCGCCAGATGCAGAGTTGAGGCCTGCAAGGAAGGCTTCGTTGAAAATCGTGTCCATGCCCAATGCCTGCACTATGCACACGGGTAAAATCAGATAGACCATGAAACGTAGCACCGTGCGCCAGTTCTCTTTCACAAAGTCGAACGTTGCCGAAAACTTGTCACTGAACAATCGCTCCTTATAGAGCTCAATCTTTTGAAAATCCATCATGTAATTTACTATTTAACAATTTACTATTTACGATTTATTTTCATTTTTCATTTCTTCCTCACTTTCCTCGGCAGCCATACGAAGTAATAGAGTACGAAGGCCAGCGAAGCCAGGATGATGGTCAGGCGCACACCGTCGTGAATCTCGGTGTGACGGGTGACAAACCCTTCGATGAAGCCTGCCACAATGAACACCGGCACCGTGCCCACCACAATCTTCAGTCCGCGACGGGCACCTCGGCGGAACGATACCATGCGCGAGTAGGTGCCGGGAAACAGTATGCCGTTGCCCAAGGCCAGGCCTGCCGCACCGGCAATGATGATGGCCGATATCTCGAGCGTGCCATGCAGAAACACCGCCAGGAACGACTGCCACAGCAGGTCGTGCTGATAGAAGAACGTCATGAAGCAGCCCAGCATGTCAAGGTTCTGAAACAGGCTCCATGCCGTGCCCACGCTGGTCAACATGCCCAGGGCAAACATACGGAACGACACCATCACGTTGTTCAGCGTGATGCCGAGAAACATGCCTGTTTCGCCCTCGCCGTCGTAAACCGCCATCGGCTCGCCACGCGCGATGTTGTCGAGCGTCATGTCAACATAGTAGTCGCCAAGGATGATGCGGCAATAATCAGGATCGGCCAGTTGCGACACCATGCCGATGAGCGCACTCACCACACTGATAATCAGCGACACCAGCAACAGCCGGCGTGCCTCCCACATCGTCTGCGGCACCTCGCGCGTCCAGAAAGTGATGAGGCGCGACCATTTCTCGCGCTTGTTCTTGTAAATCTCGTTGTGCAGCGCCGACGCCAAGTTGTTCAGATAGAGCGTGATGCGCGAGTCGGGGTAGTGAGTCTGTGCGAAGGAAAGGTCGGCAGCAACATCGCTGTAGAGGTCGGCCAGCTCGTCGGGCGTATGCCAGAACGTATCTTCGACAACCTGCTCAGCACGCTGCCACTTCGATATGTTGTTGCGTAAAAATACAATTTCCTTCATAAAACGCTTGCAAAAATAAGAAAAAACTATTACATTTGCAAAGTTTTGTCCGATAACTTCCGTTAACTTCCGCCGACGCAGTCGGCTACTCCCGTTAACTCCTGTAAAGAAATGAAAGCCGACATCATTACCGGACAGTTTGTCCGCATAGCACAGACACCCGCCACCGTGGCCGATCGCGTCCTCGCGCGGGTCATCGACAACATACTGCTCATCATCTATCTCATCGTCGTTTCTGTAACAATCTCATGGATCGAACGGACATTATTTAACCTTTCCACTACCGACAGCATCACCGTCATCCTTATTGTTGCCACCTATCTCCCCGTGTTGTTCTACACCTTCATTTGCGAAGCCTTCTTCAACGGACAGACCGTCGGCAAGCGAGTGATGAAGACCCGAGTCGTCAATGTCGACGGCTCACAGCCAGGCCTCGGACAGCTTTTCCTGCGTTGGCTGCTCCTGATTGTCGACGAAGGCATGGGACTCATCGGGATTATCTTCATCATGTTCAACCGCAACGGACAACGACTGGGCGACATGGCCGCCGGAACCTTCGTCGTTCGACTGCAAGGCTACCGACAGCTGAAGGTCACACTCAACGATTTCCAATATGCCTCGCCCGACTACCGGCCCGTCTATCCACAGGCAGCCAACCTCTCCATCGGTCAGGCCGAGGTCATCCGCAAAGCCCTGCAGGCCGGAGCCGAATACAACGAGGAGCAGATTGCCCGCCTCGTGCCGAAAGTTGAGAAAAGTCTCGGCATACAACACCGAGAGCCTTCCGGCGTATCCTTCCTTCTCACCGTCCTGCACGATTACCAATACTATGCCCTCGAACTCGTCTGAGAAATAGACACATTAACATAATAACATGTTTTCGACATAGAGACATAGAGACACATTATTATAATAATAGACACATTAACATAATAACATGTTTTTGACATAGAGACATAGAGACACATTATTATAATAATAGACACATTAACAGAATAACATGTTTTTGACATAGAGACATAGAGACACATTATTATAATAATAGACACATTAACAGAATAACATAAAAACAAAATCCTTATGTAAATAAGATAAAAAGCCGACATCCTAAATCGTTGAATTACAGGCAGTTTCAAATCGTCGGAGTCTCACTGTTTGAGACTCGGATTCTCACGGCGTGAGAAACAGATTTTCACGACGTGAGAAACGGTTTCTCAAAGCGTGAAAAACAGTTTCTCAAAATCGAGCATCATTTTTGAGAAAAATGTTCAGAGTCTGCGGATTTATAGGATAGTTAAAAAACAGCAACAGATGAACACGGAAGAACACGGAAAAGAGAGGTAGGAGTAAAAATCCTCAAATCCCTTGGTAGGCTACGGGGGGGGGCGAGCGCAGCGAGGGAAGGTATCCGTAGAAAAGTAGGGACGCGCCAGCCAACTATGCACTATGAACTATGCACTATGAACTATAAAACCGTCATTCTGTTTTAGGTTTAGGGCAAAAAAAAAGGGCTCCGCTGAGCCCAATCTTTGTTAACCTTAAATCTAATACCATGAAAAACGATGCAAATATACTCCATTTTCAGACATCTTGCAAGCTTTTCTATCGTTTTAACGACATTTTAACACTTTTCTTGACTTAAATCAAGACAAAAGAGAGAAGACACCCCTTTTCGAAGTGTCCTCCCTCTTAATAATTCCAAGTTAATCTGATGGGCTAATTCCAGAGACCATCCATGTCCTCCTCCGAGTCCCAGATGTTCTCTTTGCCAAGGGCCCCGCCAATATCTCCGCCCTCATCGTCTACCTTGAGAGAGGCGTTCTCCAGCAATGGCTGAATGACATGCCGGATGATTTCTGTCGTCGGGGCGATATATAAAGCTTTTTTCATCTTCGTACCCTTTCCTTATTTAATGACGACTTTTTTTCCGTTGATGACATAGACACCCTTTCTGGATGAGGGATGAGAGAAGACGGACGAAGGATTGTCGGCAACCTTGCGTCCTTGCAGGTCGTAGACGGCTCCATGACCAAATGTCTCCACCTTCACTTCGCCGTTCTCCACACCGATGATGCCTGTTGGCTCTTCGTCAATCGTGAAGAACAAAGCCTTTGCCTCGCTGTCCAACTTCTCAAAGTAGGTGCGGAAGCCTCTCATCACACCATTGGCAACATTATTCGGCTTTAGCATATTACCCGTTGCCACATAAAGGTCGCCTACGGGATGAGTAGTCTTGTCGAAAGCACCACGATAGCGGTATGAGCTACCTGCTTCAACGCTGCCCGGTTCAACAGCCTTGACATCGGCACCAGCAATCTTAATGGCATCGGTCACATACCCGCCGCGCGTAATGCTTTGGCCGGGCTTGATAAGATAAGGAATGCCAGCTTCGACTTCTGCCACGTCAGTAACCACGAAGTGCATGGTCTGATTGTCGGCCGTGTAAGCGGCATCTCCTGGACGGAGCGTTGCCACCTTTGTTCCCTCGCCGAACACTTCGGCCACCTGTGCAGCCGTCAAGTCGAACGGCACGCAGAGTGTGTTCCAGTTGTTGGCAACGACACTACGGTAGAAGTAGACTGTAGCATCGTTCTGAACTTCCCATTTGTGCGTGAAGGCATAGTCCTCGTCAAACTCAGTACCAGGATAGAGCACTGGATGAGGATTGTCGCCCAAGCCCTGATGCCAGACAGCAACATCCATGCCTGCATGGGCAATGGCCGGCGCAGTCTGCGCTGTAGCTACCGCACCATTGTCGTTAACCTCTGGCCATCCGTTGTTCCACGTCAGTTCCTCTAAACAAACCTTTCGGTCTCCACTTCCATTTTGATAGGCATGGAACAACATCCAAGTCTTTCCCTCTTTATCCTCAACGATGCGGGAATTATGGCCGGGACCATGGAATGTCGAGGTGTTGTCGAGAACAACCTTATAATAGTGTCTTGCTCCGATATTCAAAATACCATCATATTTTTCCATGTCTTTTCCATTATGGTCTTTATAGGTACCCATCAAAGTTTCAGACCGACCGACAACCGTCTGGTAGGTAGCACCGCTATAGCCTCCATAGGTTGAGCCGACAGAGGCGAAGAGGTAATAGTAGCCGTCTTTTTTATAGATGTAAGCAGCTTCAAACCCATCCCTAAGCAGCTGCGTTTTGCTCGATTTATCCTTTACAGACAAGCCGTCGGCATTAAGTTCGGTAATATATATGCCATGGAAGCTGCCCCAGACGAGATATTTCTTTCCGACGTCTTCTATGAAATACGGGTCGATGGAGTTATTTACCCCTATCTCACTCGATGTAAACATTTTACCGTCGTTGCCTACAAGGCGGAACGGTCCTTCGGGATTGTCCGACGTGGCAACACCTATCCATGCGGCACTCTCGCCTCCAGTCTTTGATACGGCGAAGTATAGCACATACTGGCCATTCTGGTAGGTGATGCAAGGAGCCCAGAAGACACCTCCCTCACCGTCTGTCGGAATTGTTCCGCGCGGATTGTTGCCAAACACCTGGCCCACGTACGACCAATTCACAAGGTCGGGCGACCGTAGAATATGCTCTGCGGTTGAATAAAGATAGTAGTACCCATCCTCTGCGCGAATTACTGAGGGGTCGGGAGCATCGCCGTTATATACAGGGTTGGTGTAGGTAGCGGGTTGAGGATTGTCTATGGCGAACAGACTGCCATCCTTTATGGTTTTGAGGTCGGTTATTTTATGACCTGTGCTTATTTCAAAGGGGCCTCCCCACGTTCCATTGTTCTGTCCCCAGTCGCCTGTACCATAGTCGTAGCAGTTGGTCAGTTTAATATTATTTCCTCGTGCGAACTGCTGTCCTTGAGCAAGTCCGTGAGTATCTTCTGCTGTTGCATAGTCCACAACGCTGTAGCAGTTGGTCAGCACGCCGTTTGTAAGCCATCCGGAAATACTTCCGCTCTCACCTGCTGTCACACCAGTAATCTCGCCTACATTATATACATTGGTCATGTAAACCGTGTTCGTGTCATAACGTACACCGACGATACCGCCGGCATTTGCTCCGGAGGCATAAATCTTACCATCGTTTCCGCAATTTTCAATGTAGATGTTTCCTGGACCACGAGTACTACCAATGAAAGCGGCCACACCCTTGCGTCCCTTAATCTCACAGTTTGCGCCCATAGTGATGTTTCTCACAATGGTACCTCCACCTGCAGAGTTGATAAGGCCGACATCCTCGCGGTCAAAGTCCATCTTCAGATTGGATATGATGGAGTGGGGTTGTCCGATGAGCTTGCCTTTGAAACGTCTGCCCTCAGATGAGTCACCTATGCCAGGGTAGTCTGTGATTTCACTCATGTCAAGGTTGTTCAGCAGATAAGCGGTGGCAGTGTTCTTCACTGTACCATTATTGACCTGAGTAGCAAAAGCGTTCAGCTGTGCAGGGGTTTCAATATACCACGTGCCACAAGTGGTACACACACCATCGCTAATCGTGTGGTCTGCCAGCGTGGTGGTTCCTTCGCTATTGGCAAACGTGGTGCCGCTTGAGGCAGGAGCGCCGTCGCAACTCAGACTGCCGTTGGCATAAACCAGATAGGTTCCGAAGGGAAGTGGATAGTTGTCTGTTCCTATATGCTGAGTCCATGGACTGCCGCCGCTGACGTTTTCGTTGAGTCTGTAGGCCAGTTCACCGCTCGATACGGTCGAAGCATCAATCTTCTCGCCGCCACGCTCGGTATTGTTCAGCATCTGCATGTCGAGAGTAGTGTAGCTGTTAACGGCATATTCTCCGTTACGACCGAACACGCGGTTGTTGTCGCCAGTAAGGTTCAGTGTACCCGACACATAGCAGTTGCGATAAGTAATGCTACCTCCGGAGTGAGCGTATCCGATTAGTCCGCAAGAACCATAATCGTTTGTGGCATTAATCTGGCCGACAAATGCAACATTCTCCAATATAGGTACATTGTTTGCCACAGCGATTACGCCTCCATGTGTACCGTCTCCGCTATGCGAAGAGGTCATGTTCACGTCGACAACCACGTTTAGTATTTTGCTGTTGCCTCGTGTTACAGAGGCAAGACCTGCCATTTGGTTGGCGGTAGTAGTGATTGTTCCGTGGACTTTCAGGTTTTGGATTGTTGCTCCATCGATATAACGGAACAGGGCGATGTTGTTGGCAAATCCTGTTCCTGAATTGGTATAGCCAATGGTAATGGTGTGCCCTTGTCCGTCGAAGGTTCCGGAATAGCGCTTGCCGTCTTGGTCGTTCTGACCAATGGTAACCTGGTATGCGCTGAAGTCAATATCGGCGATGAGCTTACCTTTGATATTGTTCTGTTTTCTGTTCACCCATACGGCAAACCAGTTGAGCTGCTTCTCGTTGGCAATTTCGTAATAGCCATTTATGGGAACAATATAGTCGGGCTGGATTTCATCGCAGGTCTTTCCGTCGTGCTCATTGGTACAGAAACCCCAGTCGTTGAAATTGTGTGCATCACGATTGGCTGTTCCGGCTGTGTTGCTGTAGGAAGAACCAGGTTTGTTTGCGCCATCGCAATATTGATTTCCTACAACGTAAACAATACCATTGGATTTGGCTATAGGAATAGGATGGGCGTCTTGGTTGATGATCTGATACCATGCAACGTTATCACTACTTGAGCCGTTCAATTTATATGTCAGCTCACCGGAAGTCAATTGGTCGGAAGTAAAACTATTTACGGTCTTGTTTGTTTGTGTTAACCCGTTGAGGTCGTAAACATTCTCAAATGTTACGTTGCCATCACCGTCTCCGTTTCTATAGAATGGTCGGCCGCCTTCATTGCCGGTTATAGTTCCTGTATTAAAGAAATTTCTGACTATTACGGTCCTGTTATGGCCAAACCATCCTGAAAGTATTGCTGCTTCTTGACTGGCTTTTATATTTCCAGTATTATAGCAGTTAAGGATAGTTGTACTTGTCTGTTCATGATAAACGGTACCTATCATTGCTGCAGCACCTGTTCCCGAAGCCTCTACAGAGCCTTCGTTTCCACAGTTTTCTATAGTTACCGTTCCATTCCCTGCACAGGTGTAACCGATGATTCCACCAGCGCGGCCACCACACTTAATACTATTCCCAGGTCCGGCAATAAGATTCTTGATTACGCAACCGCCTGTTGCTGTACCAAAAATTCCGATGTTGCTGGCGCCGGTGTTATCATATACTAAGTTATTGATAATATGCCCCTGACCATCAAATGTACCACAATAGCGCTTGTTACTTTCATCCAAGCCGATTGGAGTCCATGCCTTGCCTGTCATGTCGATGTCGGCGGTGAGCACAGCATTGGCATTGGCATGCCCGTCTCCGGCATTGACGATTTCGGCAAACTCTATCAACTCGTCGGCTGTTTCGATTTGATAGACTCCATCGATTTGGGCTAATTGAGCATTGATATGTCTTACTCCAATAATGAGGAATGTGAGTAATAGATATGTTAGTTTTTGCTTCATAAGTTTATATTTATAGATGAGTAAATACTTTTTTCTCTAATGCCATTTGGTGAAGACAGTCATACGCACGGGGCGCATGACTGTCCGTTCACTCAAAAAACACAAATTTATGAAAAAACTTTTTATTCTTCGTCCCAGACGTTTTTCTTGCCGAGGCCATCGTTCCAGGGGTCGTCACTGCCTGTCGTGGAATCGTCTTCGAGAATCACTTCGCCGTTCAGCGTGGCGTTGAGCAGTTCGCCTTCCTCGTTGATGTTGAGCGCCTTCAGGCACGGAATCATATATACTTTCTTATTCATAATAAATAATTTAGAACTCACCTTGCCCCTCCCCGAGGGAGGGGAGGTGAGTGACCATTTACAATTTTTACTTAATCACAACCTTTTTGCCGTTGACAACATAGACACCGTGCTTCGGTGTGCTTACCTTGCGGCCTTGCAGGTCGTAGACAGCGCCGTTGAAGTCGATAGCGTTCAGCTCGCCGTTTTCAATAGCGATGATGCCGGTCGATTCGCCATCGACAGTGAAGGTGCCGTCCTTAGCCTCGCCACCCTGTGAGGGGAAGAAGGCACGGAAGCCCTTGATGTTGCCAGCAGTGGTGACCGCCTTCGTGGTGTTGTTGGCTGCAACAATCTTGTCGCCTACGGCAACAGCCTGCGGGTTGAAGTCGCCTTTGAAGAAGTCGTTGGCCACAGCCTCGGTAACGAGAGCCTTGCCGGTGAGGACAACGGGAGCAGAGAGTGCTGTGCTGGACTTCACGAGGTAAGCCTTGCCTGCCTCCATCTCGGTAACGCTCTTGAACGAGTAGTTGTCGGCGGCAGCATCGTAGCTGTCGAACTCAGCTACCTGTGCATCGCTACCGAAGATGGTAGCTATTTCGTCAGCATCGAGTGCAAACGGCAGACAGATGGTGTTCCAAGTGTTGGCGGCGGTGGTGCGAGTCATGGAGATGTTGGCATCGGCGTGAGCATAGAACTTATGATGCGAGAAGGTCTCGTCGAGGTCGTAGTTCTTGTGCAGAATAGGATGCGAGCCTTCGCCCAGTGCCTGGTGCCAAACGTTGTCGGCAAGTGCGTCGGTCAGTGTGCCGTCGACAACTTGAACGGGGCTGTCATTGGTGATGACGTACATGCCAGGCCAGTTGGTTGCAATGTCGTAACTGGTTTCGTTGAGCTGGATGTTGTTTCCGCGTCCGAAAGATTCACCGCCGTTCACAGTACCTGCATTATACACGTTGTGCATTTCGGCATTGTTACCGAACCAGCCCGAAAGACCGCCGGCTTCCCAACCACTGGTGATAGTTCCAACGTTGTAGGCATTGGTTACGGTGTATTTCAGTTCACCGGAGAAGTTGCAACCTACCAGTCCACCGGCGTTCTGGTTGGTTGTTGTCACGGTAGCCTCGTTGCCTATGTTGGTCAGTGTGGCTGCACCGTTGCCGCTTGAGCGACCGATAAAGCCGCCGGCAGCCTGTGTGCCTTTCACTTCACCGGTGATGGTAAGGTTCTTGATGGTCACGCCTTCGGCAGCAGCGTTGACGAAACCTACACCTACACGGTCGTAGTCCATCTTGATGTTTACAATGTTGAACTGTCCATCGATTTCGCCTTTGAAGGGGTTAGTCTCGGAAGCGATGCCGGGGAAGTTGGCAACCTCGGTGGTCACGTCAATGTCGTTCATGATTTTTGCGTTGACGGTATTGTCGACCTTTGCTGCATAAACGGCAAACCAGTTGAGTTGTTTGGGTGTCTCTATTTCATAGTAATCACCATTAGCGGTCATAAAGTCGGGTTGTATCTCGTCGCAAACCGAGCAGAAACCCCACTCGCTCCACTGGTGGTCGTCGCGGTTGCCGCCTTCTGTATTAGAATAGGAAACGGTTGCGCCTTCTTTCGGTGTCACACCGTCGCATTTAACGTCGCCGTTGGCATATACCACATAGGTTCCAAAGGGATAGGGATGTGCGTCAGCATCGTCGCCCAGTTTCTGGTACCAGTTTACGTTTTCGCTCTGGTTGCCGTTCATGAAATAGGCAAGCTCGCCCGATGCCAGCCACGACTCCTGATAGCCTGTGGGCTGTCCGGCATTGTCGCTGTTGGCTGTATTAAGATCATAAGAATTGACGAAACTGGGCTGGTTGCCACGTGCAAGCGACTTACTGCCGTCGTAGTTGCCGGTTTTCTCTATGCGACCGGTGTTCCAGCAGTTGGTCAGCGTTACGCGCGGTGTCCATGCGGTAAAGGCACCATTCTCGGTACCACCGTAGATATTACCGGTGTTGTAGCAGTTCTCTATAACCAGTTTCAAATAGCTACTCCAGTCGCGGGCAACAAATCCGGCATTGTTGGTGGTCGTAACCGTCATATCCATTTCGTTACCTACATTCTGAATCGTAACAGTTTCTCCGTAAGTATTGCCGTTGATACAGCCGATGAGGGCGGCAACGTTTGCACCGCCTGTTCCGTTCATCTTACAAGAACTGTCGATAATTAGGTTTTTGATGACTGCACCGCCACCGCAGACGCTGAACAATCCTTGTTCTTTCTTTGTACCGTCGATGGTCATGTTCTTGATGCGATGACCTTGACCGTCGAATATTCCGGTAAACTTCGAGCCGTCAACGCCGAGGGGAATGAAGTTGTAGCCATTCATGTCGATATCGGCGGTCAACTTCACGTTGGTATGGCCGTTACCTTTGTTGTTCACCCATACCATGTACCAGTTGTATTCTTTTTCGTTGCCAATGAGATAGTAGCCGTCTTCTATGGTGAGGAAGTCAGGCTGCATTTCATCGCATACCGAGCAGAAGCCCCACTCACTCCACTGGTGTGCATCGCGTTCAGCTTCACCCTCAGTGTTGGAATAGGTAACCGATCCCTTGGGAGAGCCTGAGCAGTCAAGTGCTCCAATCGCATAAACTACGCTTGTGCCAATGGGCAGGGGAGTGTTGTCGGTGTCGATGGTCTGGAACCAGTTGTTGGTTTCGCTCTGGCTGCCGTTCAGCAAGAAGCAGAGTTCACCGCTGGTCAGTTGATTAGCAGTGGCAGCAGTGGCATTTTTCGTGTTGTTCATGCCTTGCAGATCGGTATAGTAGCAATTGGTAACGGTAGCTGTGTTGCGCACGATGACGTCGTTGTCGCTGCCTGTGGCAAGATTTAGCGTACCCGCCATGAGGCAGTTCTCAATTTTCACCTGCGTGCTGGCATTATCGGGCCATCCGAGAATACCGCCGCTACCAGTACGCTCCGGAGCATTGATGGTTCCGAGGAAAGCACAATTGCGAATGGTGATATCGCTCTTGTCACTGATGCGGGCAACGATACCACCGTGTGTGCCGTCGCCACTCTGTGTGTCGTTGATGGTGACGTAACTGATACAGTTTTCTACTACAGCCTTCTGCCAGATACCTGAGATTACACCACCGGCCAGTTGACCTTTGGTGGTGATAGTACCGTCCACGATGATGTTTTTAATGGTACCGCCATTTACTCTGCGGAACAGTCCACATTCGCCGTTTTGGCCGGTACTTTCCATCGTGTAGTTCACGGTGATGGTGTGTCCTTGACCATCGAATGTGCCGCGATAGGCATTGCTCGGTGCACCAATCATCACCAGATCGCTGACGGTGAAGTCGGCAGTTACTACTGCATTACGGTCTTGCTTTCTGCCATCAGAATTGACGATAGCAGCAAAGTCAGCAAAATCCTGAGCCGTACCAATCTGGTAAACGCCGTCTACCTGATCGAGTGCCCATGCACTGCTACTTCCAAAAATGATGAAGGAGAGTAGCAAAAAGAATAGATTTTTCTTCATACGTTAAAATTTTAAGTTGTTAATTTGAATATAATTTTTTGCTTATTGTCGTTTTTGTCAAGATTTGGTTGCAAATTTACGCGTTTTTACCTTATATATAAAGAATATTATAAAAAATATAATGAAAAACAGTGCAATAGAAAGTGCAAAGAGTTGAATATTAGTTCGTTATAGATTATTGCGGTTGAAAAATGTATAATAGTATTATTGTGGGATAATCTATTGTTGGGCTTATTTATATTCACTATGTCAATTTTCTGTCAACTATGAAGCAACTAAGGGCGACTTTGGAATAATAGACTTACTGGGAGAATGAAAAATCCCGATGAAATGGGGATTTTTTAACTTTTTTGGTTACTTACAGCAGGAGAGAGCCATTTGCAAAAGTTGTCAGTCGGATGCTACACATGGCATATACAAATAGAACCGCTTAACTGTACGAAATCGGCGCAAAACATGTTAAAAAGGAATATAAATAAATTAGAATTGAACAAAATGCATTTTTTTTATGATGAAAAAAAGACGAATGTCGTCTTTTTTTGTACCTTTGCAACAGTTTGTCAATGTTTTTCTTTGACATTGTGACAACGTGACGGAATAAAGATAAAGACTTAGGGATTATGAAAAAGCATATTTGGAAATGTTTTCTGTTGGCAGTGTGCCTCTTGGTGGTGTCGTGCTATCGCATTTCTCTCATCGTTCAGCCGTATGAAGCGAAGACAAACAGTGTGTTCAACGGCAAGGTGGTGGTGAAACGCGACGGCAGCGTGAACAATAGTTTTGCACAGCAGGTTTATGGACTGTTCGGCATCTGTGTGCCTACAGGCTGGCAGATCGAGGGTAACATTGTGATGACACAGGTGCCCAAGAGTACGACGGCGCTGAGTGGTGAGTACAAGAGCATCATCACGCGTAAGATGAAACTCAGTACAGCTTATACGGACCTGCTCAACCGCGACTATCCGAAGGGAGGCTACACGTGGTTAGGATTTGTGACGGAGCAACCTTTTGAGAGTATTTTCAATGCGGAGCATGAAGAACAAGAGGTGGATAGCATTTACGTGGAATATGCCATCCGCACGAACGACAAGACGGGGACGTTCTACCTTGACTATATGACTGGACAGATAAACCAAGACAAGTTGTCGACTCTTGGCACAGCACAGGACGGCTGGAACACGAAGGCCGCCACGTTCAAAGGAGACAACATTGGCAATGTCACTGCAATAGATACACGCATCACGGTGAGCCGTCCCGACCAGACCACCGAGGAGGCTGCCACGGTCTATCCTGAGCAGGAGCCGAAATTGCGTCTTGAGCTGATGGAGAACAGTATGCGACCCGGTGCGGCGAGGGCATACAAGGATAGAAAATACGACCAGCTATTCACCCGTACGCGTGGCTGGAACGGTGGCGACGGCGTGTTTACTGTTGCTCTGCCTAACGGCGACGTGCTGTGGACGTTCAACGACAGCTTCTACGGCGTAGTGAACAACAGCACGCGAGCGCGGGGAAGCAACAGTTTTCCGCGAAACAGCATCATGGTGCAGCGAGCCACCGACGGCGTTTTGGGCGAGAGCCCTCGCAGTCAGGTGTGGCTGGCCGACTATGTGAACTGGACCGACCCGGCGAAAGACCGCTACTTCCACTGCCGCACACATCTGCGCCATCCTGAGGGCGAGAAGACCGATGCCGAGATTGCCGCCGGCGACATCGACCAGGGTAAGGTCTATTGGTCGGGCGACGGTACGATTGTTGACGGCAAGCTGCAGCTGTTGTGGTTTGGCACACAGAGCAACGAGCTGCGCAACCTGGGTACGACCATTGCTACGTATAGCCTTGAGGGTAATGTCCCTGAAGGGTATTACCTGAAAGGCCTGTCCGACTATCTGCCCCACGAAGGCGACTACCTGTATCTGGAGAAGGTGTCGCATCAGGTGAACGACAATGTGGTGTCGTATGGCTCGACGCTGTGGGAGGACGAGGACGGTCATCTCTACCTCTACGCCACCGACGGCTACCGTCCGCTCGTGGCCCGTACTGAGCGTCACGACCTTTACAGCAAGTGGACCTACTACGTGAAAGACAGCCAAGGCACGGGCACATGGCAGGACGACTATCCGACGAAGGAACAGATGGAACTGTCATCGATTATGCTCGACGACGGTCATCAGGGCAGTATGCCGTGGGTTTTCAAGGAGGGCGACTATTACTACCTGACGATGCAGAACCCCTATTTCAGTCGCGAGGTCTACATCTATCGTGCTGAACATCCCTGGGGACCGTTCACTGAGCGCAGGTTGTTGTTCGTCTTGCCCGATAAGATTGACAAGAAAGGCGACCAGCAGTATCACTGGCTCTATATGGTGAACCTACATCAGACGCTGTCGCGCAACGGCGAGCTGGTGTTTACGACCAATACCGACCCCGACGATTTCTGGAAAAACTTCAACGACGAGGGTTCGGCCGACTACTACCGCCCTTTCTTCTATCGCGTGTTCAACTGGAAGAGCCTGTACGGGGAGGATGAGACGACGGACATCGGCAGCGCTCCGCTCATGAAAGGGAATGAATACGTTAATGTTAACAACCATGCGGTTTACGACTTGCAGGGAAGGAAAGTTGAACCAACGGTCGCTGTCGCGAAGCGGGGAAAGCAAATGTTGAATGTAGAAAAGTTAAACACGCAAACGGGACAAAGCCATTCTACTGTTCAACCGTTCAACCTTTCAACCTTAAAGCCTGGCATTTACATCGTGGGCGGAAAGAAAGTCGTGATAAAGTAACTCCACCTACGAGAAAACAACCTTTCGTTTGGCTGACTGATATTTTTTCATTAACTTTGCATCTGAATTAGATACAAAGAAAAGCAGATGACAAATAGGAAGGAAAGTGAGAACATTCCACAGGAATGGAGCAAGTTTTTGTTGAAAGACGTGACGTTCATGAATCTGATGATGCGTCGCATCTTCAACGTGCTCATTGTGGCCAACCCCTACGATGCCTTCATGCTCGAGGACGACGGCCGTGTGGAAGAGAAAATCTATAACGAGTATATGCAGCTGGGTCTGCGCTATCCGCCAACGTTCACGCAGGTGAGTACGGAAGAGGAGGCTGCCGAGGTGCTGAACACCACCAACGTCGACCTCGTCATCTGCATGCCCGGCAATGCCGACAACGACGCCTTCAGCATTGCACGCACCATCAAGGCACAGTTCCCCGACATCCACTGCGTGGTGCTCACGCCGTTTGCTCACGGACTGACGCGACGCATGGAAGACGAAGACCTGTCAATCTTCGATTATGTTTTTTGTTGGTTGGGCAACACCAACCTCATTCTTTCCATCATCAAGCTGATAGAAGACAAGATGAACCTGGAGCACGACATCCGCGAAGGCGACGTGCAGATGATCTTGCTTGTGGAAGACAGCATCCGTTTCTATTCGTCCATCCTGCCCAACCTCTACAGCTATGTACTGTTGCAGAGTCAGCGGTTTTCCACCGAGGCCCTGAACCGGCACACCGCCACCCTTCGAATGCGCGGACGGCCTAAGGTGGTGCTGGCTCGCAGCTACGACGAGGCCCTCGACATCTACGAGCGCTATCAGGACAATATCCTCGGCATCATCAGCGACACGCGTTTCCCCATGCACCGTGCCTATAAACTGTCGGCAGAGAAGGATGCCGAGGCCGGACTGAAGCTGTTTCGCACCATTAGGGCGCAGAACGAGTATGTGCCTCTCATCATGGAAAGCTCGGAGAGCAGCAACCGCGAGAAGGCAGAGGCCGAGGGCTTCCTGTTTGTCGACAAGCAGTCGAAGAAGATGAATATCGACCTGCGCCATCTGCTGGAAGAGCACATGGGCTTCGGCGACTTTGTCTTCCGCGACCCCGAGACACGGGCCGAGGTGATGCGAGTAAGCAACCTGAAAGAGTTGCAGGACAACATCTTCAACATTCCGAGCGACTCGCTGCTCTTCCACGTCTCGCGCAACCACATCAGCCGTTGGCTGTCGGCACGTGCCATCTTCCCCGTGTCCGACTTCCTGAAAAACATCACGTGGCACAAGCTGCAAGACCTTGATGCCCACCGCAAGATTATCTTTGAGGCCATTGTGGCCTACCGCCACATGAAGAATATCGGCGTGGTGGCGGTGTTCGACCGCATGAAGTTCGACCGCTATGCCCACTTTGCCCGCATCGGCGACGGCTCGCTCGGCGGAAAAGGACGTGGCCTGGCTTTTCTTGACAACGTGGTGAAGCGCCACCCCGAGTTCAACCAGTTTGAGGGCGTATCGGTGCAGATTCCGAAGACGGTGGTGCTGTGTACCGATGTCTTCGACCAGTTCATGGAACAGAACAACCTCTACCAGATAGCACTGAGCGATGCACCCGACGAAGAGATACTGGCTCACTTCCTGCGGGCTCAGCTTCCCGACACACTCATTGCCGACTTCTTCACCTTCTTTGATGCCGTGCGGCGGCCGATAGCCATACGCTCGTCGTCGTTGCTCGAGGATGCCCACTACCAACCTTTTGCCGGCATCTATGCCACCTATATGATTCCCTGGATTGACGACAAATACAAGATGCTCGAGATGCTGGCCAAGGCCATCAAGGGCGTCTATGCCTCGGTTTACTATCGCGACTCGAAAGCCTATATGACAGCCACGTCGAACGTGATCGACCAGGAGAAGATGGCTGTCATCCTGCAGGAAGTGGTGGGCAACCAGTATGGCGACTATTACTATCCCAACGTGTCCGGAGTGCTGCGCTCGCTGAACTACTATCCCATCGGCGACGAGCAGGCCGAGGACGGCATTGCCAATCTGGCGCTCGGACTGGGTAAGTATATCGTCGACGGCGGACAGACCTTGCGCGTCTCGCCCCATCATCCGCGACAGGTGTTGCAGACAAGCGAGATGGAGACGGCCCTGCGCGAGACCCAGACGCGATTCTATGCGCTCGACATGAAGAACACCGAAGGCACATTCTCGGTCGATGACGGGTTTAACATTGCCAGCCGAAAGGTAAAGGAAGCCGACCGCGACGGGTCGCTGGCGGGCATAGCGTCGACCTACGACCCCATCGACCAGGTCATCCGCGAAGGACTCTACGAGGGCGGGCGGAAGATTATTTCATTCTGCGGCGTATTGCAACAGAACATGCTGCCGTTGCCCGAGATTCTGCAGATGTCGATGAAATACGGTGCCGAGGCAATGCGCCGTCCGGTGGAAATAGAATTTGCCTGCAATATCGAACCCGCCGACAAAGGCGCAGGTCCATCGGGCGCAGTGAGCGGGGCATTCTATCTGTTGCAGATTCGGCCTATCGTCGACGCGCAGCAGATGCTCGACGAGGACGTGGCTGCCATCGACGACAGCCGTTGCCTGTTGCGGTCGCACAACTCGCTCGGGCATGGCATTGTCGACGACCTGACCGATGTGGTCTATGTGAAGACCGACGACCAGTTTACCGCACAGTATAATCCCGAGATTGCCCGCGAGATAGAAGAGATGAACCGCCGCTTTGTGGAGGAAGGTCGCGGCTATGTGCTGGTGGGGCCGGGTCGTTGGGGCTCGAGCGATCCCTGGCTGGGCATACCGGTGAAGTGGCCGCACATCTCAGGCGCAAGACTGATTGCGGAGGTGGCGCTGAAAAACTATCGCGTGGACCCGTCGCAGGGCACACACTTCTTCCAGAACCTCACGTCGTTCGGCGTGGGCTACTTCACCATCGACAGCAATGTTCATCAGGGTCTGTTCCGCAAAGACGTGCTCGACGCCATGGCGACCGTCAGCGAGACCGAGCATGTGCGGCATGTGCGGTTTGACCATCCGGTTAGGATTATGATGGACGGCAAGCGCCAGGAAGGTGTCGTGCTGATGCCAGAGTAAGATTTGTTGCAGGCTGGGCATTCTCAGTTCTGTGAATAAATCTTAACGTCGTTGCCGAAACATATAGCTCTCGCACTCGGAAATGTTAAAACGCCATTTCCTATTTAACATTTCGCTTAGTCCCTCTTAGCCCCCTAAATTAGGGGGGTGGAGGTCTTTTCACTCATCACTTTTCACTTTTCACTTCTGAAACATATATGTTTCACCTTCCAAAAGACCGTCTTTCGCACTCCGAAAGCTTACCTTTCACCACCCGAAAGCTTAGCTTTCGCAACCCGAAACATATATGTTTCAGAAGTGAAAAGTGAAAAGTGAGGAGTGAAAAGTGTGAAAACTATCTGAAAAACAGCGTTTTACAAACAGTCCGTCATGTTCGTCTATCTTCTTCCCTGTGGGCAACCGTCCCACCGGCAACATTTCGTGCGATTCTCGACGTTAAAATCTCTACCCGAAATTAACATTTTCGTTACTGGACACCAATAATTATAATAACATAAAAAAAGATGATGCCTGCACAGGTTGTCAGGCATCATCTTCTTTTATTTGCGAAATATGGTTATTCGTTATTCATCCCAGACGTAGCTTTTGGCACCAAATCCGCCGTTGTATTCTTCGTCGGATGGGGTGACGGTCTGGTCGCCTTGATTCGAATCCAATGTGGTGGAGGCGAGAATCTCGGCGATGTCAGCTGAAACAATCTTTATGTTCGGTAATATATATTCTTTTTTCATAATTCAACAGTTTTATTTTACAACATATTTCTTACCGTTCTTGACATAAACACCTGCGGGCAGGTTCGATGCATTTGCCTTGCGGCCGTTCAGGTCGTAGATGTTGCCTTCCTCGCCGTCGTTGAGGATGCTGATGCCCTTGATGGCTGTGACGGTTCCGTCTTCGTTTCTGTAGTTGACCTTGGCACCGTTGACACCTTCGGGCAACTCGAAGTAAGCGCGGAAGCCCTTGATGAAGGCACCTTCACCACCCTTGGCAATCTTACCAGTAGAGGAAACGACACCATACTTGCCAGCCATGTTGGGAGCTTCGACAGGAGCATACGTACCCTGGAAGGTGGCACCGTTCTTTGTGCTGCAGATGTCGGTGCTCTCAGAGCTGGTGCGGAAGTTTGTTACGTTCAGGAAGACGATTTCCGACTTTGCCTCTGTAGCGTAGAGCACGTAAGGCTGCTGCGGATTAATCGAGGTCTCTGCCTTGAAGTCGATGGCACCATCGGTAATTCCGGCAAAGCTGTAAGCCTTAGCACCTTCGCCAAAGACAGAGAGGTCGCTTACACCAAATGGCAGGACGATGGTGTTCCAACCGGCTTGCAGTGAATATTTCAGCACAACGGCGGGATAGTTTCCGAAGTTTGTGTAGCTGCTCAGGTCGCCGTCGCCATTCTCATCGAGCACGGGAGCGGCAGCAATCTCTACAGCCTGCTTCTCGGTTTCGAGCGTGAGGTCGGCATTGGTTACTGTGAAGTAAGCCTCGCCGCTGGCGGCTTCGTCGGGAGTGAAGGTGACGGTGAACGTCTTGGTGCCGTTGGCCTCAACGGTCTCGACAACGTCGTCGCCATACTGAGTCTCGCCGATGAAGAACTTGGCTGTCAGCTCCTCGGCCTTGCCAGCCATCTCTTTCACGGTAACGGTGGCGGTGTATTCAACAAACTGGTTGCCCGTAGCAGGAATGGTCTGCGTTGTGATGCTGGCATCGTGGTCCTTCGTGGCAAGCTTGAAGCCGTTGAAGTTGTCGACACCATTCTGGTAAGTCGAGGTGAAACGCAGATAGTAGTAGCCGTCGGCCGGAGCGGTGAACGACATCGGCTTGTGGTAGTAGCGCTGCGATGTGCTCGGAGCGTCGGCGTCGTCTTGAGTCTTGTAATTGTAAATCTGAGTCCAGGTGGCTTTCTCGTCGGTAGAATATTCTACGATAAGCGCCTCGTCGTACCAGTTCAGGTAGGCATCCCAGTTGAGCACCTCGTCTGCCTTTGCCTGGAGGCGCGGCGTGATGAGCGTGCCGGCTGTAGCACTGCTGGGTGCGAGTGCCATCGGGGTATGGTTCTCATAGCTGCCGAATGTGCCGATTGTCCAGTTGTTGGCTTCCCAACCTGCGGGCAGCCCGGGTTCCTCGAAGTCTTCGTCCCAGAGGTTCGGGTCTTTGACGGTGGCAGAGGCAGCGATGGTCTTGGCAGCGGACTCGTCGTAGGTAGGAGTGACGGTGATGTTACCAGAGAACTTACCATAGTTGCCTTCTACAGGTGTGAAGGTCACGGTGAAGGTCTGCGGCTCATCGTTGATGACAAGCTGTGCAGGACTGACAACAAAGTCTTCGCTGTCGGAAGCAATGTTTACAGTCAGCTCGCCAGTGCCCACGTTGGCCACGGTGTAGGTCTTGCTGACCTCAGCCGTAACAGTGCCGGCAGCGAAGTCCTCGTCAGGAGTAACCTCCATTGCCGGAGCATTCTGGTTGTAGGTGTAGCCGTTGATGGTGTTGATGGTTACGTAATAGCCTTCGAATTGCAGCAGATAGTTTCCGGCAGCAATGTTGTCAACAAGCAGGACAACATAGTCGGTAGTGTTCTGTTGCAGTTCGGTAGTGAATTCTTTTGCTGTGGTCCAAGTTTCACCGTTGTTGGTAGATGTCTTAACCGACAGACTGGCACTCCATGTGCTACCTCCCTTTGCATAGATGGCCAGCTTCTGACCTTCAGCAACGGTGATGGCAGGTGAGGTAAGGGTGCGCGTGTTGTATGTGGTTGAAATCTCGTTGTTGGAGACGTTGAATCCACTATTCGTCCATCCTTCGGGAACAGCGTTTCCTGCAAAGTCAACAATGATAACATCGGTGTCGAGGACATAGCCGCTTACGTTGAAGGTTGCGGTGGTCTGCTCGGGAGCAGTGACGGTGATGACTCCGCTTTGTGCACCCTTGGTGGTTGCATTCATGGTTACGGTCACGGTAGCTTCTGCACCGGCTGCCAGTGTTTCGGGAGCACCCGAAATGGTGAATGCAGTATTGTCGGAGGTCACTTCGATGCCGGTAAGCTCGGCCTTGCCGCTGTTCTTGATGGTGAACGTGGTCTCGGTAGCCTCGGCTATCATACCGAAGTTATGATCTTCGGCAGTCACCTTCATGTTGGCAATCGTCGGCAGCTCGCCACCATAGATGTTGTCGATGTTGATATACCAGCCTTTGAAGCGGATGTATTTGACATCGGCCGACTCGATTGTTACGCTGCGCGTTGTCCAAGTGCCATAAGCATCATCGGTAAAGGTCTGTACCGTTGTCCATGTAGTGCCGTCGGTAGAGGTTTCAACAGCAATGCTGGGGCTATACCATGTGCTGCTTCCATATCTTGATGTGTCGAAATAGAGCTTTTCTCCTGCGGCGAACTTTAACTGAGGAGATGTCAGCGTACCTGCATATGATGAACTTGTGCCACCATGGCTTGCATATCCATTTGCGAAACTCCAACTGTAGTAGGTGGAACTATTTTCGCTTTCCCAATCTTCAGGAATAGCATTATCGGCAAAGTCGACGAACATCTTGTTCGGGTCTTTGACAGAACCGCTGACGACAATCGTATATGGTTCAAGTCCACTTTCGGTATCAGGGGTAATGACGAGGTTGCCACTTCCTGTTTCGTTGAAAGTGACAGTCAGAGTTTCCGATTCGCCTACAGCAATGTTTGCCGAAGTCTTATCGATACCGAAGCCTGCAGGGGCTTCAATGGAAGTAATATTTAAATCTTCAGTACCGCTGTTCTTTAATGTGAGTTCTACGGTACTTCCACTTGTTGTCAGGCCAAAGTCGTATGTACCACCATTTGCAATCTTGGTTGTACCATTGAATACGTTTAGTTGTGGCCCTTCGGCTGCAACATAAGTTTCACCTACAAAGTCGTCGATGGCTGCATTGTTTAACTGAAATGCCAGCCGTGTTCCTTCGGTAAGTGAGAATGTAACTTGTGACCATGAAGTATTGGTATTAGATGAGGTGTATGATTTTGCAGCGGCAGTAATCTCTTCACCGACACCATCGTCGTATTTTGACTCCGCAGGCTTTACGTGTGGCACGTGCGCGGACATAAAATGAGATGTCGCCTGTGACGGGGGCCGTAACGATATAACCAGCATATGAAGTCTGGTATGTGTACAAACCCTTACCACTACGTGCATAGTCGCTTCCTATTTCATAGGTGCCAGCTCCATAGGAGAATCCGATGGTTGTTTCAACAGCTTCCCATCCATCAGGTAATGCTGTGAGACCATTAAAATTAACGGAATAGTCTCCGGCAGCTGCCTTGATTTGAGTGACTCCCATGAGCGAGAGTATCAATGCAAAAATTAAGTTGATTTTCTTCATACTTTTTTGTTTATTTATTTGACTTTATATTGATTTGTTCCTTCGATGATACATAATTTATAAATGTATGTCCATACAATAGAGGGTTATGCTGGTGGCATAACAAATTGATTTGGCCGCAAAAATAATAAAAATTTACAAAATATTCAACATTTTCTTACATTTTTAAATAAATTGATTGAAAAATGTAAGAAAAAGTTGACTTGTGTCAATTTGGGTTTGTTAGTCTTCTGACTCTGTTTTTTCCTTTTTCGGCAAGACTTCAACGGATACTTTTGCGATGCCTTGTCCGAGCATTCCGAGTTCACGTGCGGCTCCCCATGACAGGTCGACGATGCGTCCGCGAATGAAGGGCCCTCGGTCGGTCACGCGAACGATAACGCTTTTTCCGTTACCCTGATGGGTGACTTTCAGTCGGGTACCGAAAGGGTAGGTGCGATGGGCGCAGGTGAGGCTGTCGTGGTGCAGTCGTTCGCCGCTTGCGGTGCGCGAGCCCGTTGAGCGTTTCGAGTAGTATGAGGCAGTGCCTGTGGTGGCTTGCGCACTGGCGTTTGACGGGAGCAGCATGGTGGCGGCTGCAAGGATGAGGGCGGTGAATAGGGGTCTTGTATTCATACTTTTGCTGTGATTTTGGTTGAGCGTGTTGGGTTTTTGTGGGTTTTAAATTTTTCGGGGGCACATCAGAAATGCCCCCGAAAAATTGTTAGCTTATGCTTTTGTTATACGATGCCTTGTGCCATCATGGCGTTGGCAACCTTCATGAATCCTGCCACGTTGGCTCCGCGTACATAGTCGATATAGCCGTCGGGCTGTGTGCCGTACTTGACGCATTGCTCGTGGATGGAGTGCATGATGAAGTGTAGTTTCTCGTCGACTTCCTTCTCGGTCCATGTCATGCGCATGGAGTTCTGTGTCATCTCGAGTCCTGATGTGGCGACGCCACCGGCGTTGACAGCTTTTCCGGGAGCGAAGAGCGTCTTCGAGTTCACGAATTTCTCTACAGCCTCGGCGGTGCATCCCATGTTGGATACCTCGGCTACACAAAGTGGCTGGTGGGCCAGTATCTGGTCGGCATCGTCGGCATTGAGCTCGTTCTGAGTAGCACAGGTCAGATAGATGTCGGCTTTCTGTTCCCAGGGCTTACGTCCGGCAAAGAACGTTGCGCCGTCAAACTCTTCCTCGTAGGGTTGGCAGACGTCGTTACCGCTGGCACGCAGCTCGAGCATATAGTCGATTTTCTCACCACTGACACCGGCCGGATCGTAGATGTAGCCGTCCGGGCCGCTAATGGTGATGACCTTTGCGCCCATCTCGGTGGCTTTCTTGGCAGCTCCCCATGCCACATTGCCAAAGCCTGAGATAGCCACTGTCTTGCCCTTGATGTCGATGTTGCGAGTCTGAAGCATTTGGTTGACAAAGTATAGTGCGCCAAAACCAGTAGCTTCCGGACGAATGCGAGAACCGCCATACTCAAGACCTTTGCCCGTGAGCACGCCGCCGAACTGGTGGGTGAGTTTCTTGTACATACCGAAGAGGTATCCTATTTCGCGTCCGCCTACACCGATGTCGCCTGCGGGAACATCCTCGTCGGGTCCGATGTGGCGATAGAGCTCGGTCATGAAGGCTTGGCAGAAACGCATGACTTCGGCATCGCTGCGTCCGCGGATGGAGAAGTCGGAACCGCCTTTACCGCCGCCCATGGGCAGGGTGGTGAGGGCGTTTTTGAAGGTCTGCTCGAATCCGAGGAACTTCAGGATGGAGAGGTTGACAGATGGGTGGAAGCGCAGTCCGCCTTTGTACGGGCCAATGGCACTGTTAAACTGTACGCGATAGCCGATGTTTACATGCACTTCGCCCTTATCGTCGGTCCAGGGAACACGGAACGTGATGATGCGTTCGGGTTCTACGAGGCGCTCGATGAGCTTTGCCCGTTCGAATTCGGGATGCTGGTTGTAAACGTCTTCGATTGACAGGAGCACTTCTTTCACTGCCTGCAGATACTCTTTCTCGCCTGGGTGCTTGCGCTCCAGGTCTTGTAAGATTTTCTCAACTTCCATAGTAGAATTAATTATTAAATAGGTTTTTTGATGTGATAGTGACTGCTTAGGTCAGATTATCGTTATTTTCGGTGCAAAATTACTCTTTTTATTGCTTTCTGCCAAATAAATAGGGAGGTTTTTTGGTTGTTTGACATGTTTTCAGTATTTTTGCATTTGGAATAATTTTTAATTTGAAAACTATGATGAAAGCAAGAACAATGAGTGTGAAACGCCTGTTAGTCGAGGCTGCAGGTTTCCTGTTTGCCTTTGCCGTTCAGGCCCAGGAGGCAGACTCGCGTCTTTTCGCCCAGTGGATTGAAAATAATGAAGACGGTGGGCAGATGCTCTACGACATGAGCGACGGAGAGCATTTTGTGCAGGCTTGTGCCTATTCGGAAGCCTATTGTGAGGAGATGCACGGGGCCTTTACGCCCGGGGTGTTCTATCAGTTGGACAAACACGACCTGATAGTAGCACCCGACGGCAAGGATAGCGGTACGCTCAAGTATCGGGATATGTTTGGCAACGTGTATGACATCTGCGACTATTACAGCCTTACGAAGAACAAGGTGAACCTGCTGTATGAAGGCGAGTTCGACCATGAACTCAGCAGGGCCACGCGGCGCATCGAGGTGGTGAACCCGAACACCGAGGAACTGAACGTGGAGGATATGTCGACGGTGTGGAACTACTGGAGCGATACCTCCGACGTGATGGCACGAATCTGCAAGGGGAAGGACTTGCACCAGCTTGAACACCATGCCGAGGACAGCAAGGGCTATTCCTACGAAGCGTGGGGCCGTAACATCACTGCCAAGAGCTGGATGTTCGAGAAGGCCGGCGACGACGCTCTCGCCATCTTCTTCCTCCGCCAGAAAGACGAATACCAAGAGGTGCGCATCATTTTCTCGGATGAACGTCTGATACCTGTCTTCGAGAAGCAGCTGGCTCAGATTGGCTTTTTCAAGCAGCGCACGCGCACGGTGGAGGGTATGGAAGAGACTACCTATGCGCCCGACGAGTGGGAGGAGGAGAGCGACGAGCCGACCTATGTCATCACCAACGACGGCATGGGTCTCTACCATCTTGTCTATATGGACATGCTGTAGGCCTCTCGCGCCACATGGCATATTGTCCCACGAGCAGTGCCAACCTGAAAGATAAGCTTTCGGAATGTTATATGGCCCATATAGCATGGTTATATGGCCCATATAACTGAGTTATACGGCCCATATAACTTTCCAATAGACCGTCGGTCGGAAAACGGCCGACGGTTTTTGTGTAGTCTTTCAAGGGCAGTCGACGTTTTTGTGTGCACGATTTCTTGCCGTCGCCGGCTTGCTAAAGTTAAGTAATATAAAAATTGACAACAAAGATTTTGCTATTATAAAATAATGTGTTACCTTTGCACATGTTTTCAGAACACAATATGTAAATTCAATTTTTTTAATTAAATATCAAGACTTATGGTAAACTACAAAGATTTAGGTCTCGTGAACACCCGTGAGATGTTCAAGCGAGCTATTAACGGCGGTTATGCTATTCCTGCCTTCAACTTCAACAACATGGAGCAGTTGCAGGCCATCATCAAGGCATCTTCCGACCTTCGTTCGCCGGTCATCCTTCAGGTATCGAAGGGTGCACGCAACTATGCCAACCAGACACTGCTGCGCTACATGGCTCAGGGTGCTGTTGAGTATGCAAAGGAGCTGGGCTGCAACCATCCCGAAATCTGTCTGCACCTCGACCACGGCGACAGCTTCGAGCTTTGCAAGAGCTGCGTAGACTTCGGTTTCTCTTCTGTCATGATCGACGGTTCGAGCCTTCCCTACGAGGAGAACATCGCCCTGACAAAGAAGGTTGTTGAATATGCTCATCAGTTCGACGTGACTGTTGAAGGTGAGCTCGGCGTGCTGGCCGGTGTTGAGGACGAGGTCGCTGCAGCCGAGAGCCACTACACCAAGCCCGAAGAGGTCATCGACTTCGTCAGCCGCACTGGTGTTGACTCGCTCGCTATCTCTATCGGCACCTCGCACGGAGCCTATAAGTTCACCCGTGAGCAGTGCACCGTTGATCCGCAGACCGGTAAGCTCGTTCCCCCGCCATTGGCATTCGACGTGCTCGACGCCATCATGGAGAAACTGCCCGGATTCCCCATCGTGCTCCACGGTTCTTCTTCTGTTCCCCAGGAGTATGTCGACATCATCAACGCCAACGGTGGCAAGCTGCCCGATGCCGTAGGTATTCCCGAAGAGCAGCTGCGCAAGGCTTCGAAGAGCGCCGTTTGCAAGATTAACATCGACTCAGACTCTCGTCTGGCCTTCACCGCTGCCGTACGCAAGGTGTTTGCTGAGAAGCCGGGTGAGTTCGACCCGCGTAAGTACTGCGGTCCTGCACGCGACCTGATGATTGAGCTCTACAGCCACAAAATCAAGGAAGTGCTGGGTTCTGACGGTAAGCTCGCCAACTGCGACTAATCGTTTCAGACGCATAAGAAAAATAGACGTGTCCTTTGCGAAGGACACGTCTATTTTTTTATTATTGGTGTCCGGTAAAAAAATCTTCACCCTCTTTGATTTCCCAGTGTTTATAGGTGTTAGCAAATAATTATAAACAAAGAGGCTTGTTTGCGGCCT
>CACYRB010000021.1 GCA_902776685.1 uncultured Prevotellaceae bacterium
ATAATGGAGATACTAAATATCTGCATGACAAAGGAGTGTCGAGTGTGGACAATCAAGGACAATTATCGTTTGGGGGATGACATTCAAAGTAAAGTCCTTGCTTTTGCTTTCGGACTGTCTGCTGAGATAGAACGCAATCTTATTAGCCAGCGCACCAAAGAGGCATTGGCGAGAAAGAAAGCAGAGGGAGTCGTGCTTGGTCGCCCTAAAGGAAAGAAAAGCAGTCCTGATAAATACAAGCTATCTGACAAAGAAGTCCTCATCACAGAATTACTAAAGAACGGCACATCACATCGAAAAATAGCTAAGATATGCAAGGTGGACAGAAATACTCTGGCTCGTTTCATTAAACTTAAAGGATTGGCAGAGAAGTAATGAGTGATTTCGTGCAGCAGCAGAACTCAATTTGTGACTTCGCAACATCCGATAGCTGGGTTATCCTTTCTCCTATTGAGCAAAGCATCAAAAAGAAGATAGAGGCTGTTGGTACACCACTTAAAGATTGGGACATCAACATCTATCGTGGGGTGCTTACAGGATGCAACGAAGCATTCATCATCGATTCCGAAAAACGTGATGAGATACTGGCAAACTGCCAAACAGAGGATGAACGTCAAAGAACTGCTGAACTTATACGACCGATTCTTAGAGGCCGCGACATAAAGAGGTATGGATATGACTGGGCAAATTTGTATTTAATAGCAACATTCCCATCTCGTCATTATGATATTGACAGATACCCTGCAGTAAAGCAATATCTGCTTTCGTTTGGTATTGAGAGACTGGAACAAACAGGCAAAACACATATTGTTGATGGAGAGAAAGTGAAAGCCAGAAAGAAGACCAACAACAAGTGGTTTGAAACTCAGGATAGCATCAGCTATTGGGAGGATTTTAATAAGCCAAAAATTATCTTCCAAGAAATTGTTCAGAGCAGCCAGTTCCTTTACGATGATGCGGTTCATTATATGTGCAATGATACAGGTCGAATCATTGTAGGAAATCATCTACCCTATATCTTGGGAATATTAAACAGCAAACTTTTTTTCTATGCTGTAAAAAAGTTTTATGGAGGTGGAGTGCTCGGTGAACATGGTATAAGAATGAAGCATACTTTCTTTGGTAACTTCCCCTGTCTATCTTATGACAGGCAAATAGAGGAAGTTGCCAAAGAACTATCAAACAATTATACAGAAAATGTCGCCAATAGAGCTGACCAACTTGTCTTTTCTGCTTACTCTTTAACTAAGGAGGAAATATTAGAGATAGAAAGAGAGGTTATATAATCTCTACAAAACCAATAGTATTTCTTTCTTCAGACGAAAGATTATACAAATCAAAGAGCATAGAGTCTATTCTCTGTGCTTTTTGTCTGGTATATTCGTTTTGTATATCTTCTACAGCTTCTTGGAATTGCTGGTTTTGGGCATCAGAAACTTCATACACAGGTATTTTGTCAAAGAAGATTTTACTCAACTCTCGTGTTCCACCTTGCAATTCGGGGAACGAATCTCTAAAACAGTATTTGAATAAAGAAGAATTGAAAAATGCGGTAAGATATGCAACTCTCTTTCCAGTAATAATAAAGCATTTCTGGTTTGTAAGATACAATTTATTGTCAAATACAAATGGCATGTATTTGGTCATGTTCGGATAGATAATTTTTGGCTTTAAGAAATCCTCCCAATATTTGGCCCCCCACCTTTGCATAGCATACCATTCGTAACGTATTCCTGTTTCAGCTTTGTTCCTCTTTGACAGAGGCTCCTTATATTGTAACATGTGTGAATACACGGCTGGATATTGTTCCTTAAATGCCTTCTCCGCTTTTTCTGATGCTCCTTGAATACTATCGTCAAATTGGTACGGAAAATGCCAAGGAATATAGATTAACCACAAATTTGCCCAGTCATATCCATACCTCTTTATGTCGCGGCCTCTAAGAATCGGTCGTATAAGTTCCTCCGTTCTTTTGCGCTCTTCGGCATCCCTGCAATTTGCAAGAATTTCATTACGCTTCTCTGTTGATATTATAAAAGCATCATTGAAGCCTGTTTTTATTCCATAGTTAATCTGAATATCCCAATCCTTTAAGGGTGTTCCAACGGCTTCAATCTTTCGCTTAATACTCTGTTCGATGGGCGATAATATCACCCAGCTGTCAGAAGAATTAAAGTCACAGATGCTATTCTGCTGCTGCACGAAATCGCTCAAATTCTTTACACTATCTTTGTTCTGTTTGTTGGTAACTGCACAAACGGTCTCGTGCTGATTGTTTGACTTTGAGAAAAGCAGGATGTTGGTATCAACTGTGGCACTCTCAAAAATCTTCACTCCTGCAAAATCAATAAGCAACATGGGGTTGGTTTTATTGGCAAAGAATTCTCTGGTCTTTTCGCCATATCCTGCTCGCATCCACTTATTGGAGGTAATGTAGCAAAGGTTTCCTTCTTCTTTTAGAAGTTGCCATCCACGCTCATAGAACAGACAATAGATGTCACCAGTACGTGCAAACGTCTTATAATCTTGGTCTTGGTAAAGTTTTGCCAATTCCCCACCATTATTTTGCAATTGGATGTATGGCGGGTTTCCGATCACAATATCAAATCCTTCACCATATCCCAACATCCATTCTGGATCAAAGAACTCGGCTACTGCATTTTGGTCGTATGGATTCCATAATGCCATTTGTTTTGCATCTTCAGGAGCAAAAACATCATCTTCAGCAAGGAGCTCTAATAATTCATTGCGTAACTTTTCGTCTTTCCTCCGAAGACTCATCTTCTCATTAGCCGTCTTAGCACGGAAATGCTGATGACGAACTTCATGCAATTCATTTTTCTTTATGTTCACTGGGTTTGTCTCGCTGTCAGCGAACAAATCAAGTTGGTCTTCAGCTTTCCTTCTTTTCAGCGATATAAGAGAATTAGCGGTAACAAACTTTGTCTCTAAGTTAGGCAGAGTAGGTATTCCAAAATTCGGCTTTGAATTATCTTTCTCGCAATCACAGATGAGAGAAATAAAGAATCTCAGTTTGCTTATCTGCGTCGCAATGTTTTGAATGTCTGAGCCATAGATGCAATTCTCTATAATATTGAGTTTAAGTTCATAAACGCTTTGCTCAGGCTCTATGCGCTGCAATATATCGACCATGCGGTTTAGCAGACCCATTGGGAAAGCACCAGAACCACATGCAGGGTCAATAATTTTTATGCTTCTTAAGCGACTGGCAATTTCTTTATAGACAAGAGCTTTACTTTGATCATATTCAAAGTTATCGGACAGAAGAGATTGCACCACATCAGCAGAGATTTCCTTTCCTTTAGTCAGATACGCTTTCAAACTTTCATCCACCATGTAATTAACAATCTCACGTGGAGTATAGAATGAGCCTGACTGGTTTCGGGCAGCTTCTTTTGTTTCAGGATTATAAGCTCCGAGCAGATTTTCGAAAACCTTTCCTAATAATTCTGGATCGAGAGCCACTTGTTGTTCGTTGGGTGTGTTCTCCTCTATAGTAAAGTTATATTTTTTAAGTATGCTAATAAGTCCAGATTGCTCATCGAAGAATAAAACGTTCGGAATAAATGCACGCTGACGGTATCTTCCATTGGGCCATTTGTTATCGTTGCGTGAAAAACCATCATAATTAAATGCTTTCTCCACGCCATCAATTTTCTTTGTCTTATCCAGACATTCAAAAAGTCCTCCATTAAGGAACGGGATATCAGCAAAAACATTCAACACCTCTTCTTCGCTGATTTTGAATAATTCAGCATAGCGATAGAGTGTTTTTACATCCCTTTGTCCTTCCCGTTTGGCAAAGCCACGTTTTCCATCTTCATCTTCAATGGCGCGGTTAAGCGTGGCAAAGAAAAGATTTTGCAAAATAGCATTGTAATAAACACCTTGCTGCTGACTTTGCGGATTAAAATCTTTCAGTATTTTCTTCAGATATGATTCCTCGAAAAGATTATTAGGCACCAGTCCTTTTTGTTTGATGAACCACACGAACATTAAACGGGTAAGGAGACGAATAATTTTTTTGTCAATATCTTCAAAGTCATCAGTAGCCGTGTTTGTATCATTCGGAAAGTAAATACCTGATTCCTCAGATACCGCCCATTGATACCAGCCAAATAATTCATTATAGAATTCTTTCGTAAGTGCTTCTACAGAGAATGCATCTTTGATAGAAAGGAATGTAATGCCTTCTTGTTGCAGCTTTAGGAAACGGCTAACCGCTGTATTATAGAAATTGCCTGGTTCACCAAATACGAACGTGTATCTTTTTGGTGATGTGTTATCTCCCTTTAAGTCGCAAATGAAAGACAACCTCCAGTTCTTTCCATCGTCGAATACCACAAGCGCAGCATCAACTAAATACCTCAGATATGGTTTAATAAGCTGGCGTAAACCCACACGACGTTTTTTTACTGACGAATTCAGCTTAAGATAGAAAAGTCCTATTTCATAATTGTCTGTAGTCTGTTTCTTACCTAAATAATATCCTTCACCCTCTGACGGAACTATATCCAACAATTCCGGTCTTTGTCGTATAGTCTGTGCGCCAAAATAGGTTATAAGAAACTGTGTCCAATCTTGCAGGTTGAACTTATTCTGGAAAAGGTTACGCAGTTGCTCGTTAGTGTATGCCATAATTATTCAAAGGTTGCTGATGTTATAATTTCCGATTGCTGGTATTGGTCTTCACGCTCTTGTTTCTCTTTACTGATGTAGTAATGGTCGTAGAGGTTTTCCAACTTCATTGACAACATCGGCTTAAGCGTGTCAACCGTAGAAGATTTCTTCTGACGATTGAGTTCCCTGCTCAGACGATTAAGACTGAGCGTTAGATTTGAGAACACACCATCGTTAACATATTGTTCAATAGTTATTAGCTTACCATAAATTTCATCGGTGGGGAACAGACGTTTCATTTCGCGCAGGAAAGCTAATGCAGAAATAGCATTCTTATCCTTTTTCTTCTCTGCTATTGAAATTTCTGTTGTCTCCACAACGGATGTAAGTTGTTCATAATCCTTATATGCTTTTCTTACATGCTCATAATGAAGTCCTTTTACAGCTTCAAAGTTACCCGTCGGCTCATCCTCTTTTGCTCGCAGCCATTCAGCAGCTTGCAGAAATTCTATCTGTTGCGGAGCTTCGTTTTCCGTAACCTTATAGAACTGAGAGCGACTGCCCGTAGTGATATATACTATCGTAGAGCGAGCTTCCACATCTTTCGGGCGGTATTGCGTTGAGCGCACTGTTCGGCTCTTAAATGGCAGAGCCTTTATCTTATTATAAAGTTCTCGATCGTTCGCATATAATTCCCTGATTTCGCGTAGCAGTTCAAGTTGCTTATCAACGTTGTCCCTAACCTTATCATCGAAGAGTTGGAATTCACGCAACATTTCCTCTCGCGAATACACCTGTGCATCCTCACCTAACGCAGAATGGAAGCCTTGCAATTTGATAAGAGCATTGGTGTAGAGTTGTATCTGTTTGTCACCATCCTTTGACGGATAGAACATATAGTTATAGATATGGTCAGAGGTGGAACCGATACGATTTACACGTCCTATGCGCTGCATGAGACGTGTCGCGTTCCATGGAGAGTCATAGTTGACAATCACATTGGAGCGGTGAAGGTTCACACCTTCAGCCAAAACGTCTGACGAGATAATAATATTGTATTTGTTCAATTTCTCACCAGAATAGTTAGCATCGAAATTAGCCCTGATGTCATCAAGAACATTTCGACGGTTAGATGCACTCACAATGAGTACATCGGAACGGTGTAGGTCGTTTTTCAATTTATCGCCAAGGTAATTGATAGTGTCCACACTTTCCGAGAAAATCACTAGTTTCCCTTCTTTGTTAAGTTCTACTTCTTTACCATTCCGATGACCTTTCTGACACATCAATTCAGTTTCAAGATAAAGTTTGAAAAGGTCATATTTGGGATCCTTTTCAACTTTGTCCCACAGAGAAGCAAGTTTCTCCAATTTCTCTGCATCTTCCCTTAGTTTCTTGATATATTCAGGGTTGAAGTCTGCCTGAGTAAACAGAATATCCTCTTTGTCATAACCGTGTTCAAGTGCTTTCTCAACAATAGCATCAAACTCAACATCATTAGCCATCATTCCTTTGACATCTATCTCTGGAGCAATAAGAATGTTGTTATTATCCCACATCTTAATCATATCGTTTGTGATGCGTAGGAATGTATGTAATGATTTCTTGAACGCGAAGAAACTACTTTCAAGGCGTTTTACCATGTGAACACGGAAAATGCCAGAGAATACTTGCGCAAATTGAATCGCATTACGATATTTGCCTGCCTTTTCTCCTATAATGTATTCTATTGCACGGTAACGAGCAAAATGAAGGCCCACACCATTTGGGTTATCTTCATTCGGAGTGTCAGTTAGTATTGTAATGGTATCATAAAAAAGTTCGCTCAACTCCTTATCTAACTGATACTCACATTCATTGGGCTGTTCTACATTTGGGAAATGAATACCCTGTTGCATCAGGTCTGCTTTATATTCTTCGTTGTTCCAGAGGTTTTTGCGGGTACGTCTTACCAAAATCTTATCTAAGACTTTTGTACGCATCTCCTCATATATCTTGTCGGCAGCATCCGTTATAACATTATTGCCCACCTTGCCACGCTTACGCATCAGTTCGTTATATTTCTTAATCCACGGCTGGAACAATGTGGTTATATTTGTGATGCCGTCAAGAGTAGGTCTTCTGGCATTTTGGAAAAGCAATATCAGGTTGCGGAAATCCTCCGGGCGGTTGTTTAATGGCGTCGCAGAAAGAAGGATTACTTTTTTCTGAATGCCCTCAACCAGTCCGTCATTCACACGTGGAGTTTTACAAATACGCTGCAAGTCATTATATCTGCCAGATGTGTCAGAACGGAAGTTATGAGCTTCATCAACTATCACGAGGTCAAATTCTTCTGGACCGTCGTAGTTGTCACTTCCTTCAATAACTTTGTTCAGGCTACCATTTGTTATAAACTGAGAGTATTTTGTGAGACTAAAGTCCTTGAATGTGCCAAGCCAGTTTTCTTTGACAGCAGGAGGATAGATCACTAATATCTTCGTGTTCTTTCCGTTTTCCTCTACAAAGCGTTTTGCAATCATTGCTGCCACAATAGTTTTACCTGTACCGACGACGTCGGCAAGGAAGAAGCCATTGAATTCTTTAAGCATCTGAAAACCTTGTATTACAGCATCATTTTGATATTTTAGCTGCATGTAATCTTTTGGCATGTCTAGTGTGAAATCGTCTTCCACTTGATTGCCAAAGGCATCTATCAAGACTTTCATGAATATCTCGTATGGAGTGGGCAGTTCTTCCAAATGGGTCATCTTGCGAATACGCTCAATGTCCTCTGCTGTGATAGGAATACCCTCGTTCCAAAGATTTTCAAATTCATTCTTGCAATAGGCTACGTCATCATAGTCTTTCATTGCCACATTCAGTTCATAACGTGGTGGCAGAGTAATGCCTAAGCCGGAGTCTGATATATTTGAAGATCCCATAAGAACCCAACCATCGGTATTTGGACTGAAATTTTGTGGCAAGCATAGATAGAATTTAGCATGTAGGTTTTTAGACTTATGAATCCTCATCTGTAGCTTTCCTGACACGATATCATCGCATAGTTGAAGAATTCCCTCTTCAACTTCTGGAGAATACTTGGCGTCCTTAACGTCTTGGATGAAGTCTTTTGTATATATTTCTCTAGCTTCATCATCTCCTTCAAGCATAAGTAATGCTTGATTATGTTTGCGGAAAATGCTATCTACATTTATACCAACGAGAATTTTTATTTCTTGAACGTTAGCTAATTCTTTTCGTAGCTTAAAATATCCTGATGAACGGAAATATCCAACGACTGCAAGAAAAGAATGAAAATTCGGCATTCCTTCTGCAATCCCTTTGAACTTGTCAAAAAGGGTATTCTCTGGAGAGTTGTTAAAAAACTTGCTACTCATATCCTTCTGTAGAGTAAAGACGCCCCAAGCAGTGTCTCGACAGGCGACCAAACCTTTGCATACACTGCGAAGGAGTTCTGTATATATTGTTTGCCTTTTGGTTCTTTGGGTCTTTAGTCGAAGATGTGAGCGTGATTTCCTTCATGCGCACATTGCATGGACGCAAAGTTACTAAAAAAATCCGAAAAACAGTTTTTCTCTATGTAAAATAAGGTAAAGAAGACGATTTTTACCTCATTTTGATACCAAAACGGCATCTTCACCTTTCTTTTCCCTACCATCTAAAAACTATATCGTACCTTTTCCCGTTGTTCACGATGGATATTCCTCGATGGTTGACATAGAGATACTTCTATAGTGTATAGTTCATAGTGCATAGTTCATAGTCCATAGTTCATAGTGTATGGTTGGTGGAGGAAGGGAATAATCTGTTCTTATGTTATTATGTCTTATTATTTGTGTTAATTTTTATTAAATCGGAGGTGGAAATGTTAACGGATTTTGTTGAGAAAAATCTTCGTTTTAGAGAACGGAAAGGGTGTTTTTGGGCAAAAATGAGGGTTGTTTTCAAAAAAGGTATCGTTTTTTGTCATAAAGCATACCTTTATCGGTCATAAAGCATACCTTTTTCGAGCAAAAAGGGTACCTTTTTTGCTCGAAAATTTGAAGGTTACGAGCTGCTTTTGTCGGTTTGAGGCGGTTAGAAATTGCACACTTGCTGTTCGATAAGACCCCCAACCCCCTAATTTAGGGGGCAAACGCATTGCACACGCGTGCTTGAAAAATTCACGACCACGGGGAAAATATTTCAGAATTTCGCAGAAATGGTGTTAAAACGATTCGTCGAATTGTAAAAAAGTGTAAAATGTCGGCAGCGGATGAACACGGAAAAACACGGAAGCTCATTCTGTTCCTCTAAGGATAACTTCCCTTGCAGCGCTTGCCCCCCCGTAGCCTTCCCCTACTTTTCTACGGATACAAGGGATTTGAGGATTATTAATCCTATTATCCTATAAATCCGTAGAGCTTTAGATTAACGCGGTACGCCGCGGGCCTACAATTGCATGCGGCAATTGCTCATTACTCATTATTCATTACTCATTATTCTTTCTTCATTAGCGAAGCGTCTTACGTAGAGGCGGGCCACGATGGCGCCGCTGATGTTGTGCCAGACGCTGAAGATGGCACCGGGGATGGTGGCCATGGGGTAGGCGGCAAAGTGGAGCGTGGCCAGGCTTGAGGCGAGGCCGCTGTTCTGCATGCCCACCTCTATGCTTAGTGCACGTTGCTTGGGCTGGTCGAGGCGTAGCAGTCGACCGATGAGGTAGCCGACGGTAAGTCCGCCGATGTTGTGGAGCACGACCACCGCCACGATGACCAGTCCACCGGAGAGCAGCCGGTGGGCGCTGGCAGCGATGATGATTGCCACGATGGTCGCGATGGTAATCGACGACAGGGCTGGCAGGTAGGCTATGGCGCGTTCGGTTGTCTTCGGCCAAAGACGTTTTACAACAAGGCCGGCCACGATGGGCAGGATGACCACCCAGAGAATGCTGAGGAACATGGCGGCCACGTCGACATCGACCGATTTGTCGGTCAGCAACAAGACGAGCAGCGGCGTCATCACTGGTGCAAGCAGGGTAGAGACGCCCGTCATGCCTACGCTCAGGGCGAGGTCGCCTTTGGCCAGATAGGTGATGACGTTAGATGCCGTGCCGCCCGGGCAGCAGCCCACGAGCACCACTCCAATGGTGAGGGCGTCGTCGAGATGGAAGAGCCGCGCCAGCACGAAGGCCAGCAGCGGCATCACGGTGAACTGCGTGGCGCAGCCGATGGCGATGTCGCGCGGTCGGCTGAACACCACACGGAAATCCTGCCAGCTCAGTGTGAGTCCCATGCCGAACATGATGACGCCCAGCAGCGGATTGATGGAAGTTGGCTTGACGTGGGAGAACGCGTCAGGCCACAGCAATGCTACTATGGCGGCCAGCAGCACCAGCACGCCCATATAGTCGGAAATGAATTTGCAGATTCTTTTCATTGGGCCATGGTCGTTATCGTTTTGTGGTTACAACACAAAGTGGGTGTGTCAAAATGCCATAGACGACATTCGCTTGACACACCCACAATAGGGAGTGGGATTGCTATTCGTGCAGGAAGCGTTCGGCTTCGAGGGCGGCCTGGCAACCGCTGCCGGCAGCCACGATGGCCTGACGATAGACGGGGTCGGCACAGTCGCCTGCGGCAAAGACTCCGGGGATGTTGGTGCGTGGTGTGCCGCCGACGGTGCGTATGTAGCCCGTCTCGTCGAGGTCGAGCCACTCGCGGAACACGTCGGTGTTGGGCTTGTGGCCGATGGCGAGGAAGAACCCGTCGATGGGCAGGTCGTAGATGCGCTCGTCGGCCTCGCCCTTGCGGAACACGACATGAGCACCTTCCACGGCACCGTCGCCATAGAGCCCGAGCGTGTTGTGCTCGAACAGCACTTCAATCTTCGGGTTTTCCATGACGCGCCGCTGCATCACCTCGGAGGCACGCAGATAGGGCTTGCGTACAATCATGTAAACCTTCTGACAGAGCTGGGCGAGGTAGATGGCCTCTTCGCAGGCGGTGTCGCCGCCGCCAACCACGGCTACGGTCTTCTTGCGATAGAAGAATCCGTCGCAGGTGGCGCAGGCCGATACGCCCATGCCGTTGTATTTCTTCTCGTCGTCGAGCCCCAGATATTTCGCAGAGGCACCTGTGGCAATGATGACCGTCTGGGCCTCTACCTGTTTGTCGTCGTCGATGGTAATTTTATAGGGGCGTTCGGCGAAGTCGACGGCCGTGACGATGCCGTCGCGGATGTCGGCACCGAAGCGCTCGGCCTGTTGCCGCAGCTCCATCATCATCTGGTTGCCGTCGACACCCTCGGGATAGCCGGGGAAGTTCTCTACGATGGTGGTCTGGGTGAGCTGTCCGCCCATCTGCAGTCCACAGTAGAGCACGGGTGCGAGGTTGGCACGCCCGGCATAGATGGCGGCAGTGTAGCCCGCAGGTCCGCTGCCGATGATGAGGCATTTCGTCTGTTCCATTTTTACTTCAAGAGTTCTTCAATTTGTCGGGCAATGTTTTCGATGTTCTCGGTGGGTTCGAAGCGTGCCACCACCTGACCGCGCTTGTTGATGAGGAACTTGGTGAAGTTCCACTTGATGTCGGCCTTCTTTGCATAGTCGGGGTCTTCCTTCGAGAGCATGTCGTCGAGGATGTGGGCGATGGGATGCTCCATGTTCCATCCGGCAAAGCCCTTTTGCTCTTGCAGGAAGCGGAACAGCGGGTCGGCGTCGGGGCCGTTGACCTTCACCTTCTTGAAGCGCGGGAACTCGGTGCCGAAGTTGAGTTTGCAGAACTCGTGAATAGACTCGTCGGTGCCGGGAGCCTGCTGGCCGAACTGGTTGCAGGGGAAGTCGAGAATGGTGAATCCCTGTGCGTGGAACTGTTCGTAGAGCTTCTCGAGTTCGTCGTATTGCGGGGTGAAACCGCACTTTGTTGCCGTGTTCACGATGAGTATCACTTCGTTGGCATACTCGCGCAGCGACACGTCTTTGCCTTTTCTGTCTTTGACAGAGAAATCATAAATTGTTTTCATTTTTCTTATGTTGTTAATACTGTAAATTCTGTTGCAAATATACGAAGAAAAAATGAAATAGGGAAATTCCTACAAAATAATATGGATTTTCCTTTGCGCAAAAAGGGAAAAACCCTTACCTTTGCAGCATCAACAGTAAAAATAATTAAAAACAAATAAGATTATGAAAAAGATTTCTACACTTTTAATGCTTTTCGCGGTGGCCATGCTGCCGTTGGCATTCAGCTCTTGTGAAGACCAGGAAATCGGCTCCACGCTCGAAGGTACCTGGGAAGGTAACACATATATCTATTCCGAATACGACGGACAGATGTATGCCTCAACCCGCACACAGATTTATTTTGAGACCGACGTGTTCAAGTTTAAGGAAGGTGGCGGCTACTGGGTTGACTACTACCGCGACCATCCCTGGGACAGCCGTCGCAACTATGTGGCCAGCAAAATCAGATGGAGAGTGAGCAATGGCGTCATCCGCATTCATTTCCGCGAAGACAACTACGATATCGAAATCCGTGACTATCGTCTGAACGACAACCGCTTCGAAGGAACCATCTACGACGGTGATAGAAACATTGATTTCTGGCTCGTTCACACTTCGTCGCCCAACTGGAGCGACTATGACTACTATGGCTACGACTACTATGGTTATGGCTATGGCTATGCCAAGGGTGCACCCGGCACCGAGGTACAGCAGGGCGAAGTGAAACACATGAAGAGAGTTTTTATTCCGAATAAATAATCTAATAAGGTAAAGAAAGGACTAAGCAATGAAAGCAATAAAAAGCCTATTGGCAATGCTTGCCATCGCAGCATTGCCCGCACTCTTCACGAGCTGCGACGACGATCCTTGGGATCCCTGGTACAACCACTATGGCCCCGGCTACGGACGTGACTACAACCGTCCCGACGGTGGAAACAACTACAACGACGACGAGCTCGACATCGTGGCGATGGCTCAGACGCTGCGCGGACACTGGACCGGAACCACCGAGGCTAAGTTCTACGACGAGAACGGCATCTTGAAACGTGAGGTCTATTCCACCGATATCGAGTTCGACCAGACCGACGACAACACCTCGGGTCGCGGACTGCAGAACGACTACATCGGCGACGAACTGAAATACTCGCGTCGCTTCAGCTGGTACATCGACTCGAAGACGTGGGACATCGTCATCACCTACGACGGTGGCGAGGGCGAGCCGGCCTTCAAGATGATTATCAGCTACGACGACCTCAGCCTCGACTCGAAGACGTTTGTCGGCACGATGGTTGGTGAGGGCGAGACCGACGAGTTTGAATACGAGCGTGTCACATACGCCAAGAAAGCACTCGACGACGAGTAACCCATTGGCACGACAAGCTCAATCCAAAAAACAATCGTCTTGGCAGCAAAACTGCCAAGGCGATTACTTTTTATGCAAAATCACTTTTATGCCTGTTTGCGTTTTGTTCTCAGCCAACTTACAGCGTAGCAAGACGCTATAATCACTACGGCGCAGCCGATGCAGAGGGCAAAGTAGTGGCGATAGCCAAGGTTGAACTGCAAGAAACCGCTGAGGGCCAAGACCGCCAACGATATCAACGGGCTGACGGATATGCACTTCTGGTTCATGTCGGCAATGGTGAAGCCCATGGCCAGCTGCGATACAAAGAGCAGGGCGCTCACAACGGTTAGGTCGCGAGGCAGTTCAAGGCTCAAAAGCAGGAAGACTGCGGGTGTGGTCACTGCTGCCACGAGTCTTGGCAATGTTTGCATGAGGGGGCTTTCCAGTTTTTTCCAGAGTTGTTTGCGCAAGTCGAATCCTAAAGCCAGTGCAGCCACGCCGATGCCGCCCATGCTGAAGGCAAATTCTTGCGGAGCCATGCCCAGACCGCCGTTGTGAGGCATGTCGATGAGGAAGAGCATGGGCACTGCGGCAAGCAGCGCAAGGAGCATCGTCATCTCGCCGCCTTGCCGAAGCGAGGGCAGCTCGCCCCAGTGTGTCGTGACGGGCTGGTTCTCTTTGTGCCGGGGGATGGGGTAGATAGGAATAGAAAGCAGGGTGCCAATGGCGGCAAAGACTGCCGTGAGGTAGAAGGCGACGCTCCACGACAGGGCGAATCCGTTTCGTTCGAGCACCTGAATGTTGCCCACAATCATGATGGCAATGCCCTGCACCAGTAGCAGCGAGATCCATGGTGCCGTCCATTCCCACCTGAGCTCATTTTGAGTTCGGTTGGGGCTGCGTTGCAGGGCTGTGGCAAAGGCGAGCAGATAGAAGAGCAGCAGTGTCGTGAGGTTGTCGGCAGGCAGAGACAGGAAGACCACATAGCCGAGGGCGGTGAGCGCCAGCACGGCCATGGCAGCACCGATGTAGTGGACGATGGTCTCGCAACGTGAGCCTGCCCAACGCGTAAGCGATGGGTTGATGAGCATCCGCAGCGTGGGCAGCAGCAACATGACGGCCAGGTGGAGTGTAATCCACGAGGTGGTCATCCGTCGTTGTTTGTAGTAAACGACAAACAGAATGGTCAGTGCTGCCAGTTCGATGGCTTGCCCCAGACCTTGGACGATTGCTGCTTTGCGGGTTTTCATTTCTCTTTCTTGCCGAATTCGGGGTCAATCTTGATGAATAGTGTGACGAGGAACGTGATGGAGCACAGGGCCATCACGACGATGAAGAACTGCTGGTAGCCCAGCGCATCTTTCAGATAGCCCGACACCATGCCCGGCACCTGAAGGCCCAGGTAGGATATGCCGGTGCAGATGGCATAGTGCGACGTCTTGAACTCGCCCATCGAGAAGTAGAGCATGTAGAGTGTGAGGGCGGTGAAGCCCAGTCCGTAGCCGAACTGTTCGATGAAGATACAGGTGCTCACGAGCAGCATGTTCGATGGCATGGCAAAGCTCATATAGACGTAGACGATATCGGGCAGGGTAATGGCGCACACCATCGGCCAGATCCATCGTTTCAGTCCGTCGCGACTCGCCAACATGCCGCCTACGATACCACCCAACAGCAGACCGATGAGTCCCACTGTTCCGTAGCTGATGCCATACTGTTCGAGCGAGAGCCCCAGACCGCCGTCGGCTTGCGGGCGGGTGAGGAAGGTTTTGCTCATGGCATTGAGCATAGCCTCGGGGAATCGGTAGAACAGGATGAAGACGATGGCCGCCAGCATCTGTCGCCACGGCATCTTGTGGATGAAGGCCGTGAGCATAGTCTTCATGCCTTGTGCAATCTCCTTGGCTGTGGTCTGACGCTGAACGTCGCTCTTCGGGCGAGGCATGATATAGGTGTGGTAGAGCCAGATGGCAATGAACAGTGCGGCCACGCCATAGAACACCAGGCTCCACGTGAAGGCTTCCTGACCGGGATAGGCCTTTTGCAACAAACCGGCTACCGGCACAAGCACGCCGTTGCCGAAGATGACAGCCAGACGGTAGAATGTGTTGCGGATACCCACAAACCACGCCTGTTGGTGCCCGTCGAGTTCAAGCATGTAGAAACCATCGGCGGCAATGTCGTGGGTGGCACTCGAGAAGGCCATGAGGAAGAAACAGAACATGGTGCCCTGAAACCAGAAGTCGGTACGCAGGGTGAAGGCTATGCCAGCCAGTGACGAGCCGAGGAGAACCTGTGTCAGCAGGATCCACCAACGTTTTGTCTTTACAAGGTCTACAAACGGACTCCACAACGGTTTGATAATCCAAGGCAAACCGAGCCATCCGGTGTACAGACCAATTTCTCCGTCGGTCAGTCCCATCTGCATATAGAGCACGACGGCAACAGCTGTCACAATGACGTTGGGCAGACCTTCAGCAATGTAGAGGGTCGGAATCCATGCCCAAGGCGATTTCTGTTTCTGATTCAAAGCCATTTTTTAATTTGTTCTTTTTTATTTTTTTTGTTTCTTTATTCAACTCTATGAAGCGGCACGCCGCGCATTCTTACATGCTAGTGGAGACTATCGTCTTAACTCCTTTAACTCCTTTAACTCCTTAACTCCTTATTTATATATCTTCTTAATTTCTGCACCGCTATAGTAGTGGAGCAGGATTTGTTCGTAGCTGATGCCTTGGCTGCCCATCACGGCTGCACCTATCTGACACAGGCCGACGCCGTGTCCCCAGCCACGTCCGTGTAGCGTGAAACCGTCGTTGGTCTTCTCTACATCGAAGTCGCTGCTATAGAGATGCGAAGTGCTGAGCACGCGACGTATCTCGAGTTCCTTGCCGATGGTGAAGGTGCGCTTTGTTCCCACGATGCGCAATTTCCAGATGCGTCCGCTCTTCCCGCGTTCAACAGGGACGAGGTCGGTTATTTCGCCCAGTTCCATCTTCAGGTTGTCGTTGATTAGCCGTGTCAGTTCATCGGTGGTGTAGCTGACGGTCCAACGGTAGAAGTCGTCGGTCTCGCGGTCGTAGTCGTTCAGCACCTGACCGATGATGTCGCGGTCGTGGGTGTTGCAATAGGGACAGGGTACCGAGGTGAGGTAGGGTTTGGGTGTATCCTCCCAACAGTATTGATATTCCTCGGTATGTCCGCCGCAGCATTTCGAGAAGCGCGCGTCGCAGATTTCGCCGTTGTAGGTAAGAATCTGTCCTTTCGTTTCTTTGACGGCGGCAGCCACATGCGGGTTGGTGGCACGTGTGATGCCATAGTAGCGCTGGCAGTGGTCGTCGGCACAAACGTCGAAGATGGTATGGTCTTCGCGGTCGTACCAGCGGATGAGCTCGTCTTCTTTCTTGATGAATGAGAAGAAGTTGTCGCCGTTGTCTTTCAGTCGGTTGCGCTTTTCTATCTGTGCCAGCAGCCACGAGCGTGAGATGACGGCGTGAGCCTTCAGCAATTCAATCGACGACGTCCCGCTCATCTCACTCGATATGACGCTTTCGAGATATTGTTCAACGGGCAGTTCGTTGATGGCGCAAATCTGGTCGGCTTCAACGACGAGTCGCAACGTGCCGAGGAAGGTCTGTGCCTCTTTGCGCTCCCAATGGAAATTGATGCCGATGGTGACATCCGACAGGGTGAACGACGCTTCGGGTTTCTGCGGGTTGAAGGTGAGCTCGCGGTATTGGTTGCCGCGCCACAAGATGCCGCCCTCAGAAAACTCTACGCTTTGCTGACCGGTAATCAGTTCGCCTTTGGCTGTGTAGGGATTGTTGAGGGTAAATGTAATCTTCCTTCCGCTGACGATGCCTACGCTGACGACGGGCTGCTTCGAGTTGAGGCGTGGTTCCTCGACCGTCTTCTCGCCTTTAATCTTGTTCACCACAAGCGTTATGTCGGCCTCGGGAAGTGCACATTCCGCAATAATCTGCAATGCCTGTTCGGCTGTGATGTGCTCAAAGTCGTGTTGTCGGGGGGTGATGATGAGTCCCGACATGTCGAGTGCGCCGGGGCTTACGAGCATGCGCCGCTCTTCGTCGTTGTCGTAGTAGCAGTCGGGGCGATGCTTGCTGCGCGGAATGACGATGCTGATGTGCTCGTCGTCGCTGCTCCATGCCACGACGTTCATCATGGGTTCCGAGCCGTCGGTCTGCGGCGGCAGGGCGTCGTAGACTCTCTTGAACAACTCTCGGGCATGTTCAGACGAGCGGCTGCGGATGGCGATGACGGGGCAGATGAAGTCGGCGATGAACGAGATGTCCTCGTTCTCGTTCAGCGAGTAGAGCGTCTCGGCATCGCGGCTGAGGCGTTGCCAACTGTTTTGCAGGGGCAGCAGTCCGCTGGTTCCTGCCTGCAGATGAGCGTGGTCGGGAGCCGATGCGCCGCACTTCGGACCGTTGTAGAACACCATAAGCTCGGGATAGCGACTGAGCAACAGGTGCATCTCGTCGAAGCAGACGAGCACATCCTGGGGCTTATGCTGTTTCAAAGGTATGGTGAAGTGTTGCGGGAGGATGGGGTAGGGGTTGACGAGCAGGTTGAACTGGTCGTCGAGCGGTTTCACGATTTGTTCCTTTGGACGGTTCTGCTCGCAGAGGAAGCACGGCCGTTGGCTGATGGCTTTCGCGTCGATGCTTGCGCCGGTCGAGACGATGCGCGTGGGGTTCCACTGCACGACGAGCGTGTGGCTGTCGGCATTCAGGTTGCGCGTCTTCACCTCCTGCAGGTTGCGGAAATGCTGTCGGGCATCGTCCCACAGTTCAAGCTGACGGTTGAAGAAACGCTCTACTTCGTCCATCTTGTGCGATGTCGAAGCCTTGTTGGCAGCTATGCGGGCCGCCAGCTCGATGGTGCGCAGTCGGTCTTTGTAGCGGTTGTTGGCATTGATGCGCTCGGTGCTCAGTGCGGCATCGCTGTTGCCACCCCATCGACGGCAGAGATATAGCTCGGTGTAGATGCGGCCGATGCGGTGGGTGCGGCTGAAAGCCAGCCCGAGGGCATAGTCTTCGCCGTAGCTGGTGTTGGGGAATCCGATGTGCCGGAGTATGGGGGTGAAGAAGGCGCGTGGTGCGCCCAGTCCGTTGATGCGCAAGGCATTGTTGGGTCCGTTCTCGTCGGTCCACTCGCGGTGGTCGATGAGTCCTGGCGGCAGCGTGTTCAGGTCGAAGTCGCACATGCGATAGGAACCCACAATCATGGCGGCCTTCTGCTTGCGGAAGGCGTCGACGATGCGTTGCAGCGTCAGCGGCGAGGAATAGAGGTCGTCGGAGTCGAGCTGCACGGCGAACCGGCCGCAGTGGGCATTGTTCACGGCTACGTTCCAGCAGCCGCCGATGCCGAGGTCGGTGCGGTCGGGGATGATGTGGATGAGATTGTCGTGCTGCGAGGCCATGCTGCGAAGAATCTCGGTGGTGCCGTCGGTAGAGTGGTTGTCGACGACAATCACGTTATAGTCGAAGCGCGTCTGCTGTTCGAGTGCACTCTTTACGGCGTCGGCGATGGTGCGCTCGCGGTTGTAGACGGGAATGACGACCGAGGCCTCGTAGGCAAACTCTTGTTCCTCAAAGTCGGGCACGGCATAGCGGCTCGTGTCGACGAGTGCGCCGAGCAGGTCGAGGTGTCGGGTGACAGCCTGCTCCATTTCTATCTGCACCTCGCGGTTGCGCGGGTTCACGTAGTCGAATTGTTTTTCCCCGCTCAGTCGCGTGTCGAGCTCTTCCTCGGTGTAGAGATATTCGTCGAGATGGAACAGCAGCCCTTTCCTGCTGAGGAATAGTCGCAGGTCGTAGAGTCCGGCATACCGATAGTCGGCACGTTCGGGTTGTGCTGCCCATTGCTTCATCAGCGCAGAGCTGACGAGCAGCAGACTTCCGAAGTCGAAGTCGTCGCGCAGGCTGCCCGGCTGATAGTTGATGACGGGATGACGCACCACTTGTCCGTTCTCGATGGAGAGCCGGTCGCTGTAGACCAAGGCTGCACCAGTGTCTTCGGCCACGCGCATGAAGCGTTCCAGGGCATACATGCCGAGGGTGACGGGTTGCGGCTTGAGGAAAAGCAGCGTATAGTCGGCTGTGGCGGCTTCGGCAATGCCGGCCATCGTGCGGCTCGACAGTGGCGAGTCGGTAGGCAGCAGATGGCAGTCGTCGATGCCGTCCTTCGGGTAGTTCGGGCTATTCGTGGCTGCAAGCAGATGAATGTGTCCGACGGTCTTGCTCTGCCTGAGCGTCTGCAGCAGCGAAGCCATGCTGTCGAAATCTTCGCAGGGCAGGAAGCAGTCAATCTTTTTGTTCATAACAGGTTATAAAAAGGGGGCGTTTTTTTGTTTCATGTGCAAAGTTACGAAAAAATGAGTGAAAAGCCAAATGAATTTGAGCTTTTCCGAGTGCCGAGTAACTTCGACGCAGTCAAAGTTACGAAAAATCGAGTGCAGAACAAAATAAACTCGTTTATTTTTATTTGAGTACCAGATTTTGGGTCGTTTTTTGGTACGGTCAGTACCAAGCGTTGGTACGACCCGTACCAGCCGTTGGTAGGCACGCTACCAACAAGCGGTAGCGTGCCTACCACAAAGCGGTACGGCATTAGGTAAAATCCATCACGTCGCGATAGTGCTCGAACGACAGACCTTCGGTGTAGCCGTAACTGGCGAAAAGGTTGAGAATCGACTGCTGTTGCTCGGGCGTGAGCAGCCGCTCGCCTCGGTTGTAGCGATAATAGGTGCCGTGTCCGCCCAGATAGGCCTTTAGCTTCTCGCGCAGCGGCGTGTAGTCTTTTTGCTTCACATTGCTGAAGAGCGGTGCAAAACCATAGGCGGCATGGATGATGCGAATGGGTTTGAAATGGGGGCAGTCGCCTTTTTTGTGAGCCGTGGGGAATACGGCCTCACCCCATGTCATACTGTCGGGCACGAGCAGTCCCGTCTGATAGCGCAGGCAGTCGTCGTGCTTGCGACAGTCTTCGCAAAAGCAGAAGCACCACGAGCGTGGCACCTCGTCGAAGTTGAATGTTATTCCGTTAATTGTTTTCATCGTACTGCAAAGGTAATAAATACCGCGAGAAAAAGAAAGAATTGTTGCCTTATTTTTTTGTTACTACATAAATTTCTCATGAGGTCGAAGGTAGTTTCGTTCGATAATAAAAGCAAAAAAAAGTTTTTTACTTTGTATTATGCTCACTTATTTGTACCTTTGCAGTCAGAACCTGAATAACGGAACGCATGGAAGAACCGAAAAAAGTGTTGTTGGGGCTGTCGCTCGACGAGTTGAAAGGCGTGGCCGCATCGTTGGGCTTGCCCGCTTTTGCCGGCAAGCAGATGGCGCAATGGCTCTACGAGAAACGGGTGACCGACATCGGCGATATGACCAATCTGTCGAAACAAAACCGCGAGCGGCTGTCGGCGGAATATTGCGTCGGGGCAATGGCACCTGTCGACTGCCAGCGCAGCATCGACGGCACGGTGAAATATCTGTTCCCCGTCAGGACCGACGGCAAGTCGGCGAAGAGCGGACAGGCAGATTTGTTTGTCGAGACGGTCTTCATCCCCGACGGCGACCGTGCTACGCTCTGCGTGTCGTGTCAGGTGGGTTGCAAGATGAACTGCCTGTTTTGCCAGACGGGTAAGCAAGGCTGGCAGGGCAACCTCTCGGCCGCTGATATCTTGAACCAGATTGTCTCGCTTCCCGAGAGCGACCGGCTGACCAACATTGTCTTCATGGGACAGGGCGAGCCTATGGACAATCTCGACAACGTTCTGCGAGCCACCGAGGTGCTCATAGCCGACTGGGGCATGGCATGGAGTCCGCGCCGCATCACCGTCAGCTCGGTGGGCGTGCGCGACAAGCTGAAGCGCTTTCTCGACGAGAGCGAGTGCCACGTGGCCATCAGTCTGCATGCCGCCATTCACGAGCAGCGCCAACAGCTGATGCCGGCCGAGCGGGCCATGCCGATTGCCGATGTGGTGGAACTGCTCCGACAATATGACTTTGCCCACCAGCGTCGGCTCTCGTTCGAATATATTGTCTTCGGCGGAGTGAACGACAGCGAGGCTCATGCCCGTGCCATCGTCAGACTGTTGCGCGGACTCGACTGCCGCATCAATCTCATCCGTTTCCATCAGATTCCCGACGTGCCGCTGCATGGTGCACCGGAAGAGCAGATGCTCGTGCTGCGCGACTACCTGACGGCCCACGGGCTGTTCACCACCATCCGTGCCTCGCGTGGCGAAGACATCTATGCCGCCTGCGGCCTGCTCTCCACAAAGTCGAAAGGTTAAAAAAGTAGAAAAGTATAAAATGAAAAACTATTTGTGGCTCTTTGCATGCTTGTTGCTTCTTTCCTCTTGTGGAAAGAAGGGCACCGAGCAGTTGCCCGTGGCTATTGGCGAACCCTATCACGTGATGGTTGTCGCGGCCGACTCTACGGCAGCGAAGCCGATTGTGGAATTGCTTGCGGCCGACATGTCGGGACTGCCGCAGCCCGAGCCGACTTTCGACGTACAGCTCGTCAAACCCGAGGAAGCCGAGAAACCCCAATGCCGCTATGCCCGTGCATTGGTGCATATCGACATCGACAAAAAGAAATATAACTCGGCCGATGTTGGCTATAAGCACGACCGCTGGGCACGCGGACAACTCGTGCTCAACATCACGTCGCCCTCTGCCGACCTGCTCGGCCAGATGGTGTGGCGCAATGCACGGAAACTGGTGGGGCTGCTCGTTGACCATGAGATGAACCAAGCCAAGCAGCGCTTCTCGCGTCGGGCCAACACAATGGCAGCCAGCGAAGTCAAGCGTCTGTTCGGCATCGACATGCTGGTGCCGGCCTCGCTCACATCGATGAAGAAGGGCAAACATTTCATCTGGCTGTCCGACGGTTCCAGACAACGGCAGAACATCTGCGTCTATACCGTTGAGGGCCGGTTGCCCGAGCGCGACATGAACCATCGTGACAGCGTGATGCGCGTGAACATCAAGGGCGAGACCGACAATATGTATATGACGACGGTGAAAGACGGGCTGCGTTTCCTCGACATGGGACAAGGGCAGACACTGACGCGCGGGCTGTGGGAGATGAAGGACGACAGCATGGGCGGACCGTTTGTCGAGCGTACCGTCTTCCTCGGCGACCGCACGCTTGTGGCCGAAGCCTTTGTCTATGCGCCCGAATCGAAAAAACGCAATCTCATTCGCGAGCTTGAGGCTGCCCTCAACTCGATTAAAATATATAAATCAGAATAACTCATCTCTTAAAATCAAACGACAATGGAGAACAAAAAGATTCGCGTGGCCATCACGCAGGGCGATACCAACGGTATCGGATATGAACTGATTTTTAAAACCTTTGAAACTCCCGAGATGTTCGAACTGTGCACGCCTGTGGTCTATGGCTCGCCCAAGGTGGCTGCCTATCACCGCAAGGGTCTCAACATGGAGAACAACTTCAGCATCATCAGCAATGCCGACGAGCAGCGTCCCGGTCGGCTGAACCTGCTCACCTGCTTCGACGACGAGGTGAAGATAGAGTTCGGACGGCCCACGCCGGAGTCTGAACGGGCTGCCCAGCGAGCTGTTGAGCGTGCGCTCGACGACCAGCTCAAAGATGCTTTCGACGTACTCGTTGCCTTGCCGCAGAGCAAGAACCTGTTTGCCGATTCTCAAAGCTATGCCGACAACGGACTGCGTATGGCCGTCGACGGCGACCTGCGCATAGCCTTTGCTACCGACAAGATGGGACTGCGTGATGCTCTCGCTGCCATCACAAAGGACGGTATCGTCAAGAAGGGCACGGCATTGTTCAACACGCTGCGTCGCGACTTCAGCATTTCCAATCCGCGCATTGCCGTGCTTGCCCTCAACCCCGACGGGGCTGGCGAGGAAGAGCGCACGATTATCAAACCGGCTGTCGACGAGCTTAACGAGAAAAATATTCATGCCTTCGGGCCTTACAAGGCCGAAGAGCTGTTCGCACAAAGTGACTACGATGCCTTTGATGCCATTCTGGCGATGCACTACGAGCAGGGCGCGCTTCCGTCGAAGACGCTCAGCCGTGGCGAGGGTGTGACCGTTCATGCAGGTATGCCGTTTGTGTGCACCGAGGTGAATGCCGCCGGACAGGCTGGCAAGGGCTTGTGCGATCCGTCGCCGCTGCGTTATGCCATCTATGCCGCCATCGACATCTTCAGAAACCGTGTCGCCTACGACATCCCGATGGGTAACCCGCTGCCCAAGCTCTATCACGAGAAACGCGACGAAGGCGAGAAACTGCGCTTCTCCATCCCGAAAAAACGCGAGGCAAAAGAATGAAGAAGAAATACCAAAACGGTTTTTTCATTTTCGGTCTGGTCGTGTTGGCGGTCATGGTGTCGCAGCTCGACTTTGCCGAGGTGTGGCGTGGCTTGACCCATGCCGGCTATTGGTTTTTTGCCGTCGTGGCCTTGTGGGCGGTGCTCTATCTCTTCAACACCGCTTCGTGGTGGATGATTATCAGACAGGGAGGGGGACACTTGAAGGGTGCTTCCGATTTCTTCTGGCTCTATAAGATTACGGTGTCGGCCTTTGCACTCAACTATGCCACGCCCGGCGGACTGATGGGCGGCGAGCCTTACCGCATCATGTCGCTCTCGCCGAAGATTGGAGCCGAACGCGCTTCGTCGTCGGTCATTCTCTTTGTGATGACCCACATCTTCAGCCACTTTTGGTTCTGGTTGTTGTCGTGCGTGCTTTTCATCGTGCTCAAACCCGTCGATTTCTTTCTGGGCATGCTGCTCCTTGCCGCCTTTGCCTTCTGTGTGCTCGGCATCTGGTTCTTCATGTCGGGCTATCGAAAGGGGTTGGCCGTGCGGGCCATGAACGTGCTGCGCCATATTCCTTATGTGAAGCGGTGGGCTGAGCCCTTCGTGGAAAGCCATCGCGAGCAACTCGACACCATCGACCGACAGATAGCCGCCCTGCATCAGCAGAACCGTCGCACGTTTGTCTCCGTTGTGCTCACCGAACTGGCTTGTCGTGTGTGCTCGGCGCTGGAAGTCTATTTCGTCTTGCGCGTGCTCATGCCCTCGGCCAATTTCCTCGACTGCATCCTCATCCTTGCCTTCACCTCGCTCTTTGCCAACATGCTGTTCTTCATGCCGTTGCAGCTGGGCGGCCGCGAGGGCGGATTCCTCATGTCGGTCACTCGGCTGGGCATGACCGCAACGGAAGGCATCTTTGTCGCGCTCATCGTTCGTCTGCGTGAACTTGTTTGGACGGGCATCGGACTGCTGCTCATCAAGTTCGACCGCAATAGGGAGGAGTAGTTTTTAGTTATTAGTTTTTAGTTTTTGGTTTTTAGTTTTTAGTCTTGGGCTTGTTACGTGGCAGCAGACTATGAACTATGCACTATGAACTATGGACTATTAATATGCACTATGAACTATGAACTATTAAAAAGTTATATGCCCCATATAACCGACCTATATGGCCCATATAGCACAGTTATATGGCCCATATAGCACAGTTATATGGCCCATATAACTTTCCGAAAGACGGTCTTTCGTCGCCGAATCGAAAATTCTTTCCTCTCCCTGCATCGGGTTTCAGTTTTTTTATTTATATTTGCAGAGATTTTAAATCAGTTTGTTTGCAAAATCTTTGCATCATGAAAGAAAAGCAATATCGTATGCCGGCTGAGTGGGAACCGCAACAGGCCGTAATGCTGACGTGGCCCCACGAGAACACCGACTGGCAACCCTATCTCGACGACATCAACCGCACAATGACCGAGGTGGTTAGAGCTATTGCGCCCCATGAGGAGGTGCTGATAGTGGCACCGTTTGAGAGCGATGTACCCGAGGAGGTGCGCCGGATGGACGAGGTCAGCATCTTTGAGTGTCCTACCGACGACACGTGGGCTCGCGACCATGGTCCCATCACGCTGCTGGGCGGTGAGCGTCCGCTGTGGCTCGACTTTCAGTTCAATGGTTGGGGACGGAAGTTTCCTGCCGACTACGACAATGCCATCACCATGAAGCTGTGGGCGCTGGGACCATTCTTCGGACAGGTGGATTTCGAGAACCACGACGATTTTGTGCTTGAGGGCGGGTCGATAGAGACCGATGGCAAGGGAACCATCTTCACAACCGGCTGTTGCCTGCTTGCGCCCAATCGTAACCAACCGCTCACGAAGGACGAGATAGAACAGCAACTGAAACGCCGACTGCGGGCCGAGCGCGTGGTGTGGATTGACTGCGAGCCGCTCGAAGGCGACGACACCGACGGCCACATCGACACCCTGCTGCGCCTGGCTCCCGACGACACCCTGCTGACTGTGCTCGACCCCGATGCCTTGCGCAGGAATCCGGCATTGGCGTCGTATCGCATTGTTCAGTTGCCCACGCCGCACGAAATTGTCGAGGAGGATGGAGAGAAACTGCCCGCCACGTATGCCAATTTCCTGGTCATCAACGGTGCCGTGCTTGTGCCCACCTACGACCAGCCCGACCTCGACCGGCAGGCTGTGCAGCTCATAGGCGAGGTTTTCCCCGGTCGCGACATCATTCCCATCGACAGCCGCACCATCATCCGTCAGCATGGTTCCATCCATTGCATGACCATGAATCTTTTTGAAGGTTGAAAAAAATATGAAAATAGGAATCATACAACAGCGCAACACCGCCGACGTGCATAACAACATGGAACGGCTGGCGGCGAAAATCAGGATGCTGGCCCATCAGGGAGCCCAGCTCGTTGTCATGCAGGAGCTGCACAACTCGCTCTATTTCTGTCAGACAGAGAATGTCGACACGTTCAATCTGGCTGAGCCTATCCCCGGCGACTCGACCGACTTCTACGGCTCGCTGGCACGCGAGACGAATATGGTCATCGTCACCTCGCTCTTCGAGCGGCGAGCTGCAGGACTCTACCACAACACTGCCGTCGTGATTGAGCGCGATGGAACCATAGCCGGACGTTATCGCAAGATGCACATCCCCGACGACCCGGCCTATTACGAGAAATTCTACTTCACGCCCGGCGACCTCGGCTTCCAGCCCATCAGCACCAGTGTAGGCCGGTTGGGCGTGCTCGTCTGTTGGGACCAGTGGTATCCCGAAGCTGCGCGGCTCATGGCCCTGCGGGGTGCCGAACTGCTCATCTATCCCACAGCCATCGGCTACGAGTCGAGCGACACTCCCGACGAACAGCAACGGCAACGCGAGGCTTGGACAACCGTGCAGCGCGGACATGCCGTGGCCAACGGTCTGCCCGTCGTCACGGTCAACCGTACCGGACTTGAGCCCGACCCGTCGGGGCAGACCAACGGCATTCGGTTCTGGGGCTCGTCGTTTGTAGCAGGACCGCAGGGCGAACTGCTCTATCGTAGTCCGGAGAACGAGGAAGACGCACAGGTCGTAGAGGTCAGCCTTGAACGTAGCGAGCAGGTGCGCCGCTGGTGGCCCTTCCTGCGCGACCGTCGCATCGACCAGTACGACGGCATCCTTAAACGATTCGACGTGTAGTTGTAGTTTTTGGTTTTTAGTTTTTAGCCAGGTACGGTAATGAAAATTGAAAAATAACTAAATTGAAAAATAAATCGTAAATCGTAAATTGTCAAATTGTAAATATATAAATAATGAACTGTAAAATCTATACCCTGACCTCAGAACTGCACGACGAAAGAGCCGTGAACAAATCAACGCAGGAGTTCCTGCAGCGACTGAACCTTGACTTCGACTTCAAAGGCAGCGATTACGATGACTACGGCACCGCACCGCTCAGCCTGATTTATGTGCGTACCGGTGGCACCGAGGGCATCTTCAACCGTCTGCTGCCCTTGTTGCTGCAGAAGTCGGCACAACCTTTCTATCTGCTCACTTCGGGCCAGAGCAACTCGCTCGCCGCATCGATGGAGATACTTTCCTTCCTCCGCCAACGAAACCTTGACGGCGAAATCATACACGGGAGTCCCGAATACGTTACCCGTCGCATCGGCGAGTTGCAGAAGGTGGGCGAGGCCAGAAAGCTGTTGAACGGCTGTCGCCTCGGCATCATCGGCCAACCCTCCGACTGGCTCATCTCCAGCCATGCCGCCCCACAGGTGGTCAGAGAAAAGGTGGGCATTGAGCTTGTCGAGATAGACATGTCGGAACTGCTCGAGACCGTCGGACAAGACGTTGATGGGGGAGAAGCCGGTGCCATGAAAATCTATGAAGCGTTGAAGCTGATTGTCAGTCGATACAACCTGCAGGGATTCACGCTACGTTGCTTCGACTTGTTGTCGGCGGTTCGCAACACGGGTTGTCTGGCTTTGGCCAAGCTCAACAGCGAAGGCATAGTTGCCGGATGCGAGGGCGATGTGCCGGCAATGCTGACCATGAAGATAGCGCAGGCACTCACCGGCATCATCGGCTTTCAGGCCAATCCGGCCAGCATCGACGTGGAGACCGGTCAGATGGTCTTTGCCCATTGCACCATACCCTTGAGCCTCGTCGAGCGTTACGAGTTTGACACCCATTTCGAATCGGGCATCGGCATCGGCATACGCGGTTACATGAAGGAAGGACCGGTAACCGTCTTCAAGGTGTCGGGCGACCTCTCGCGCCACTTTGTCAGCCAAGGCTGGCTCATTCGCAACGAGGCTAAGCCCGACCTGTGCCGCACACAGCAGGTCATTCGTCTTGACGATGCGTCGCAGGCTGCTTACTTCCTTACCCGACCCATCGGAAATCACCACATCATCCTCCCCGGTCATCTCAAATCGTTGATTGAATCGCTGGTAGGGAACTGGTGAGAAATAAAAAAAATGAAAAGCAGAAGAGTGAAAAGCGCTGATGCATCAGCCGACTTTTCACTCTTCTGCTTTTTATCTTTTATTTGAGCGCAGAATACTGCGTTTCAATCTTTGTTATTCATCCCAGGAAGTCGATGCTCCCGGCTCGTCGAAATCAACGTCAACCGATTTTCCCAACTGTTCTTCGGGCGTCGATTCGTTGTACAGGCCCTGCATCAGCTCGGGCACCAGCAGGGTTTTTATTGATGGCTTGATGTAAGTTTTCATAATCTCTTGTCTTTTCATTTAATCACTACTTTCTTGCCATTCACAATATAGATGCCAGGTCGTAATGCTTGGGCGTTGGTCATGCGGCGGCCTTGCAGATCGTAGATGGCCTGCTTGGTGTTGACATTACCGTTGACTTCAACATCTTCAATTCCTGTCGGCTGTTCGCTGTCATCGGCCTGTGGGAAGAGGAACACACTCTTTGCGCCATTGGTCAAAGCCGATTCGGGTACGGCAAGGTATGCTTTGTGGGCAGCACTCACGAAGGGAGCACCATCGGCAGCTCCATAGTAGAAACCGATGTTTGTAGGAGCATTGTTGGCGTCGTGTCCCTTGAACGAGAACTTGTAGAACTTGTAGCTTGTTCCTGTTTCGCCAACGGTCATGCTGCTTTCATCGAAACCGCGAAGCATGTTGTTCGGATCGCTGTCGTCGCTGCATGTCGAAGCCACTTCAAACTCGTAAACTTGCGAGAGGGGGTTGTTGTCGAAGAGTACGACGGCCTCGCCTGCGGGAATTTTCTGACCGGCTTTGTAGGTGCGACCCTTTGTCAGTTCTCCGTCGACAACATGCCACGTCGTGGCTTCCACACCCGTGGGCACGACGAGAATCTTGTCGCTGTAGTAGAGGGTAGAGTAGCCCGTCACACCGATGGTCTGTTCTATCGGATCTTCGGTGACTGTTGCCACCTCGGCCAAGATGATTTCGTCAACGTAGGCACGTTTCGAAGAAGTGACCAGCTTGATGCTGACATCGCCGTTACCGCCCAAGAGGTTTACAGTGCATTTTGTCCACGTGTCGGAAGGAGTGAATTGCGTTACGTCGGCAGTAGCACCAGTTACAATGACATTCAGCTTACCGGTATCAGAGCCGTATTTCTTCAGATAGAAGGTCAGCGTGCCGTCGCCCGTCAGAGGAATGTTATCGGCCTCCATGCTGCCCGCAGCTTTCGAAGAACCCAGCTTCGCACAACCGCCATTTGCATAGGAAGAACCAGACAGGTACACCTTGGTAAACGAAGTCCAACCGTCATAGTCCAAAGCGTCGTTGCTGATGCCAGCCTCAGCGGATTCATCTCCCCCACCAGTCTTCTTTCCGCTGAAGCTCTCGTAGAGCAGTTGAGCGCCCGTTCCACCGCCCGTTTCCTTGGCGATGACCAGCGTCACTTCAGCCACTTCGCTGTGCGATTTTCCGACATAGGCAACGGCCTTGATGGTCTTAGTGGTGCTGATGGTGATGTCGCCGGTGTATTCCGTGCTCGAAGTGGTTGGCGTAGAGTTGTCGAGCGTATAGTAGATGGTAGCTCCCTCAGTGGCACATGCCATCTGCACGTCGGTCAGTTCGTGAGCATATTCACCGCTCTCGTAATTAAAGGTTGGGGTTTCCACGTTGACAGCCTCCTCGAAGAGGTAGATGGCCGAGGCAATCGCGCTGTTGTTCATGCCTTCCTTCACGGCGATGGCTCTGATCTCCGTATCCTCGCTGATGTGGATAGGACCGGTATAGAGCGTGCTGTTCACGGTCGGGTCGGTCTCGTCGAGGGTGTAATAAATGGCGGCACCTTCGGTTGCGCAGGTGATGGTCACCTCCTGCGGCGAGGTGTAGATGTCTTCACCAGGTGAGAACACGGGAGTAGCCACGGTCTGCACGGTGGGCACGTCGCGCACATAGAGGTAGGCAGGTTTCTGTCCACTGGTATATGTCGTAAATCGTGGGGACGTGCTATTATACTGGAATGTACCTACGCTGCTTCCGCTGATTACGGCACCGTCGTTGTTGACCGTGATGGTCCACATGGCTTTTTCACTGCTGTTAAGTGTCACGCTCTTGGCAGAGCTTGAATAGAGATAGCCGTCTTCGCACTGGAACGAGTAGGCTCCTGTCGTTCCGCCGAGGGTGAACACCAGAGCCTCCTCGCTTGTAGCCTCGTTGCCTTCGATAGTTGCCTCGACAGAAGTGAGGTAGCTACCGCTGCCCGACTTCGGACCGGCAGCAACGTTGTAGTCAGGACTAACGAAGATGTATTCGCTGCCGGCTACGAGTTGGTCGGTGGAGGTCACCTTGACGAACTTGTCGCTGGAGGCTCCAATCCTGTATATGCCCGATGTAATGTCGCTCTCTTCACCGTCTTTCACGGCAATGGCTTTCAACGTGGTTGTCGTTTCAATGACGATGGGAGCCAAGTAGAGTGTGCTCTCGGTTGTCGGGTCGGTGCCGTCGATGGTGTAGTAGATGCTGGCACCGTCGGTCTCGCTTGTGATGCTGACGGTTTGGGCGTCGGTGTATCTACCCGGTGCGGGTGAGAAGATGGGTGCTTTCGTGTTGCTCACGCCACGGAAACGGAACGAGATGGTGCCGTCACTGTTTCTGGTGATTTGCTCTACCGACTTGTTCAGATACTTTGTGCCGTCGGTATTATTATTATATAGCTTGGCAGCAGGAGTCGACGTGTTGCTAAACACGTTGTTGTTGCCCGAGGGGTAGAGGTCGGTTTTCAGTCCGGCATCGGTCAAATAGGTATATCCGCTCGATGTCGTTATGCTTTGCAACTGGTTGTCGGCTGGAATCCATGTCATGCGCTGGTGGCTGGGATCGTCGTTGGGCTTGTTGTTGTTCCAGATGGTGGCGTTGTAGTCAACGTGCACGATGAGCATGCCGCTGCCCGGCAACTCCGAGTCCCAACCTGTCTGCTGACGGTTTTCCAGCATGAAATACTCGTCGCGATGGCCGTCGTTGTAGATGATGTAGCTCTCGCCGCCATCTTCCAGTCCCTTCATACCGGTCACGTTTTGCGTGTTCGACAGTTCGATAGGCTCCATCCATCCTGCCATCCACCGCTCATAGGCAGTGTAGCCGCAGGGCACATAGCCGTCGCCGTTGTAGCTTCCGCCGCTCATCAAGTCCCAGATGTCCATGCCCCAGCCGCCGCTGTAGTCTATGTCGTAGAAGTCGGGATAGCCCAGACAGTGGCTGAACTCGTGACACATGGTGCCGATGCCGGCAACAGAACCGGTAAAGCCGTTCAACTCGCCACCGCAGGCGTAGGTGTTGATGGTAACGCCGTCGAGCTTGACAGGTCCCGTTCCATCGCCGTAGTATTGAGCCGACCTCAGGTCGTAGGCATGCGGCCAAATGGTGTTGGCCGCACCGCCGTCGGCCTCGCCTTTTCCGGCATATACCACGTAGACTTGGTCGACATATTTGTCACCGTCCCAATCATAGTCGGCGAAGTTTACCTGACTATCGGCCTTTTTCACGGCTTCGATAATCATCTCTGCCGGATGCTCGTCTTCATCGTTAGAGTTGTTGCTGCCATAGTAAGCTGCATTCTTTGACACGGACACGGGGCCAACCACGTCGAAGGTGAGCTCAAACTGCCCGCGACTCTGTGCGTAGAAATAGTCGTACATGGAGCCGACGAAGTCGCCATGGCTGAAATTCTTTTCGTTGGCAATGCGTTGGAAGAGTGCGTTGTCGTTGGCGCCCTTGAATTCTTTGTCGGCAAAGTTTACAAGGATAATGACGCCTTTCTTTTTGCCGGTGTAGTTGCCGAACGAGCCGACGCGTTTCGGCGAAAGTCGCTTGGCACGCTGGGTGTTGGCTTGTGCCCGCCGCATCTGAGCCCGCTGGGCTATGGCTTGTACGCTGGCTGGCTCGTAAACGTTTGTCGTGGGGTTCAGACGATAAGCTTTACCATCGACTCCGAGGAAATAGTGGCCGAACTCATCGCCCACAAGTGTGGCTTCAACGGTTGAGCCGTTGGCCAAGGTCAGCGTGCGCGACATTCCCCGCTTGGCAGGAATGGCCATCGCTGTCAGCGCTACCATCATCATCAGCAACGCAGATAGAAGAGTTTTTTTCATGTAAAAAAGAGTCTTAATAGATATTTATTTATTGCTGTCCGCTAAAATTTTTTTAGCAATAAAAAAATTTAGGCTGAAGCCCTCGTTTGGGTTTCAGCCTTTTTTGTTACCTTTGTTTTTGCAAC
>CACYRB010000022.1:0-31934 GCA_902776685.1 uncultured Prevotellaceae bacterium
AGGTCAGCAGCAGCGTGTCGGCCGAGACGCGCAGCAGTCGCGGATATTCGGCCTGGATGTTGTCGGGGTTGAGCTGTATGGGGGTGCGGGCGTTTTGCCACACGATGCGGTGGCCGACAGGCTTCACCGTGTTGTCTACGGGGTAGGTGCTGTAGTCGGGCAGTGTGGTGACCGTTTTCTCAATCACCTGCTCGTCGCCGTCGAGGTCGGCCCACACGCGGGCAATGTATTGGGTGGCGGGCTGCAGGTTGCGCAGCATAGTCGTGCGGAACGTCATAGTCTGTCCCGTCACGGCGGCGGTGGAATAGGTCTTCATGTTGCCCTCGGTGCCGAACTCAAATCTCATTTGCGGTGCGGCCCCCGAGAGGCCCGATACCTTGAAGCGAGCCGTAATGGTGTTCTTGCTGATGGCCCACCCCTCAGTGTCCCATTCAATGCCGGGCAGCGTCTTCACCAGTTTTCCAGGACCGAAGACGATGGAGCCGTCGGCCGTCTTGAAGTAGAGTCGGACGGAATACGACTTCGCCGGCAGCAGTCCTTCGCAGGTCACCTCGAAGGGGTTGCCATCGGGCAGCGTGGTGCCGATGGCGGTGCGCGGCATGCTGGTGTAGGCGCGGCTCAGTCCGTTGTAGTTGGCACAGTAGCCGTATTCCACAATCTCACTGGCCGGAATGTTCAGTCCGCTCACCGAGAAGGTGGCTCCGAAGGCGGCCGTCTCCTCGAGGTTCACGGTGAAGTTGACTACCTTCACGATGTGTGTCTCGGTGTAAGGCTCGCAGGCCTCGTCGCCGTTGACCACCACGCGCAGCCAGGTCTCGCCCGAGGCGCCGGTCTTAAACGTGTAGGTGGGCGAGGTGGCGTTGGCAATGTTGGTCCATGTGGTACCCTTGTCTTTCGACTGCTGCCACTGCACCGTGCCGTAGTTTGCGGGAGTCCAGTGCAGATTGAGTGTAGTGTTGAGCGACGCCTTGGCATAGTGCGTCACCGAGCGTTGCGCAAAGCAGTTAAACGAGAACGCTAACGCTAACAGGAACAGACGAGATATCTTTATCATATTTCAGTTTTTAATTTTCCATTTGTATGTAGGGACGCGGCGGTCGGCTACGGGCGGGTTTGGAAGGGCGCGTTAGTCATTTTTAGTTTCCAACTTTCACGGCTCTCGCCTTACCGTCGGCATAGATGTAGACCAGCAGGTAAGCACCCTTAAGGGATGAGGGATGAGGGGTGATAGATGAGGGATAAGGGTAGGTGGCGAGCAGGCGGCCCGAGGCGTCGAACACCCGCACCTGCTTCAGTCCCTCATCTTCCATCGCTAATTGCTCATCCAGCGAAATGCCGGTGGTGCCGGTGGCGGTGAAGAGGGTGCTCACGCTGCAGCCCTGCCCGTCGGTCACCACGAGGTAGTAGCGTCCGGCCTGTGTCATCTTATAGGTCGGCGTGGTGGCGAGCACCGTGCCGCCGCTGTCGGTCCACGAGTAGGTGTAGTTGCCGTCGCCGCCTTCCACGCTGACGCTGCTGCCCACGACCACACCGCTTCCCGAGAGCGCTATCGTCACCTCGTCGGCCACAACCGTGAGCGGCGCATACTGCACAAAGGGTATTTCTATAACGGTCTGTGCCGAGGCTGTGCAAACACTCATAACGACGAATATCGTTAAAGACAGTGCAAACCGAATACTATCGAGCTTGCTCAATATTGTTGAGGCGCAGCCTGTCTTATAAAAAACGATTTTATTCATATTTTTTGTTGATGATGTAGGTTTATCCGCCTACAAAGATACAATTAAATAAGCGAAAATGCAAATTTCTTTGCGATTTTCCGAACTGATGGAGCAGCGAGCGGCATCAAACTTGTTTGAATGACCGAGTCGCGGCAAAAGTCGAAGAATTCAGTGTGAGTATCTTCGACGAAGTCAAAGACAAGATTTTCTCTACCGAAAGAACACTTAAAAAATCTTAACAGTCGAGGTGAAACATATATCGTTCGCCTCGCGAAATGTTAAAGCGCGATTTCCGTTTTAACACTTCGCTTAGTCCCCTAAATTAGGGGTTTGGGGGTATCTATCGTCCCCTTCACTCCCCCTTTCATCCTTCATCTTTCATCCCTCATCCCTGAAACATATATGTTTCGGGTTGCAAAAGACCGTCTTTTACCCTCCAAAAGACCGTCTTTCACCACCCGAAAGCTTATCTTTCGCAGGGTGAAACATATATCTTTCAGAAGTGAAGAGTGAAAAGTGATAAGTGAAGAGTGATTTAATGCGTTGGGCATCAGTCGATTATGCCACGTCTTGCGTGAGGCGATATTCTCCTATGCGTGGACCATTGTGCCACAGCAGTTTTTTTCGCCCAACAGGCGTGTTAAAATTTCTGCCACCATCGCTCAAATTTTAACAATCGCGCGTTGCAACTTACGGAGCAGCTGTTCGCCTCAAGGGGAAGTTAGAGGAACGAAAGCGGAGAGCCTGCCAACAGGTTCTCCGCTCGTGGTGGGAAAAGGATGCGAGTCCTTTTTTGTCGTTTTTTCTTGCGGTTTACTTGATAATCACTTTGCGAACGCTGCCGTCGGTCATCTTCACAAGGTTGATGCCGCGCTGCGAGCTGATCTGCTGACCGGCGGTGTTGTAGACGGCTGCTGGGTTGACGTTAGCGTTGCTGTTGATGGTGGTAATGCCCACGGTGCCGCCGTCGCCAATGACGAACTGCTCACCGTTGGCAAATGTCGAGCCCTGAAGGGCGGCGTTGATGGTCTGTACACCCCACTGATAGGTTCCGTCGGGCAGGTTGCTAAGCGTGAGCGTACGGTTCATATAGGCGTTGCCTTCGCGCAGCACCTTGCGGATACCGTCCTTGGCTCCGCCCACGAACGAGGTGACGTTGTTGTACATCTTGCCCGTGTTCATGTTCTTCAGATAATACTCGTAGGTGACGTTCTTCAGTTCGCTTGCGGGTGCATCCCACGAGAGTGTCACGCTGTGGTCGTCAAACTCGGCGGCTACGTTTGTCGGGGCTGCCGGACGAGCGGGTTTTGCCCACGGGTTCATGGTGAACACCATCGAGCGACCCTGTGCGTAGGTTGTGCCATCGAAATATCTGGCATCGCCGTGCCATCCTGTAAATGCGTAGTTGAGTGCGCCTTGGTCGCCATAGTCGAGGAAAAAGATACCTTGCTCAGAGGCTCCGGGAACACGTTTATATGTGTTCAGACCATTATCACTGCCGAAAAAGAGCCATCCAGCCTGCGTGCTTTCACTGCCGTCGAGCATCGACGGAGACCAGCCGAGCAAAAGGAGGTCGTAGTAGCCGTCGCCGTTGTAGTCAATATTGCGCACACCCATATTGCTACAGTTTAGTACGCGTATGTCGCGGTGCATAGCTGGGAATTGGCGGTTCTCGGTATAGGAAGTCTCATTAAAGCCGTCAAGTTCGGAATATTTGCCAATAAGCAACTGTCCGTAATAAGCATAGTCGGCCGTAGCCTCACCGGTGACGAAGATGTCGGGAGTTCCGTCGTTGTTGAAATCGGCCACAGAAAAGTTACCGTTGCCGAAATCGCGTGACACGCCCGAAGCCAGTTCCATATTGAAAAAGCCCAGTTCGCCGTCATCGTTGATTTTGTAGTTGAGAAGGCCAATGGTAGCGCGACTGTGAGGGCTTCCATCCCTGTAGTCCACATTGCCCTGCATGAGAATGTCGGGCCAGCCGTCGTTGTTCAGGTCGAAGGCCTTGACGGTGCAGAGGGCAAAGTCATAGTCATCGGTGCCGTCGCCGAAGAGTCCGGGCGCAATGGCATTCTTGAAGGTGCCGTCACCTTGATTGATGAGCACGCCGCAGTTGGCCTGACGGTTTCCGCCGACGGCACTCCAGCCGATGGTGACGACATCGGGCAGTCCATCGCAGTTGAAGTCGGCCACGTCGGCAGCATGAGGATACCACTCGGTCTCGTTGCCCTCATAGTCGAGCACAGCATAGGCTGGGTCGGCCTCGAAGTTGCCGTTGCCGTCGTTCAGGTAGACCGATGTGAAGTCGTAGGTCTCACCGGCAATGTAGAGGTCGATGTTGCCGTCGCCGTTGAAGTCGGCAGGAATGACGTGGGCACGGACGCCGATGACTTGGGGGAACTCTTCAATCTTGTACTTCGAGCCGTCCCAGGTGAACACCCAGCACTGGCGGTCGACTTCATTCTCGTTGCCTTCAGCATCGGTAACGATGCGCATACCAGCGGCCTCCCATCGAGGTTGTCCACCTACAATCACTTCGAGCAGACCATCGTTGTTCAGGTCAATCTCGCAACCGCCGGCATAGTCGTTAGCCAGCATTTGGTCGAGGCTGCTGATGGTGATGTTCTGGGCGTTCATGCTCAGCGACAAGGCTACAGCTGCCATTAAAGTAAAAATTTTCTTCATAACTGTATAAATATAATTAATTAATAAAATTATTCAAGTTTCGCAAGCTTGGCTTGCTGGGAGTTAACGTGAGTTAGCCGAAAGGCTACGGGTAGGCGAGCTTTGCTCGGGTAATCGACGAAGTCGCTTCGCTATTCGAAGAATCTATGTCGGCGGAAGTTACCGGACGATAGTTCTCGCGATAGGAAAACTATTGTCCGTTAACTTCACCCCCTTTTATTCGTATAGCGGTTGGGTCCAGCCCTTTTGTGCTGTGAAGACCTGTTTGAACCATCCGTCTTCGTCGATCTCAAGCGGGGCAATGAACAGGGGCTTGCGGGCATAGCCGCTCTGCATCGTTTCTTTGCCGGCCTCGGTGGCGTTGTAGGCGAGATAGATGTGTGTGCCAGCCGTGTTGAGGAATCCGCGCATGGGGTTCTCGGGGTTCACAATCTCGGTGCCGCCCACGATGAGTGGCTCACCGACTGATGTCTCGGCCATAGAGTCGCCTGCCTTGTCAAGATAGGGTCCGGTAAGTCCCTCTGCCTTGCCGTAGCGCAGTTCGGTGCCTGTTGGGGTGTGGCAGGTGGCTACAAGATAGTACTGTGTGGCCGAGACGCGCACGATGGTCACATCGCTCAATTGCGTGTTGGCAATGAGTGTTGGCTGACCGTTCTTTGTGACACCGCTGCGCTTCAGCGTGAGTCGTTGAAGATAGGTGCCGTTCTCGGTGGTGTAGGCCAGGAAATAGCTTGTGGAGGCTACGATGAGGAACGGGTCTTTCAGTGTGGTCGCGCCCAGGTCTTCGGCCTTGAGGAACTCGCCCTTGTCGACATAGGGACCTGCGGCTGTGGTGGCGGTGGCTGCGCCGATGGTGTTCTGGCCTTCGAGGGTGTAGAACATCCAATAGGTGGCACCGGTGACGGCACGGGCATAGTCGATGGTTATGGAGTTGATGCGGGCTTCAGCCCATGCGGGCAAGGCTTCTTCGATGAAAGCCTGATTGCCCGAGGTCCACGTGCTCAGGTTGTTTGAGTTGAGCGTGGGGCAGTAGAACGTCACGCCGTTGGCCCACTGCGTGGTGGTAGAGACGGCGGTGAAGCCGCCTGCTCCGCGAACGACGGTTCCGGCATCGAGCGACGGTTCCCAGACGGGATTGTGGAAACTGTTGTTTTCAGGATTCACACTGCCTTCCCAGATGACGGTACCGTTGCCGTCGCCATCCATGTCGGTACAGCTGCAAAGTAGGAATGCCCCCATTGCGGCCGCTGCGAAAATATTAAATATCTTACTTTTCATAATTATCAATTATTAATTTTTGGTTTTTTGGTTTTGGTTTTTAGGACCGATAACCGAAAACCGATAACCATTAACCGTTAACCATTCACTTTTCACTTATCACTTTTCACTCATCAATAGCCTGGGTTCTGAGTGAGGTCGGGCCGCAGGTTGATTTCGTGGTTGGGTATGCACCAGAGGTGACTGATGCCCAGTCGGTAGGTCTTGAAGTCGGCATCGCGCTCGGCCAGTTCGTTGATTTTGGCTTGGTCGTGGATGTCGCCCCAGCGGTCGAGGTCGAACCAGCGTTCGCATTCGCCGCAGAGCTCGAGCAGGCGCTCGTGCTTAATCTGGTTGAGCAGTGCGTCGTAGGTCTGGAAGTTCGAGGCGTTGAGGTCGGCCATGTTCACGCGGCGGCGCACCTTGTTGATGTATTCCACAGCCATGTTGCGGTCGCCGTTGAGTTCGTTGAGCACTTCGGCATACATCAGGTAGACATCGGCCAGACGCAAGATACGGATGTTCACACCCGTCACATAGCCTTCGCCTGTTGCCGAGGGGTTGTTCTCTACGCTGGTGTATTTCTTCCAGTAGCATTTCTTCTGGAACGGTTCAACCATGTTCCACTCTTGCCACGTCTTGCCGTAGTAGTAGGCAGTGGTGGTCTGAGGCTCGGCCTCGTCGTAGTAGAACAGGGTGTGGAACTTGCGCATGTCGACGTTTCCGTCTTTGTCGGGTTCCTCGTTGAAGGCGTCGAGCAGCCAATCGCGGGCAGAGCCGTCGTCCCACGACAGACCCGACGATGATCCGGCATACAGGCCGAGGAACTTCGGACGCTGGTTGCCCACCTCCTTGCCGTTGACGGTGCCTTCCTTGAAGTTAATCTCAAAGAGCGACTCCTCGTTGTTCTCGTTGGCTTCGGTGAAGTTGTCGAGCCAGTTGGGCACGAGCTTGTAGATGCCGAGGGCGAAGATGTCTTCGATGTTCTTCTTTGCGGCCTGCCAGTAGGCCTGTGCCTGCAGCTGGTCTTGGTTGGCTGCATCCCACGGACGGTGACACTTCATGCCGGCCAGTTGCATGTTCATGCGGGCCATCATGCCGAGTGCTCCGCCCTTGGTGACGCGTCCTGCTTCGGCAGCCGGCCATGAGGTGGGCAGCAGTTGGCTGGCCTTGGTGAAGTCGTCGAGTGCCTGTTTGTACAGTGCTTCCTGGTCGCCGATGGGACCGTTGGGCTCTATAGAGCTGGTCTGTAACGGGCCCTTGCCGTAGATGCCGGCGATTGACCAGAAGGCAACGCCACGGATGAAGTAGCCCTGGCCGAGAATCTTGTCGGCTTCCTCTTGGGTGAAGAGCTGGTAGCCGTGGTCGTTCATGTTGTCGATGACCTGGTTGACGTAGTACAGGCTGTTGTACATGGCCTGCCAGGGCAGGTTAAGTCCTTCGTTGGTCTCGTAGTTATAGGAGGTCATCACGAAGTTGGCATCGGCAATGAACTCGGGGTTGGGGCTGTTGCTCCATCCCTCGTCGCCGCGCAGCACGGTGAGCACCTGGAACCAACGGCTGAAGTAGCCCGGTCGGCGCCACGTGGAATAGGCGGCGGTGAGACCTTGGTTGAACTGGTCGGTGGTTTTCCAGAAGGTGTCGGCAGTCTCAAGGTTGGGGTCGGAGAGCGAGAGCCAGTCGTCGGAGCAAGCTGTCGTGCCTGCTACAAGCGAAACCACCATCAATATTTTTACAATATACTTTTTCATAATTTTCAGTTTTTTTCAACGATAACGCTAACGTTAACTTTTTCACTTATCACTTATCACTTCTTAGAATGTCACTTGCAGTCCGAAGTTCATCTGGCGGCACGAGGGATACTGTCCGCCGTCGATGCCTTGTTGGTAGACGTCTGTCGAGATGATGTCGGGGTCGTAGCCCTTGTAGCCGGTGAGGGTGACAAGGTTGGTTCCGCTGACGTAGACACGCAGCTTCTGCACGAAGATTTTCTGCGAGAGTTTGGCGGGCAGTGTGTAGCCCAGCTGGATGTTCTTCAGCCGGAAGTAGGTGCCGCTCTCGAGGAAGCGGTCGCAGTATTCGATGTTGTTCGATGTTGTTCCGGCCAGCATGCGCGGATATTCGCTTGAGGGGTTGTCCCACGTCCAGGGCGAGACGTCGGCGGGAATGTTGTCGACGTTGAAGTTGAGCAGGTTCTTGCGCAGCTGGTTGTAGATTTTGTTGCCGAACTTTCCTGCCCAGAACATGTTGAAGTCGAAGTTGCGCCAGTTGAGGCTGACGTTCAGTCCGAGCTCGAACTTGGGCAGCGGGCTGCCGCACCACGTGCGGTCGTTGGTATCGATTTGTCCGTCGCCGTTGACGTCGACGTAGCGCACGTCGCCGGGCTTGGCGTCGGGCTGGATGATTTTCACTGTTCCGTCGTCGAGCGTTGCGGTGTGGTTGTATACTTCATCCATCGACTGGAAGATGCCGTCGAACGGTATCAGGTAGAAGTCGCTGATGCTTCGGCCCACCTCGGTACGGGTGTAGGGCCGCAGGTTGAAGGCTTCGCCCATGCGCAGCACCTTGTTGCGGACGGTGGAGAGATTGGCGCTGACGTTGTAGTCGAGGTCGCCCACACGGTCGCGCCAGCCGATGTTCAGCTCGATACCCGTGTTGCGCATCTCGCCGTAGTTAGTCCAGATAGAGGCGACACCCGTGGCCCAGTTCTTCGGAAGGTCGATGAGCAGGTCGGTCGACTTGGCGTAGAACCACTCGAACGTACCATACAGGCGGTTGCCCAGCATGTTGAAGTCGAGACCGATGTTGGTGGTGGTCTTTGTTTCCCAGCCGAGACTGACGTTGGTCATGGCGCTTTGCGTGGCACCCGAGAGCACGGTCTCGTTCTTCGACGGACCGAAGATGGCGTAGAATCCTTCGTAAGGTCCGCTGTGGTCGATGCTCGGGATGTAGCTGTAGTTGCCGAGCGATTGCATATCGCCTACACGTCCCCACGATGCACGCAGCTTCAGGTTGTCGATCGTGCCGCGCAGGTTGTCCCAAAATTTCTCTTCGCTGATGCGCCAGCCCAGAGAGAGCGAGGGGAAGTAACCGCGGCGGTTCTTCGGGCCGAATTTCGACGAGCCGTCGCTACGGAAGTTGAACTGTGCCAGGTACTTGCCGGCATAGTTGTAGTCGATACGTCCGATCCATGAGAGCTGTCGGCGCTCCTGTTCCGAGCCCGTCGCCTTGAAAATCTTGTTGGCCAGGTCAATCTGCTGCAGACCTTCCACCTGCTGGTCGTAGCCGATGGCTTCGAGCCAGTGCCAGTTCACGTCCTCGGCGGTGTGGCCGACCATTGCGGTGATGTTGTGGTTGCCGAACGACTGCTGATAGGTCAGCGTGTTCTCAAGGATGGTCGTGATGCGCTGGTCGCGGTTGTCGTAGAGCGCATCGTCGAAGTGGGTCTCGATGGAGTTCATGCGCACGGTGTAGCCATAGTCGAAATTCTTGTGGCGACCAAACCAGGCATCGACACCGAAGTTCAGCTTATAGGTGAAATGCTTGAACAGTTTGAGCTCGGCAAACGCATTGGCGATGACGCGGTTGTTCACCGTGAAGTCCTGATAGCGCAGTTGTTCGCCGATGGGGTTGGAGGTGTAGGTCAGGAAGTTGCTGTTGCCATAGCCGAAGCCGCCGCGGTGCGACCCCTCGTCGGGGTTGTAGACGGGAATGACCGACGGCATCGACAGCGGGTTCCAGAACGAGCCGCCGCGTGTCTCGTGGCTGCGTGTGTGCTGGAATGTCGAGTTGGCGCCGATCTTCAGGATGCCGTAGGTGGCATCGGCATTCAGACGGGCCGTCACACGTTGATATTTCGGACCTTTGATGACACCCTTCTGCTCCATGTAACCGCCACCGAGCGACATGTTCACATGGTCGCTGCCTTGGGCGTACATCACGTTGTAGTCCTGGGTGAAGCCCGTCTGGAACTTGGCCTTCTGCCAGTCGGTGTCGGGTATGAGCTGTCCGATCATGTCGATGGCATACTGCGAGGCGGGCCACTGCTCACCGGCGTTGATATAGGCCAGCTCGTTGTAGCGCATGAAGTCGACGGCATTCATCATGTCGATCTTCTTGGGCATGTCGGTCAGGCTCCATGTGGCCGACACGTCGAGCGTGGGCTGACCTTTCTTGCCCTTCTTCGTCTCGATGATGATCACGCCGTTCGCACCACGCGCACCGTAGATGGCAGCCGCCGAAGCATCCTTCAGCACCTGCATCGACTCTATTTCGTTAGGGTTCAGGTGGTTCACGTCGTTCACAATCATGCCGTCGAGCACGTAGAGCGGGCCGACGGTGTTGAACGAGCCCACACCGCGAATCTGCACGTTACTCATGGCGCCCGGCTCGCTCGTCGTCGACACCGAGACACCCGGAACCTGGCCTTGCAGCATCTCGTAGATGTTGGTGGCCGAGGTCTTCTTTGCCTCCTTCATGTCGACAACAGCCACGGCACCGGTCAGGTCGGCCTTCTTCTGCGTACCGTAGCCGATGACCACCACGTCGTTCAGACTCTGCACCTGAGCACGCATCTCCACGTCGACCGTGCGGCGGTTGCCCACCTTCACCGTCTCGTCGTCGTAGCCGATGTAGGAGAATTGCAGGCGGTCGCTCTCCTTGGCGCTGATGGAGTAGTTACCGTCGATGTCGGTAATGGCCATCGCCTGCGAAGTAAGCGACTTGATGGTGACGCCAATCAGCGGCTCACCTGTGGAAGCATCGGTCACCGTGCCTTTCACGTCTTGCGCCCGCAATGCAGCAGGCAGCAACAACAACAGCATCAGCGGAACCAGCGTCTTCCAAATAAAAGATACTTGTTTCATAGATTTATAGGTTTGTTATACTATTAAATGAGCATTTTAACTAGGTTCCTTTTCCACTTGGTCGATTAAGGTTAACGTCAATGTCAACATTAGTACAGACTGTTCTTTGACTGGCGAAACGACTTCGTCGATTATCGTTGCAAAGATAAAATAAATTGCCGATAAAACAAAATATTTTCACAATTTTGTTTTATCGGCAACCGTTGAGGTTAAGGTTAACGTTAACGTTAACGTCAACGGGAACTAAAAACCTGGTTTTATTTCCACATGTCGTATTCAATCTCCTCCATATCGTCGAAGCCTTGCTTGGCATCGAACTCTTCAACTTCTCCGTCGCCCAGGCTTGCCGTGGGCGTATCCATCAGACGGGGCATCTGTATCAGTTGAATCTCTGGTTTGATATATGCTGTTTTCATCGTTGCGTTCCTCCTCTCTTATTTGATAACCACCTTTTTGCCGTTCACGATATACACACCTGCGGGCAGGCCGAGCGTCGAGTCGCTGCCCTTCTTTACCATCTTTCCGTTGATGCTGTAGATGTCGAGCAGCTTGCCAATCTCCTCAGTCGTAGCCTGGCGGATGTCGGTCGACTCTTCAAAGACCATGTTGATTTTGGCTTCGTTGCCGTCGCCGTCGACAGGCACCTCGAAGTAGATGCGGAACGGACTGACGCGCCCGGTACCACTCAGCTTCGACAACTTGATGTGGTCTTCAGAGGCAGGGCTGCTTTTCACGCCATAATAGTTCTTGCCTTCGGGACGAGTCATGAACGTGTAGGTGCCGTGGGCATACGTCATTGAGTTGTCGAGGCCGAAGACCACAGCCTTGCCTTCGCCGCTCACGGCCAGCGTCATCGTCTGCTTCTCGTCGGTCGGATTGACGGGGCGCAGCAGGTAGGGCTTGCCCGCCTCAAGCGACGAAGCCTCGCGGAAGGTGATGAAGAACTCGCCGTTCTTCTCCTCCGTATCGATGCCGAAGGCGGTAAACGCATCGGGCACAGGCGCATCGAATGGAACCACCACCGTAGCATAGTTCAGCATGTTCACATTCCCACGCGTATAGGTCACGCCCTGGTTGGCTGTGAAGTTGTAGAGCGTATTGGTGTTCAGCTCGTAGCCGTCGGTGAAGGCGATGGGCGTGTTGGCCACATACCCGTCGGAGCCGTTGCTCTTGATGGCATTCTTGGCCAGCATGCCGTCGCCGCTGACGATGTAGAGTGCGTTTTTGTCCTTACCCTCTGCAACGACGGTTGTCGGGTCGTAGCCTGCGGGCAGGTTCGTGGCTCGGGTCAGGTCGTATACTTTAGCACCGGCGGTGCTGACAATCTGCTCGAAGCTTTCGTCGGTCCAGTAGCCTTTGAGGTTGTGAACGGTAGAGGCGTCGGCCCCGGCATTCTCGTCGACTAGCTTGGCCGGACCGATGTAGCGCAGCCGGAAGTTGTCGAAGATGACGACGTGGCCACCCGTCACGCTTGGAGACTCTACGCCAAGCGTCAGCTCGCCGTTATTGCCTACGGTACAGAGAACCTCGTTCCAATACAGACCAGCCTGGAAATACTCAGGGTTGTCAAAGGTGTTCTCGGGAAGGCCTGATGTCCAGGGCAAGGCCGACTCAGAGTCACGGTCTACCAGTGTCGTCTGCTGGCCGTTGGCTACAAGGTAGGCCTTGTTCGCGGCATCACCGTAGCGATTATAGCCCTGCACCTTTACGCTGTATCGCCCGGGGGTCAGTCCTGTGATGGTCTGTTTCAGCGAGAAGGCGTCATCCCAACCGTAGCCATAAACATCACATACAAAATCCGCATGGTTATCTCCACGGCCCATGATGAGCTGCCGGCTGTTGTTGTCGGCGGCATCGTATCGATAGTTGGCATGGTTGCAAGTCCAGTCGAGCTCTTCGGTACTTTGATTGGTACCTTCCTTACGTTCGCGCTGGTTGAATCCCGGCATCTTTATCTTATAGGTCAGATCTACCGGGTTCTCTTCTGAGGCGGTTTCCATAGCAGTAGCAGCCATGGCGTCGCGCTGGGCCTCGGTAACGAAGATCCACTGGTTGTAGGGATTGTCTGCACCTGTTTGGTGTACATCTACTCGTGAGTAAGTGGAAGATGTAAAGCCCACCAACTCTTTTGTTCCTTGGCCGTTAGATGTGTTGACTCCAGTATTGTCACCATTATTAGACCACGTGTAAATGCCTTGTGCTGCATCCTGTCGCCAGAATTTCCAGGCATTACCTCCCGTGTCGCAGTATCCACCGTTGTTGAGTTGTCCGCCATTGCCCCAGTCTCCGTTGAAAAGCCAAGTGATGACGCTGTTGTAGTGTCCGGTTCCATAGTTGTTCTCGGGGGTCGTAATCTTGATGCCGGGGAATCCTACGGCGGCATGTGCTCCCCACTCGTCGCCTCCGCAGAACCAGCGGCCTGTACCTACGTTATATACATAGTAGCCATCGGCATGATCGTTGACAAAGGTTGCCGGCGTGTTGTCGTCGGTACCTACTACCGACTCGCTGGGCATGGAGTAGATGGTGGGTTGGGTGCTCTTGTCTGCCATTTCCCACTTCAGGGCATTGATAGCAGCATTTTGCTGGTTTGCCACTTCATTCGTAGTACCGTTTGCGAGGAAATCCTATTGCGCGCTTACGTCGATACCTCTATCCTTTATATAGGCGACGGTGGGTCGGAGCACAGTGACGTCGACGGCGCGAGCGGCGGTTATGGCGTCTTGCAGATTATTGATGCAAGTGGTCAGCGTGGCCGCACTACTGTTGTCGTCGGCAATGGCTGCGGTGGCGGCAGCGAAGGCGGTGTCGTAGTTGTCTTGCAGAATGTCGGTTGTGTTGCCTGTGAACGTATCGTTAATCAAGCCGGAGAGTTCGGAGCGCAATGCTTCCATTTCGTTGTCGAGCGGTCCTAAGTATTCCAGCGAGAAGTTGCCGATGATGACCCAGTCGGTCGATGCGCCTGCTTCAGTTTTCTTGATGCCGAGGCGCAGCGAGCTGCCGGTTACGTCGACCCGTAGCCAGTCGGTCTGATACACTTCGTTGCCATTGTTGTCGCCTTCACCCATAGCTCGGGCAGCCTGCCACCAGCCGTCGATGATGCTCACGCTGCTACTCAACTCCCGGGCAGCATAGTCAGCTACGGGCGTGGGAGATGTGAAAGAGTAGATGCTCGGCAGTTTCACCTGCTCATTGTTGGCATAGAGCACGGCCTTCACCGTATTTTGTCCGTTGGCCACATAGTCGTTATAGTCACTCATTTTTGTGTCGCCCAGTCCTGTGGGGCTGTACATCGCATGAGCTCGCAGTCTGTATTTGCCATTGGGCACAGTAATGGTCTGGTAAAAATCAAGATTGCTATAGCCCCATGTCTCGTAGATGCGGTTAGGGCGGAAGCCGTCTTGCCATGCCTCGCCGCCCCCGTCGCGACTGCTGGTCCACTGCGGGGTCATACGGTCGTTGTTCATCAGCTCGGGGTTCACCATCAGCCACGTCACGTCGATGGGGTTTGTCTCCGAAGCAGTGTTGAGGGTTGCCAGACGTTCTTCGCGCGTCCACAGCTTCCAGGTATCCTTTGCCGAGGCGTCGTGGTTGAGAATGTTGTTGTTATTCACGCTCAGCCAGCGGTCCCACCAGGTGTTAATGTGAGCGGCATCTTTTGTTCCTGTAATCCTCCAGCGCTTGGCTTCGCCGCTCCCCCAGTCTAAGTAAATCAAGCCTCCGTCGCCATATCCGCAGCCCAGTATCTGGTCGGCACCTGCCTGCGTGTTCAGCGTCCAGTCGTCGGCGGCGAAGCCCTGGAGCAGGAAGGGGCGGCCATAAGTACCCACGTTGGCTGCGGTGTTCCAAGCATTGCGGCTGGTTGTGGTTCTGGCCGTGTTGCCTTGGAGCCACAGACCCGTCTCCACGTTCTGCAGGAAGTATTCTGCGGCGGGTCCTTCGAAGACAGGCAACAGGGTGTTGGCGTTGTTGTTGGCAATAATCTTTGCCACCAGCGAGGCGCCATAGTGTCCGCTGCCATTGCCGTCGCCGGCATAGTCCATCATGATGATGCCTGTAGGACCGACATTGGGATGTGCATCGAGATAGTCGCAGGCGTGTTTGTTCAGTGTCGAGGCATAGGAAGATGGATTTGTCGATGCGGAAGTATGGTTGAGGTACAGGCGGAAGGGGTTATGGATGGTCATTGCCTCGTTAAGCAGAGCAGTGATGGCCTCTTTTTTGGTGTTTGAAGCTCCATCGCTGTATTTGTCTTGATAGACGATTCGGAATTGATCATTGTAGAGCGAGGTCCTGGCGTAAGTGGTATCGTCTGCCCAGGAGCCAATGGTCACGGCTCTGGTGTTATCGACGGCATCGCGGGTGAGGATGAGAATCTTGCCGCGCACGTCGCTCAATCTCAGGCGGTTGTTCCATTCCGCGGTTCCCCGGTAATTGCCGTCGGCAGCGGCGTAGGCATCTAATATGGTTTTAATAGCCGTCTGCCAACCGTCTTCATTGGCTCCGCCATTACTCTCGTTGCGCATGAGGACGATGGCGAACTCGGTCGGGTTGGCTTGAAGCTTGGTTTTCAGATAGCCGAGTGCCTGTGTCAAGGTGATACCTGTAGAAAAAGAACTATGGTAGATTGTTCCATTTTTTTTAGGGCGCAAATCGAAGGCACGCACTCCGGCCTCCCACTGGTTGGGGATGGTCAGGACTTGCGTCTTGTTAGCACCAAGAATCATTCCTGATGTTGCGGCATCGTGCGCTCCCGGGATGGAGAGTTGTGTGATATAGACGTTGTCGGGTAGCGAGGCCATCCAATTGTTTTGTGCCCGTAGCTGCATGGCGGATGCAAGGAGTACGAGCATCATGAGGTAAATTCGTCGCATAGTTGTAATTTATTAGGTTTTATTGTTTTTGTTATTAAAGATGTTGTTGTTTTTGTGCGGAGGGTTGTGGGTTTAGTTCTCTTCCGCAGCTATGTGGTGGCAAAGGTAAATAAAAAAGTTACTTCACTACCACTTTCTTTCCGCCCACGATGTAGATGCCAGGGTTCGGCCTTTGGCCTGATGAATAATGATTAGTGAATAATGAATTGTTCATTGTTCTTTCTTCACTATTCATTAGCGAAGCGACTTTTCTTCCTTGCAGGTCGTAGATGGTATGCGGCCCTTGTCCTGATGAATAATGATTGGTGAACGAAGAATTATTCATTATTCCTTCTTCATCGTTCATTAGTGAAACGCCCTCGATGCCTGTCTCGATGATTTCGAAGCGGCCGGTGGCGAAGGGGGAGCCTATGAGTTGCGAGTTGATGGACTGCACGCCCCACGAGTAGGTGCCTGCGGGCAGGATGAAGGTGGCGGTGGTGTTGGCTCCGTTGTTGCCGTAGTCTTCCACTTTGCGTGTGCCGTTCTTTGCTCCGCTGGTGAAGGCGCGGCAGTTGCCGAGGATGTGTCCGGCGGCGTCTTTGACATAGACCTCATAGGTAGTGGTCTTCGTGGCGCTTGCCGGTGCTTCCCACGAGAGCGTTACTTTGTTGCCTTCGACCTCGGAGCTTAGGTTGAGCGGCCTTCCGAGTTTGATGGCGGCGGGGTTGCCGTTGTAGGTGACGGTGAGTGTGCGTCCCTGCTGTTCGTCGGAGAGGAAGGTGGGGTCGGTGTTCCATCCTGTGCTGACTATGTCTTTCGTGCCGTCGCCGTTCCAGTCGGTGATGCATGTGGCAGCTTCCGAACCGCCTGCCCATCGCATGATGCGGCCGAATTTTCCTCCGGCTCCGCTGATGGCATTGCGCCAGATGTAGCCCGTCTGTGTGTCGTCGGTGGGCGAGAAGCCCTGATAGATGATGTCGATGTGTCCGTCGGCGTCCCAGTCGAAGAGTGCGGCACCGGTGGGTGTCGAGTTCTGGTTTTGCAGGATAAGCCGGTCGAAGGTTGTCGTGGCAGGCGAGGTGAAGGAGCCTGTGCTGCCGCAGTAGGAGATGAAGGTGTGGTCCCAGTAGCTGTTGGCGAAGTATCCGCCGAGTCCTTGCAGGAAGAGGTCGGGTCGGCCGTCGCTGTTGAGGTCGGCCACGTTGAGTGCGCCGTTGGCTACCGAGGGGTTCTGTCCGCTCTGTCGTGCCTTGTCTTTTGCGAATTGCGTCTTACGGAAGGCTGTGCCTGTGCCGTCGTTGAGATAGACCTCGGTGTAGCGTTCCCAGTAGGGGCTGGTCGACTGTCGGTCGGGGTTGTTGGCGGAGACGACGATGTCGGGCCATCCGTCGCGGTTGAAGTCGGCGGTCTGCACGATGGCGAGGTCGAAGTTGGGTCCGTCGAAGTTCTCGGTGTCGGGGTCTACGATGCCGTTGTCGAAGTAGATGGGCTTGAGGCGTATGGTCTGTCCGTCGTCGGAGAATCCGCAGTTGAGCAGCACGGCATTGTTCTCGTGCTGTCCGATTGCCACGATGTCGGGCCAGCCGTCGCGGTTGAAGTCGGCCACGGCTGCGGTGTAGCATTTACGGATGTCGGCGATGGGTTGTACGAAGTTCTGCGGCAGACCTTCCTCGGGGTTGACGAGTTCGATGTTGAGTTGTCGGAAGGTACCGTCGCCGTTGCCTGCCAGTATGCCTTCGGTGGTGGCGCGGCTGTTGAAGAGTTGCTGCTGTGCGCTGCTCATGCCGTCGCCGCCGAGAGTCTCGAAGGCTACGAGGTCGATGTTGCCGTCGCCGTTGATGTCGCATGGCACGATGGCGGGGCGGTCGGCTATGTTGAGTTCGCAGGTGGTCTCCTGCCAGTTGCCGGCGCCGTCGGTCTTGAGGATGGCGTTGTAGCGTGGTTCTTCGGTGCCGTGGTGGTTGTAGGCTCCGATGATGAGTTCGCAGCGACCGCTGTTGTCGAGGTCGGCGGGTACGATGGTTCCGAACTGTGTGCCCCACTGGTGCTCGGTCACGCGCGGCTTGAGGTAGCGAATGCCGTCGTCGTCGATGTAGGGCAGGTCGGGTGCGGGCTGCTCGGTCCACGATGCGCCTTTGTTTTCAAAGTAGGGCCATCCGTCGTCGGTCCACTTCACCTCGTCGAGACACACGGTGCGCCCTTTGTCGACGTCGTTCTTGTCGTAGGCATGGAAGAGCATCCACGTCTTTCCGCTTTCGTCTTCGATGATGCGCGAGTTGTGTCCCGGGGCGATGAATCCGCCGTCGGTCTGGAGCACGATGTCGAAGGCGTTGTTCTTCATGCTGCTGCCGTTCTTGGTCTTGTACTCGCCGAGAAACGATGTGGATCGTCCTACGACGGTCTTGTAGGTGCTTCGTGCCCCTTCGCAGCAGGCATCGATAGAGGCGAACATGTAGTAGTAGCCGTTGCGCTTGTAGATATAGGGTGCCTCGAAGCGGGTGCCGGCCAGTTCGTGCTTGACGTTCATGTTCTTCACGGCCAGTCCGTCTTCGGTGAGTTCGATGGCCCAAATCTTGTTCCACGACCCCCAGACGATGTATTTCTTGCCGTTGTCTTCAAAGTAGAAGGGGTCGATGGAGTTGCTCACACCCACCTCCTTGCTGGTAAAGAGCTTGCCGCCGTCGTTGCCTGCCAGTCGGAACGGTCCGCCTGCCGAGTTTGATGTGGCCACGCCAATCATGGCGTTGTCGCCCTCGCCCCATTTGGAGAGTGCGAAGTAGAGCACGTATTTGTCGCCTTGCTTGGTGATGCACGGTGCCCAATAGACGCCGTAGGGCTCGACCAGAGTGCGGGGGTTGCTGCCGAACGCCTGCCGCACGTATTTCCAGTTGACAAGGTCGGTGGAACGGTAGACGTGTTCGGCCGTTGAGTGCAGATAGTAGTAGCCGTCGTCGCCGAGGATGACCGAGGGGTCGGGTGCGTCTTCGTTGATGACAGGGTTGGTGTAGGTGAGTTGTGCCTGCACGGCAAATGTGCCGACAGCAAACAAAGCAAGGGTCAATAATATTTTTTTCATATTATACAGGTATGGTATAAATAGATTTCGTATATGTAATTTTGTTAATGTTGCCAATAAATAGTTGTGATAGGTGGGATGCTTTTGCCCTTTCAGGGCGTTTGTCTGTTGCGTCTATACCCAGGGCGTTGCCCTGGGCTATTTGCTTTTTGGCCTTTCAGGCCGCAGTCCTCCAATGTCAAGTGCCCCAGTATCGTTTCCCCGATGTCAACGCCCAGTATCGTTTTCCCGATGTGAAGCCCCAGTATCGTTTCCCCGATGTGAAGCCCCTGTATCGTTTCCCCGATGTGAAGCCCCTGTATCGTTTCCCCGATGTGAGTTCCCCTGTATCGTTTTCCCTGATGTGAACGCCCCGGAGGGGCTAAAGCTATCAGCCCAGGGCAACGCCCTGTGGGAAATGGTATTCGTAATCATCGCCCTGAAAGGGCAAAAGCTTTACACACACATCTAACGTCAGAACAATTCTCATTAGTCTTGAAAAACATACTGCTCATTAAATTCTATATTGTAGAGTTTAAGAAATTGTATGTATTCATCTCTGAATGAGACTTTTTTGTGATGTTCCTTTTGATGTCGCACATAATCAAGAGACTTTTCTAATACAGACTGGCTCACTGAGAAAGCAGCATATCCTCCTTGCCATGAAAACTCGCGATAATCAGGCGATACTGTCTTTATCCAGCGAGAGCTGTTTCGTTTAATTTCTTCGACAAGGTGTGCAACGGTTTCATTCCTTGATAGTAAACAAAGCACATGCACATGGTCTGATACTCCTCCAACACATAGCGTTTGGCATCCTGTCGAATTGATGAGTTGACCGATGTAGCTATGAACGCGTCCGAGATGAGTTTCATCGATTTTTGGACTGGATGTCTTCACATGAAAGACTATATGCAAATAAATTTTACATAAAGACTGAGCCATAGCAGTACTTTAAATAGATATCGGCCACAAAGGTAGTGTTTTTTCTGCAAATGTGCAAAAATCAATCTGTTTGTATAACGTTTTTTTTGTGTCGCAGTGGCGGCGAACGGCGGCGACAAAAGGGTTGTGCGCGGTCGCGGGGGAGCGCAATGTATAAGCATCTGTCGGCTGAACGATAAGCCCTCGCGAGGCGAAACCTAAACTTTCACAAAGTAATATAATATATATTACCGAGTAAAAGTATATATATTACCGAGTAATATAATATATATTACTAAGTAAAAGTATATATATTACTTTGTAAAAGTTTAGGTTTTGTCTCGCGAAAGACATTTTTTTGCATGGCAACAGACAAAATCTTTGCTGCGGATGGGGTGCGGTTCAGATTTTTTCCGTAACTTCGCAGTCTGAAATGGAAAAATCAATGGAAAAGAAACGCATCTTGCTGGTGAGCGACATGGTTGGCTATGGCAAGGTGGCCACGGCGGCCATGCTGCCCATCTTGTCCTACATGGGGCATCCGGTGTTTAACCTTCCTACGTCGCTCATCTCGAACACGTTTCCCTATGGGCGTCATGCGCTGTTGGAAACCACCGACTACATGAGTCAGGTGTTTCCCGTGTGGCGCGAGCTGGGGTTCCGCTTCGACGCCATCGCCACGGGCTTCGTGGTGAGCGAGCGCCAGGCGCAGCTGGTGGCGGGCTACTGTCGCGAGCAGGCTGCCCAAGGTACCCATGTGTTTGTGGACCCCGTGATGGGCGACTGCGGCAAGCTCTACAACGGCGTCTCCGAGGCCACCATTGCGTGTATGCGCGAAATGGTGTCGGTGGCCGACCTCACCTATCCCAACTATACCGAGGCGTGCTATCTGACCGATACACCTTATTATAATATAGGCGTGACCTACGAGGAGGCCTGCCGGCTCATCGACCGCTTGCGACAACTGGGTGCGCGGTCGGTGCTCATCACGAGCATCCGCGTCGACGGGGCACCCTCGGTGGTGGGCTTCAACCACTTCACGGACGACTATTTCCAACTGCCCTACGACGAGATACCCGTGCAGTTTCCCGGCACGGGCGACATCTTCTCGGCTGTGCTCATCGGCCATCTGCTCGACGGACAGCCGCTGCTCGACAGTACACGACAGGCCATGGACGTGGTCTATCGTCTCATCGACCTGAACAAGGACAATGCCGACAAGAACGAGGGCATACCCTTGGAGAAACATCTTGACATCATTCAGGGCTCGCCGACCTCTGCCGCGCCCGCAACACAACACGACAAACAATGAAATCGCTGAAAGAAATCTTCCGTACCGGTAAAGGGCCGTCGAGCAGTCACACGATGGGTCCGCAGGCTGCCGCCAGGCTTTTCGCCCGAGAATACAGTGCAGCCCGCCGTTTCGGCGTGACGCTCTACGGCAGTCTGGCAGCTACGGGGCGCGGCCACATGACCGACGTGGCCATCAACGAGGCACTCACCCCCGTCGCACCCGTCAGCATCGACTGGCAGCCCGAGGTGTTCCTGCCCCGTCATGCCAACGCCATGACTTTCCGAGCCTACGACGGCGACGACCGGCTGATGGGCGAGTGGACCGCCTACAGCGTGGGCGGCGGCGCTCTGGCCGAAGACCATCCGCAGCTGCTCACCGGTCAGGAAACGCCCGACATCTACCCCATGGAGACGCTGGCCGAGATACAACACTGGTGCAACGTCAACGGCCGGCAATATTGGGAGTATATCGACATGTATGAAGATGCCGACATCTGGGATTTTCTCGGACAGGCATGGCAAGTCATGCAGCAGTCGGTAGAGCGCGGACTGAATGCCGAAGGTCGGTTGCCCGGCCCGCTCAACCTGCCGCGAAAGGCTGCCAAGTTCTATGTGAAGGCCAGCGGCTACAAGCCCTCGCTGCAGTCGCGCGGACTGGTGTATGCCTATGCGCTTGCCGTCAGCGAAGAGAATGCGTCGGGCGGGACCATCGTCACCGCACCCACCTGCGGCTCGTGCGGCGTGGTGCCGTCGGTGCTCTATCATCTCTCGCGGGCTCATGGCTTTAACGATACCAAGATTGTGCGAGCCCTTGCCACTGCCGGACTCTTCGGCAACGTGGTGAAGCAGAATGCCTCTATCTCCGGTGCCGAGGTGGGATGCCAGGGCGAGGTGGGTGTGGCCTGTGCCATGGCTTCGGCAGCAGCCTGTCAGCTTTTCGGCGGCAGCCCTTCGCAGATAGAATATGCTGCTGAGATGGGACTCGAGCACCACCTCGGCATGACCTGCGACCCGGTGTGCGGACTGGTGCAGATTCCCTGCATTGAGCGCAATGCCTTCGCTGCGGCGCGGGCGCTCGACGCCAACCTCTATGCCGCCTTCAGTGACGGACGCCACAGCGTGTCGTTCGACAAGGTGGTCAACGTGATGAAACAAACCGGCCACGACCTGCCGTCGCTCTACAAGGAGACCGGCACGGGCGGACTGGCAAAGGAGATGACCTGATGCGCAGCCGTCGGCGGATAGTCGTGCAGCTGGGGCTGGCTGTCGCCTTGCTCGTCGTGGGTGCGCTTACCTACCTGCTCTTCCGGCCGCGGGTGTTGCTCGGCTTTCTTGTTGCCGACCAGATGGGCTTGGGGCCGATGGTCGACCATTGGCGCGAGGCGGCAAGCCGGTGGCAGTTGCCCGAGTTTGTGGTCTATTGTCTGCCCAATGGTCTGTGGGCTGCGGCATGGGTGCTGATAGCCGACGGTCTTTTCCGCCACCATCCGCGATGCACCCGCCTACTGTGGGCGGCGGCCATACCAACCTTGGGCGTGGCATCTGAACTGATGCAAGGCATGGGCCTCCTGCCGGGCACGTTCGATTGGATGGACCTGCTGTGCTATGCCGCCCCCTACGCAATCTATATCGCAATCCCCGGAAACTCCGTATAATCCGGAACCCTTTAAACAAATAAAACTATGAACATTGACCCTAAACTTTCAAGAAACATCGGCATCGGATGCCTGGTGGTTTTCGTCCTGATGGCCATTTTAACCATTGTGGCTGTAGCAACCGACGACGAGATCGGGAACAAAGACGAGACTGAAAACGTCATTGAGCCCAATGCACAGAAAGACGCAGAAGCCAATGGCGAAAAGAAAGACGTTACGGTGAACCAACCTCTGGAGGGCAATCCTTATGAGGAACTCAACGAACTCATTGGACTCGAGTCGGTGAAGCAGGAGGTGCGCACACTGGCCAACTTTGCCCGCATACAGAAGATGCGTGCCGACAAAGGACTGAAGAATCCGAAAATGTCGTATCACCTCGTGTTCACGGGAAGCCCCGGTACGGGTAAGACCACCGTGGCCCGCATCGTGGCCCGCATCTATAAGGACCTCGGCATCTTGAAGAAGGGACACCTCGTTGAGACCGACCGCTCGGGACTGGTCGGGAAGTATGTCGGACAGACTGCGCCGAAGACCAATGCCATCGTCGACTCGGCTCTGAACGGCGTGCTCTTCATCGATGAGGCCTATGCCCTGACACAAAAGGGCGACCAGGACTATGGCGACGAGGCCATCTCCACCTTGCTCAAGCGTATGGAGGACGACCGCGACCGCCTTGTCGTCATCGTAGCGGGATATCCCAACGAGATGAAGCGGTTTATTGATTCGAACCCGGGCTTGCAGTCGCGCTTCAACAAATACATCAACTTCCCCGACTACACGCCGCAGGAGCTTTTCGACATCTACAAGATGTATCTGCGCAAGAACGAATATACCCTTGCGCCCGATGCCGCCGCCTATCTTCGCGAGGCCTTGGAGCGTGTGGTGAAGAACAAGGACCGCAACTTCGGCAATGCCCGATACGTGCGCAACGTGTTCGAGAAAACCATCGAGCATCAGGCCAACCGCCTCTCAAGGCAAAGAGACCTTGACAAAAACGCACTCACCGAAATCACGCTCGACGACGTGAAGAAAGCGTTGTAGGGCAAGCAGAATGAAGAATGTGGAATGTAGAGTGCAGCGTTGGCTGGCGCATTGCGACATTCCTATACAAAAAATGCCTCTCCTTTTTCGGGAGAGGCAATTTTTTTGAGTGTCTGTCGGTTTCTTACTTCAGTTTGTCATAACCATACTTGGCAACGTCGCCCAGCTGCTCCTCGATGCGGATGAGCTGGTTGTACTTGGCCATACGGTCGGTGCGGCTCAGCGAACCCGTCTTAATCTGCCCCGAGTTGGTAGCCACGGCGATGTCGGCAATCGTGGTGTCCTCGGTCTCGCCCGAACGGTGAGAGGTGACGGTGGTGTAGCCATGACGGTGAGCCATCTCGATAGCCTCGAGCGTCTCGGTGAGCGAACCAATCTGGTTAACCTTGATGAGGATAGAGTTGGCAGCACCCATCTTGATACCCTTCTCCAGGAACTTGGTGTTGGTCACGAAGAGGTCGTCGCCTACGAGCTGGCAGCGGTCGCCGATGCGCTCGGTCAGCTTCACCCAGTTGTCCCAGTCGTTCTCGTCGAGACCGTCCTCGATAGAGTCGATAGGATACTTCGTGATGAGTTCCTCGAGGTAAGCAATCTGCTCTTCGGCAGAGAGTTTCTTGCCGTTGGGATCTTTCGGAGTACCGTTCTTCAGGGCGCGATAGTCGTAGAACCACTCGCCGTTTTCCTGTACGGCAAACTCACTGGCGGCGCAGTCCATGGCAATCTTCACGTCCTTGCCCGGCTCGTAGCCAGCCTTCTTGATAGCCTCGACGATGGTGTCGAGTGCATCCTCGATGCCGTCGAAGTTAGGAGCGTAGCCACCTTCGTCGCCAACGGCTGTAGACAGACCGCGAGCCTTGAGCAGTTTGGCCAGGTTGTGGAATACCTCAGCACCCATGCGGATGGCTTCCTTCTCGCAGCATGCGCCGACCGGGCGAATCATGAACTCCTGGAAAGCGATGGGAGCAGCTGAGTGTGCACCGCCGTTCACGATGTTCATCATCGGCACGGGCAGTGTGTAGGCATTGGCACCGCCGATGTAGCGATAGAGCGGCATGCCGAGAGCCTGGGCAGCAGCCTGTGCAGTTGCGAGGCTCACGCCGAGGATGGCGTTGGCACCGAGTTTCGACTTGGTAGGCGTTCCGTCGAGGGCGAGCATCTTGTAGTCGATAGCGCGCTGACCGAAGACACATTCACCAACAAGTGCAGGAGCGATAACGTTGTTCACGTTCTCAACAGCCTTCAGCACACCCTTACCAAGGTAGCGGCCCTTGTCGCCGTCGCGAAGCTCGAGCGCTTCGTTCTCACCGGTGCTGGCACCAGAGGGAACGGCTGCACGACCCATGACGCCGTTTTCGAGGGTTACTTCAACTTCTACTGTAGGATTGCCACGCGAATCCAAAATCTCTCTTGCATGAATTTTTTGAATTTTCATAATAAGCTTATTATTTTAAATTAAGTTTGAAATTTCGACTGCAAAATTACAAAAAAAATATGAATTGACATTCTAATTTTCAAATAATTTGTATCTTTGCATGTATGAAACGATTTATATTATCTCATTTATTCCTATTTTTACTATTTGGACTTAACATTTCGGCGCAAGACAACCCTGTTGCCGATGAGGCTGCCGTGGTGCAGTCGGGCAATGTGCGGTTTACCATACTCACGCCGAGACTGATACGCATACAGTACAGCAAGCCCCCAACAGAGATAAGCACTTCGCCGCTGTTTGAGGACCGCGCCACGTTTGCCGTGGTCAACCGTCGGTTGCCTGTGCCCGAGTTCACCAAAGAGGAGCGCGACGGCTACCTCTACATTACCACCAGTGCGCTGAATCTGAAATACAGGATTGGTGCCGCTATTCGACCGGCGCAGCACACCGACGCCGCGCTCAGCATCACGTTCAACCTGAACGGCCGCACCGTGCTCTGGTATCCGGGCAAGGACGACGCCTTCAACCTGAAGGGCACCATGCGCACACTCGACGGCGACATCGGCGACAGCCATCGTCCGAACTTCGAGAACGGACTGCTCTCGCGCGACGGCTGGGCCATTGTCGACGAGTCGCCCTCGGCCAAGCGTGGCGACGACAGCCGAACGTTTGCCTTCGGCGAGGCTGTCGACGGCATACCCTGGGTAGAGCAGCCCGTCGACCCCAATGCCATCGACATGTATTTCTTCGGCTACGGTCACGATTACAAGGATGCGCTGGCCGACTATGTGAAGATTGCCGGCCGCCAGCCCATGCCGCCCCGCTATATGTTCGGCTATTGGTACAGCAAATACCAGCGCTATACCGCCGACGATTTCAGGAATCTGGTCACCGACATCAACGCCAACGACATCCCGCTCGACGTGATGATTTTCGATATGGACTGGCACAAAGACGGATGGGTGGTCACACTCGCCGAAGACCGCTACCGCTTCACCGTCGACATGACGAAGCGAACACTCAAAGGCGAGCTGTTCGACGCGTGGGACGAGCTGTTTCTCGTGGGTGGAGCGGCGTCGTGCGGATGGGAGAGCTACATCATGCTGCCCTTCACGCGCGTTGAAGGCGAACGCTGCACCTACACATGGACGGGCGAGCTGAAGAACCGCACCGAGAATGTGGAGCCCCGCCGCTTCAAGCTGACGGGGCAAAACGCCTGGGAGCCCAAGCACCTGCATCCCTTCACGCAAGACGAGTCGCCGCTCGCCACCACGCAGCTGCGCACAGGCGGCGACGACACGAAGTGGCAGATAGCTGCCGATGGCTGGTACCGCATCACGGTCGACGTGTTCCGCGAGACGTTCCATGCCGACTACCTCGGCAGGACCCCCACCGAAGGCCAGGCCACAGGCATCAATATAAAGCATAATGAAGAATGCATAATGCATAATGCTCCCTCAGCCATCTACGACCTGCAAGGCAGGAAAGTCGCTTCGCTAATGAATAGTGAAGAAAGAACAATGAACAATTCATTATTCACTAATCATTATTCATCAGGCCAAAGGCCGAACCCCGGCATTTACATCATTGGCGGCAAGAAGGTTGTGATAAAGTAAAGCCCCGACCCTCAACGCAGCACGCATTTTGATTAACGCGGCACGCCGCGCATCCCTCGCTGCGCTCGCCCCCCCGTAGCCTTCCCCTACATTCTAATTGCTCTTTTATACGAATCGTATATTGGCTCCATTTGCATGTAGGGGAAGGCTACGGGGGGGCGAGCGCAGCGAGGGATGCGCGGCGTGCCGCGTTAAAAAAATATGTCATTATATAATATGTCATTATAAAAATGTCATTCTGTCGAAAAACCTATGTCTCTATGTCTCTCTGTCAAAAAAATATGTCATTAAAAGAAAAATGTCATTCTGTCATTCTGTCGAAAAACTATGTCTCTTTGTTAAAATCGTTGTTTTCCTCAATACTTTTTAACAATCGCCGAAAAAATTTTAACCTCAATTTTTGAAAAAAATCCACCAACACCTCCCGCGCACTCAAAAACGGCCGTTTTTTGCCACTTTTCGCAAAACTGCATAACCCATTATCGTCCAGTGAGTTAGCTAATCTCTCCTCCCTCATCTCTCCTCCCTCATCCCTGAAAGCTATATGTTTCAGGGTGTGAAAGATAAGCTTTCGCCCTCCAAAAGACCGTGTTTTGCACTCCAAAACACGGTCTTTTGCAACCCGAAACATATATCTTTCGCAAAAACACTCTCATCCCTCATCCTTCATCTCTCATCCCTTTTTCCGAAACATATATGTTTCACTCGCCTAAAAACGAAAAAAATCCCGACAGAATTTGTTAATTTGTCGGGATGGCTTTTAGTGTTTTTTAACGGTCAGCGGTTGCCTGCCGATTTTGTCATCGGCCAGAGCACGAAGTAGAACGCGCAGCCGCAGACAAGTCCCGCCAGTGCGTCGATGGCATAGTGGGCCTGAATGTAGACGGTGGCCAGACAGAGAAATACGTAGAGCGGCACCATCACCCACATCAGCCAGCGGCGGCGCAGGCGCATGGCCAGCAGCACGCAGATGGTCGACACACCCACGTGCGAGCTGGGGAAGGCTGCCGTGGGCCGTTCGCCCGCCTCCTTGGCGCTCTCCACGAGCTGATAGAAAAATCCGTCGGTATAGCCCGGTGTGGGCAGACAGTCGGTGTGGCTGGCAAAATAGTTGTGAAGGTTGGGGAACACGCCGCGTGCAATCTCGTCCAGGCCCACAGCCTTATAATAATAGGTGGGACCCACCACCGGCAGGAAGTCGTAGACCACATAGAACAGGAAGAACGAGGTCATGATGACCGTGGCGCAGCGCAGGAAGTCTTTGCCGTTGTAGAAGAAGTAGCACAGTGCGGTGAGCGCAATCATCGGGTAGTACGACGCGTAGCCCAGCGACATCAGCTCGCTCACCACTGCCGACGGCACCGACTGCGCAAAGGTCAGTGCGGGCTGGAAGCCGAAGAGGCTCTGTTCCCACGTGGCAAACACATGGTCGAGGTTGGGAAACAGCCGGTTCAGCTCGTAGGTGTCGGGATACCACCAGGCCAGCAGCACCATCTGCATGACCACACGCAAGAGCATCATCAGCCGGCACGGCACCAGTCGATAGACGGCCCACATGGCCGCCGTGATGGCCACCACACGCACACGGCCCCACAGCATCGACTCAGGATTTTGCAGTTTAGTCTGTGCAAAGAGCATCACGACCAGCGTCAAAGCCAGATAGCCCAGCATCACCCACTCCAGCGTGAGCAACCCCTTCACGGGCTTCTTCTCAATCTTGAATATATCTTTCAGTTTCATTTTCATACAATTAAGAGCCCCCTCCCAACCTCCCCCCGAGGGGTGAGGAGTCCAGCCGAGCAGTACGATTGCATCCCCTCCCCCCGAGGGGGGAGGTTGGGAGGGGGCTTTCCTACAGCCACCCGTGCTCCTTATACCATGCCACGCTGCGGCGCACGCCCTCTTCCAGCTGCACCTGCGGCCGGTAGCCCAGCTCCCTGCGGGCAGGCTCGATGTCGCAACGCCAGTTGCGCTGGCGCAGGATGTGATATTTGTCGGTGTTCAGTGCCAGCACGCGGCCCGTCAGCCTTCCTGCCTGCTCAAACACCCAGCAGCAGGCGCGCAGCACCCACAGGGGCACCGTCAGCCTGATCCACCACGGCCGCCCCAGCTCCTCGCGGATGAGGCGGCTGAAGGCTGCACTGTTATAGACGCTGCCGTCGCTGAGGAAATATTTTCGTCCGGCCTGTCCGCGCTCGAGTGCAAGGAAGACGGCCTGCACCACGTCGCTGACATAGACAAACGTGATGTCCTGGCGGCGGAACCCCACGGCAAAGTCGGTGTGTCCTTTAATCGACTTCGCCATCAGAAAGTAGTCGCGCTCGCGAGGACCATAGACACCCGTCGGTCGCAGCGTGACGCAGGGCAGACGGTCGGCCAGCGTGTCGAGATAGCGCTCAGCCTCCAGCTTGCTCTGCCCGTAGGCCGTGTTGGGCTGCGGCGTGTCGCTCTCGCGAATCTCCTCGTAGGGCTGAGTCTCGCGAATGGCTCCGAAGATGCTCAGCGAACTCAGATAGACCATGCGCTTCAGCGGCATGTCCGCAGCCAGCAGCGCATCGGCCAGATGGCGCGTGCCCTCGGTGTTGATGCGGCGGAAATCGTCCTTGTGCAGACTCTTCGTCACACCGGCAGCATGCACCACATAGTCAAACCTGACGCCGGCCTCGCGCAGCTGAGCGGTAAGCCGCTCCGTAGAGCCCAGGTCGAGCTCGATGAAGTGGATGCGACTGTCGCGCAGCCACTCGCGCGAACTGCTCTTCCTGACGGCAGCCCACACCTCCATGTTGCGTCGCAGCGCCTCCTCAACGATGAAGCTGCCGATGAATCCGCTTGCGCCGGTGATGAGTATCTTATCCATAATTCGGATGCAAAAGTAAAAAATAATTGTGAATAAAAGTGTATGAATGATGAATTTTTATTATCTTTGCATCGGTGAACCTATTTAACAATCTATCCTATGGCAAGAGAAAAAAGCAGCGGCAAGCACCGCATGACCAAACGACAAGTGAGCGAAATGCTCCTATCACTCTTCAAGTCGCAACCCGAACGCACGTTCAGTTTCAAAGATATCTTCCGGCAACTCGACCTCAAGACTCACCCGGCAAAGATGCTCGCCATCGACACGATGGAGGAGATGGCATGGGACGACACCCTGGCAAAGGTGTCCGACAACAGCTACCGCCTGAACACCGAGGGACAGGTACAGGAGGGTCGCTTCATCCGCAAGGCCAACGGAAAAAACTCGTTCGTCCCCGACGGCTCCGACAAACCCATCTTCGTGGCTGAGCGAAATTCCATGTCGGCACTCACCGGCGACCGGGTGCGCGTGACGTTCATGGCCCGGCGTGCCCGCCACATCCGTGAGGCGCAGGTCATCAAAATCATCGAGCGTGCCAAGGACACGTTCGTGGGCCGACTGCGCGTTACCCACGACTTTGCCTTCCTCGTCACACAGGAAGAACTCTTCACCAAGGACATCCTCATCCCCAAGAAAAAGCTCAAGGGCGGAAAGACCGACGACATGGCCGTGGTGCGCATCACCCAGTGGCCCGACGAAGGACACAAGAACATTGTCGGCGAGGTGGTCGACATCCTCGGCAAGCAAGGCGACAACACCGCCGAGATGCACGCCATACTGGCACAGTATGGTTTGCCCTATAAATACCCCAAGGCGGTAGAAGATGCCGCAAAGAAAATCTCGGGCGAAATCACCGAGGACGACCTCAAAGGCCGCGAAGACTTCCGCGACGTGTGGACCTGCACCATCGACCCCCACGACGCCAAAGACTTCGACGACGCCCTCTCCATCAGAATCGCCCCGGAAACCTCCGCAACTCCCGCAACCTCCGGGACTTCCGGAAAATCCGGAAACCCCTCCTCAGAGGTCTACGAGGTCGGCGTCCACATTGCCGACGTCTCCCACTACGTCACCGAAGGCTCCATCATCGACCGCGAGGCACAGCGACGCGCCACGAGCATCTACCTCGTCGACCGCACCATACCCATGTTGCCCGAACACCTCTGCAACTTCGTGTGCTCCCTCCGCCCCGATGAAGACAAACTCTGCTACAGCGTCATCTTCACACTCGACAGCGAAGCAAACGTGAAGGACTACCGCATCGTACACACCGTCATACGCAGCAATCGCCGCTATGCCTACGAGGAGGTGCAGCAACTGCTCGAAGCAAACGGTGTGGCCGAAGACCTCTCTGCCGATTCCTCAAAACAAAAAACTCAAAACAAAAAGTCAAAAACCCCGCCCTATGAGGGCGAGAACGCCTGGCAACTCATCACCCTCGACCGACTGGCCAAGTGCCTGCGCGAGAAACGGATGGCCGGAGGGGCCATGCAGTTTGAAGGCGAGGAACTGAAGTTCGACGTCGACAAAGACGGGAAACCCACGCGCTGCTACTTCAAACGATCGAAAGACGCCAACAAACTCATCGAGGAGTTTATGCTACTGGCCAATCGCACCGTAGCAGAGCACATCGGTAAGATAAAGAAATCGCCAAAGCAAAAAACAAAAACTCAAAAACCAAAAACCTTTATCTACCGCGTACACGACAACCCCGACCCGCAGAAGCTCGAAACCCTGCGCGGCTTCGTCGGGCGCATCGGACTGAAGCTCAGCTCGTCGAGCACGAAGGGCGCCACCGCTCGGGCACTCAACAAACTGATGGACGAGGTCGAGGGCACGCCACGCCAGAAGCTCGTGCAGACGGCTGCCCTGCGCGCCATGATGAAAGCCAAGTACACCACCCACAACATCGGACACTTCGGCTTGGCCTTCGACTACTACACCCACTTCACCTCGCCCATTCGCCGCTATCCCGACACCATGGTGCACCGACTGCTCACCCGATACCAGGAAGGCGGAAAGTCGGCAAACCAGAAATACTACGAGGAACAGTGCGAGCACTCCTCCGACATGGAACAGGTGGCACAGCAGGCCGAGCGCGACTCCATCAAATATAAAATGGTCGAGTTCATGGAGCAGCATGTCGGCGAAGTCTTCGACGCCCACATCTCAGGCATACAGTCGTATGGCATCTACTGCGAGATTGATGAGAACCACTGCGAAGGCCTCATCCATCTGCGCGACCTCGACAACGACTACTACGAGTTCGACGAGAAAAACTATCAGCTCGTCGGCCGTCGCCACCACCGCCGCTATCAGCTCGGCGACCCCATACGCATACAAGTCGACTACGCCGACCTCGAAAAGAAACAGCTCGGCTTCATCCCAGCCCCGGCATAGTTCATAGTCCATAGTCCATAGTTCATAGTTCATAGTGCATAGTTCATAGTACATAGTTCATAGTTCATAGTCCATAGTCCTCCATTAGCATGTAGGGGAAGGCTACGGGGGGGCGAGCGCAGCGAGGGATGCGCGGCGTGCCGCGTTAAAAAAATATGTCATTATAAAAATGTCATTCTGTCATTCTGTCGAAAAAATATGTCTCTCTGTCTCTCTGTCGAAAACTTCTGTCATTATAATAAAAATGTCATTCTGTCGAAAAAATATGTCTCTCTGT
>CACYRB010000022.1:31975-39623 GCA_902776685.1 uncultured Prevotellaceae bacterium
AAAAATATGTCTCTCTGTCTCTCTGTCGAAAACTTCTGTCATTATAATAAAAATGTCATTCTGTCGAAAAAATATGTCTCTCTGTCTCTCTGTCGAAAAAACATGTCATTCTGTTCCTAATTTTGTAACCTCGACTTTGCAAAACAACGAAAAATGGGGATAAAAAAGTTAAAAATCCACTGTTTCGCAGACCATTAGAAATTTTTAACTAAATTTTATAATCCATTTTATACGATTTCTTTGTAATTTTGCACCCAAATCGGCCCATCATGTGCGCCGGAGAGAATCTTTAAGGGAAAAGTTCCCCAGTTTTGCTAAGTAACAGAGTATAAAAGTATCAGAATGAGAGAATTGCGTAAATTAAAATTAGTAGAGAAGCAACAATATGTTTCTCCTATTACTGAAGTTTTCCAAGTGGAAACAAGTGAACTTATGGCCTTCTCTACCGACTTTAGTGGAGGTGCAGGAGGTGCAGACGATGGCGGTATTATTGAAGAGGCCAAGCGAGTCTATGTGGATTACGATGAATACGAGGATTTTGAAGATGAAAACTCTTTTGGATGGAGAACGGTATCTTTTGATTTATGGAAATAAATGAGGATATAGTTCAACGTTGTTGATTTCATATTTATAACATAGATTTTACATTTATTTAATTAGTAGATTTTTAAAAAAACTAAAGAACTATGATTACGAAGATGTTTAGATACATTGGTATCGTTTGCGCTATTTGCGGTTTTGTTTCCTGTTCCAACGAAGACAGCTTTACCGCCACAAACAACACCAACCATGACGGCCTTACACGATTCTCTGCCGTGTCGGACGCAGAAACACGAACCCAGATGGATGAGAATGGAAAATTCTACTGGGTTTCGACTGACAAGATATGGGTAAAAAACGGTAGCAGCTACGTCCAGTCTGCAAAGACAGAACTAAGCGACACGCCTGCCAATGCCGATTTCTACTTCAACGAGGCGATGGGAGGGTCCAATTATCCTGTCTATTACACGGGTGCCAATTCGCAGTCGGCAACGAGTGTGACGATTGCTGCCGACCAGGAACAAGAAGAACCCAACATGTGCGAACACTTCGCTACCAGTGGCGACTGTGGAACTTCGACAGCCACAATGCAATCTGACGGAAGCTATAAGTTTGACCTCTACCATCGGGCCACCTACCTACTTTTCACCCCGAAACTGACGGCGTGGCCGAAATATACAGAATGGTGTAAGATTTCAAAAATTATCATTGAGAAGTTGGACGACAGCGGGCAGATTTGCGGTACCTATGAGTTTGACGACAATGGTTTGAACACAACGTCGAACGTCACTAATGCCGGAAAAACCATCACGCTGACCTGTACCAGTGATAATTTCCAGGTCAATACCAACAGCACAGCCGATGACTGCGGTGCATACGTAGTGATGCAACCCGGTGTGCACAAGCTGAGGATAACTTACAACGTGGCAACATTCAAGGTACAGACTCCAAAACGTAATGATGATAATACGAAGTGGGTGTATGAATATGTGGATGAGCCGCAGACCATCACGAAAACTATCGATGCGCGGGAGTATAAAGAAAATACTTTCTACAGAATTTCTCATAAGCTGACCGTAGCTGAGCCAGATTTGGTTTATCCGCTTCATGGCCATTACTACATGTGGGATGCCAACAGCTGGTTCTGGGAAGGTGTGAGCAACTATCCCACTAAGGAATATTTCCCGACGGCCGACGCTGCTCCGGAAGGATACACATGGACGCCGACCGACTATGACATGACCCACAACAACCTGCCCGTTGGCAACAACACCAGTGGCGGTCGATGCAGTGACAACCGTTGGTATCACAGGTTAAAACAGACGGCTAATGCAAGCTGTAAAGATATGCCTAATGCCAACCTGATGAGTTGGTATGTAATGAAAGGCAATGTCTATTTCGATAATAAGACGGTTTGGCTGCTTCATACCTTCAACAATGGTAACATAAAGTGCAACTATGGTATCTGGCTGAAGAAGGCCAGCGTGATTGCTGCAGAGAATGGAAAGACTGTAGAACAACTGAGCCAAATAAGTGCACCGCATCAGGGAAGTGCACCGCATCAGGGAGAAGATTATACGACGAGACCCGGATATACTACCGATTTGACCAAAAGAACACCTATTGACAATTTCAGATGCTACTACGATATGAACAGGATAGGAAAACCTGGCGAACATGACAATGAAAACATCAACGATTACTTTTATCTGCCGTGTCTCGGACTCTACGAAGTAGGTCCTACCTATTACGGAGGAGAATCTGCAGGAAATCAGTCTGGTGATATTGAAATTAAAGGTTGGAACAGTACAAGCATGACATATAGACTGAATCCACCAGCTCTCGATTGGGCAGCACTGCAGTTGGTTGGTGTGCGAGGATTCTATTGGACATCAACGTATGTCAACCATATAGATACAAATGAACAAGATATGTACACTTGCTGGGCAAACCACGATGCAGCCTACTATCTGCAAATCTGTAACCCATTTGAAGGATCATCGTCTAATCGCTATATAGCACTTTCTTGGCAATCCTACTACGGAAGGCGAAAGGGCATGTCAGCAGGTGCAACAGTGGCATCATGGTTCAAATAAGGTAAAACAGAGCGACTCCGAAGCGTCGCAACTGAAGAATGTTTTAGGGGGCGATGCATCAGGCGTCGCTCCCTGCTTTTTTCTATTATTTCATAAACAAAGAAGATGAAAAGAATGAAGAGGTGGATGGCAGTAGGGATTGTTCACTTGGCAACAACACTATGTCTACAGGCACAGACTGAACAATTTGTTACCGTAGTAAAGAAAGACGGTAGCAAGCAAACCTATGCCATGACCGACCGTACATTCAGGTTTTCGGCCAATAGTGGCCGGTACTTCTTCGGTTATCATGAAGTTCGTTCAGGCGGAGGAAGTTGGGTGACCCTGGGTGACCTGAAAGATATTGAACACATTAGAAGGGGAACATTTCAGTTTCCTGAAAACTGTTCTATTGCAAACTACGAACAGCGGCAATCGGAGTCATCCGGAGAAAACTATATGGCAGGAACAGCCCGAAGGCTGTTCATCATGAACAACGAAAGCCATGAACCTGTAGACCATGCAGGCGATACAGAATGGGAAAGCAGCAACGAAAATACTGCTACAATAGCAAGAAACAACGATGGCACGATAGACGTCTTTTTCCTGAAATCGGGAATGGTGACGATTACTGCCAACGACGAAAACCTTAACGAGATGATGGTAACCTATGTTGTAAGAAATCAACCTATGCGCACATATACGGTCAATGGTGTTAGCTTCAACATGATTTCCGTTGAAGGTGGAACGTTTAATATGGGAAGTGAAACCGGTGACGAAAGGGAGAAACCTATGCACACGGTAAATCTTTCCGACTACTACATGGGCGAAACCGAAGTCACTCAACAGTTATGGGAGGCAGTGATGGGTAACAACCCGTCAGATAATCAGTCGAATGCATTGTTGCCTGTGGAGATGATAACATGGAAAGACTGTCAGGAGTTCATATCGAAACTGAATAAACTGACAGGTGAGACGTTCCGTTTGCCGACTGAGGCGGAGTGGGAATATGCGGCACGTGGTGGAAAGAAAAACAACAATTATACTTACAGCGGTAGCAACAGTCTTGACGAAGTAGGTTGGTATGTTGTCAATAGTACGGAAACCACACACGAAGTTGGAAGTAAGCAGCCAAATGAATTGGGTATTTACGATATGTCAGGTAATGTGTGGGAATGGTGTGCCGACCGTTATGGCAGCTATACCGAGGAGGCTCAGACCAATCCAACGGGTCCGCCGAGTGGTATCTTCCGCGTAATGCGTGGCGGGAGCTTCCGTAATGATGCCGGGAATTGTCGCAACACTTATCGTAACTATTACACCCCAGCCAGTTGCTTTACCAATTGTGGGCTGCGCCTTGCGCTCTGAAAAACAGATAGAAGTAAACAGTTTTGCAATGTCGATATTGCAAAATACAAAAAAATAATTGCCAAAACCTGAAATAAGTCGTTTATTTTTTCATTGTTTAAAGTTTTTTTACAGAAATGGATGCAAAATTATTTTTTTTCTTTGTAATTTTGCACCCAAATTGGCTTGTAGTGTAAGCCGGAGAGAGTTTTCTTGGGGAAATACCCCTATTTATTACTAAGTAACTGAGTATAAAAGTATTAAACATGAAAAAAATGAAACGACTGGCAGTCATGCTGCTCGCCTTATTGCCGATGTGCGTTATGGCCCAAACAGAAACCACGTTGACCGTCGACGTTACCAATCAGACGAACAAGGCTGTTGACCTTTCCGCCTACACAGCCTTGCAGACGCTGACCATCAAGGGCGGTGCCACCAGTCTGACGCTGGGCACGCTGACCTCGACCACCTTTACACTCGAAGCCGAAGAGTGTAGCGACCTCGTGGTCAATATGGGCAACCAACCCAACATCAGGACGCTTACGCTCACAAACCTGAACCAGATCGACATCTCCGGCTGCAGTGCCTTGCAGACGCTGACCTGTCAGGGAACAGACTGGGGCGACCTGACCGAAGACCACCTCGGACTCATCTGCAACACCGGAGCTACGGCTGCTGCTCCCAAGCTGCCCGCCCTCGCCCAACTGGATGCCTCAGGGTCAGGGGTACAGAAGATCGACCTGACCAATGCCGCGATGAACCTGACAAAGATCAACATTGCCAACTCGACAACACGCGAACTCTACCTCCCAAATCATACGGGAATAAATTATTATTCAACTACAACACGATCCACCACAGATAATACATTAATTGCCGGATATAATAGTATCACTCCCCAATATTACGTGGTAGTGTCTGTTAACAAGACAACTGTAGGAAGCTGGAATCTCGATATTGACACCAATAGGCTTGAGGTTCTCGACCTTAGTGGATGTGGGATTAAGGGCGGAATCAATCCGACAATCACCTCAACCAGCACCTCCCTATCCACCTACAACATCACTCCTACCACCAGCACTACTGTTTATTTCTCTACCACAAATGGTAATTACAATAAAGGTCCGCTGAGAGAGTTAAATCTCAGTGGAGGTACTTTCGTGAACTTATATAGTTTTAATTTAGACCTCACTAAACTCGATGTGAGCAACAATACCAGTCTGCAAAAGCTCTTCATCGACCAGAATTTCCTGACGACGGTCAACCTGAGCGGATGCTCCAATCTCGTGACCTTCAATGCCAAGAGAAATCAGTTTCAGAATGTAGAATTCCTGACAGAACCGTCAGAAGGACGTCCGGCAGAATATATAGCGAAATTGCTAAGTGTGCAGCTCAACGGCGGTGCATACTCCACATCGGTCTGGGACGCCGAAACCGGAGGCCCGAAAGTTATCATCCCTGCCTTGTACACCAACAAGATAAAGAATTTCAATACGCAGTATTTGGATGACAACTTACAGTCTCTGCTGATAGCCGACAATCTGTTGGAAGTTTTGGACCTCCATTCGGGCTTGACGAGTCTGAATAATCTGGAGTGTGAGAACAACATGCTGCTCACGCTCGACCTCAGTAACATTCAAACTACAAACTTGAAGAAATTAAATGCGGGATCAGGCTTATCCGATAACAAGATGCAGGTGGGCTTCCGAAACGTCGAAGTGTTGAAGGGCACAGCCGAGGACGGCTCGCAAGACTGGATAGCCTTACATGCACCCAACGGCGGCGGCTATGAACACCTCGAAAACTTAAATCTCTACCCTACTGTCGAGGATGCTAAAGCCGGAATCAACAATATTGCCAGTGAGGCAGAACCGTTCATGGGTACGATAGCAGAACTAAACGCAGAGCGAAACGCGTCATTGAAAGATGATCCGGAAAACCCAGACCCGAACAAGTATCTTTTCTTACACTCCATGGCAGAGGTGTTGACCGAAAATAACGGAAAAGTGCTCGACCACGACCTTTACGACAATGTGCTGACCTATCGGTACAACACGAATTTCAATGGCGGACAAGAGTATACACTCGCTGATGGAAAAACCAAAATTTCCCCGTATATCGAGATACGTGTCCATCTCTATCCCTACATCTTGAACATCAACCCGGCAACAAAAAATGCTACCGGCAACCCGACGGGCACCGACTATTACTCATCAACGATCATGCTCGACTACGATGCTGTCATCCCCAATGGCGTAGAGGTCTACGTGGTCACTGGCTTCCAGGAAGATTTCAAAGAGGCTAACCAACCCAACGACCCCTACGATGCCCAGCTCGTGCTGCAAAAGATTGGCGGCCCGGGCGAGGTGCTGCCGGCAAATACGCCGGTCATTGTCCGTTCGGATGAGGCAGCCGGCCTTTACGACTTCCAGACTGCATGGGACTTCGACTATATGGGATGGGAAGACTACAGATCGTCTGCTATTAGGGAGGCTTATGCCCAACAAATGGGTATTGAAGACCCCAATACGCTGATGATACCTAAGCTCCACGGTGTGAACGAGGACAACATCACCTACAAGGCAGCCTACAACCCCGAGACTTATCCAGAGAAAGAGAAGTGGGTGAACCTGAAGAACGGTGGTGCCAATGCCACGGCGATAGCCAACAACCTGCTGCGAGGCACCACAGAGGAGATGACCGTAACGTCGAAGAGCATCCTGACGCTCGGCCGGCAGAAGAATGAGACGACCTATAATGAGCAGACCGGAGAGTATGAAGCATCGTACAAGCTGGGCTTCTGGAAATATAAAGCCACCACACTTCCTGCCCACCGCTGCTACATTACCGTTGAAGACATGCGTGAGGCACTGAACAATGCCAACATGAACCCTGCGAAGGAAGGCGGTGCCTTCCTCTTCGACGGCAATGCCACGGGCATACAGTCAGTAGCTGTAGAGAAAGAGCAGAAAGGCAGAGTTGTCTACGACCTTCAGGGCCGTCGCGTCACTGGCAAGCCCACACCTGGCATCTATATCGTCAACGGTAAAAAAGTCGTGATTAAGTAAGGACAGAAAAAGAATATAATAATAGTCAGATAAAACGAAAGGAATAGTAATGAATAAGAAAGAATATATCTGTCCTGAGGCAACAGTCATCTTCATCAACGAGGCTCAGCACCTCTGTGCAGAAAGCGAGTGGACCGATGAGGCCTTCGGCAAGGAAGTCATCGTCAATGTCGATTACGACAATTTCGACGAAGAGCTCTTTTGGGAAGAAGAGGAGATGGCTGACGACAAAATGAAAATCAGTTTCTCGTTGTGGTAAAACGGGACAGGCAGGACAAAGCCCTCGTGAAGGGTGAACAGTAAAGCCCGTAGGGCTGACAGAAAATAGGCAGGGGTGTCGCAACACCCCTGCCTATTGTTGTTAGACATATTAACAAAATAACATGTTTTCGACAGAATGACATTATTTCTTATAATGACATATTTTTTTAACGCGGCACGCCGCGCATCCCTCGCTGCGCTCGCCCCCCCGTAGCCTTCCCCTACATGCTAATGGAGTCTTTTTTACCTTTTCACCTTTTTACTTTTTCACCTTTTACTTTTTTGCCTTTTTATTTTTTTCTGCCGAAGTCGGCGGGGACTTCGCCCCATTGGCGGGTTTCCCATTTCAGTATGGGG
>CACYRB010000023.1 GCA_902776685.1 uncultured Prevotellaceae bacterium
GGAGCGCGAAATCAAATACTACCTGACCAAGCAGAACAAGTACGGCTTGCCGCTCGACATCCGCAAGGACTACACCAAGAACGACTGGATCATGTGGACTGCAGCCATGTCCAAGGACAACAAGACGTTTCTGAAGTTTGTCGACCCGCTGTGGGACTACGTCAACGAGACCTCTTCGCGCGTGCCCATCAGCGACTGGTACGACACGAAGACCGGCAACATGGTAGGCTTCAAGGCCCGCTCGGTTATTGGCGGCTTCTGGATGAAGGTGCTCGCCGACAAACTCGCCAAGAAATAACATTGGCAAACAGCTCTCTGAAGGGTTAGGGTTTCAAGTTTCGCTTGCTGGGAGTTAATAGAAGTTAGCCGACTGCGTCGGCGGAAGTTAGCAGGAGTTAGCGGACGATAGTTCTCACGATAGGAAAAACTATTGTCTGTTAACTCCTCAGGTTGTAAGCCTGTTAACTCCCGATAACTCCTGTAAATTCCTAACTAAGGACCTTAAATACTCTAAAGACATCAAAAATTGTGTCAACAGCCTTGTTTTACGGAATTATTTTCTTAATTTTGCACCGCATTTAAAAAAAGGTAGAACATGAAGATTGCACTGATTGGCTATGGTAAGATGGGTAAGATGATAGAGCAGATTGCCCTCAGTCGCGGCCACGAGATTGTGTCGATTATCGATATCGACAACCAGCAGGATTTTGAGAGCGAGGCCTTTGCCTCTGCCGACGTGGCCATCGAGTTCACCAACCCCACAGCCGCCTACGACAACTATCTGCGCGCCTTCAAGCACAACGTGAAGGTGGTGTCGGGCTCAACGGGATGGATGAAGGAGCACGGGCAAGACGTGCGCGACCTCTGCGACAACGGAGGACAGACGCTGTTCTGGGCCTCGAACTTCTCGATTGGCGTCGCCATCTTCTCGGCCGTGAACCGCTATCTGGCCCATATCATGGACGAGTTTCCGCAGTACGACGTGCGTATGGAGGAGACCCACCACGTGCACAAGCTCGACCATCCCTCAGGCACAGCCATCACACTGGCCGAAGACATAATCGACAATGTCGACCGCGTGAAAAAATGGGAAGCCATCCTCGATAATCCCGAAACCTCCGAAGTACCTGAAACCCCGGAACCCGGCACCATGCCCATCACCTCTTTCCGTAGGGGCGAGGTGCCCGGCATTCACTCCATCATCTACAACTCCGAAGCCGACCAGATTACTATCACCCACGATGCCCACTCGCGTAAGGGCTTCGCTCTGGGTGCCGTGCTTGCCGCCGAATACACCGCCAAGCATTCGGGCCTGCTCACCATCAGCGACATGTTCAAGTTTTAACGAAAATAGGAAAAACGTAAACAGATAATCACTATGATTGATAAAGACAAAGAAAAACTGAATCCTAAAAAGCAGTGGGCCAAGTTCATCCTTGTGCTCATACTCTATCTTGCATTCCTCTACTGGGTGAAGTCGTGGTGGGGATTGCTCGTCGTGCCGTTCATCTACGATGTCTACATCACCAAGAAAATAAAATGGCAGTGGTGGAAAAACAGCGAAGGACCCGTGCGCTGGGTCATGTCGTGGGTCGATGCCTTGGTGTTCGCCCTCGTGGCTGTCTATTTCATCAACCTGTTCTTCTTCCAGAACTACGTCATTCCTTCATCGTCGCTCGAGAAGAGTCTGCTCACGGGCGACTATCTCTTCGTGTCGAAGGTGAGCTACGGACCGCGCATCCCGCAGACTCCGCTCACCATGCCCCTCACGCAGCACACCCTGCCCGTGTTTGGCATGAAGTCGTACATCGAGTGGCCCCATTGGGACTACCGTCGTGTGAAAGGTCTCGGACATGTCGAGCTCAACGACATCGTGGTGTTCAACTATCCTGCCGGCGACACGCTCTGCTCGGCTGAGCAGTGGCAGGCACAGGACTATTACCAGATGGTTTACTCCTTCGGTCGGCAGCTCTATGAAGGTCAGACCTCCGACCCAGCCAACATCGACAGTCTGAACCGCGAACAGCAGTACGACTTGTTCAAGCACATCTATGGTCTCGGAAAGAAATACATCCAGGACAATCAGGCGGAGTATGGCAGCATCATCACCCGTCCTACCGACCGTCGCGAGAACTATGTGAAGCGCTGTGTGGGTCTGCCTGGACAGACGTTGCAAATCAAAAACCACATTGTTTACCTCGACGGAAAACCCAACAAGGAGCCCGACAATGTGCAGTACAGCTACTATGTGAAGCTGCGCCAGAATCTTCCCGACGAGCTGATGGAACAGTGTGGCATCTCGATGGAAGACCTCATCACGCTCAACCAGCGCGGCTATCTGCCCCTGACGCAGAGCGCTGTCAAGCAGTTGCAGGCCCGTAAGGACATCGTCGCCAGCGTGACACCTGTCACCGAGGCATCGACCAGCGATATCTATCCGCTCAACGGCAACACCGGTTGGACACGCGACAACTACGGTCCTGTCTGGATTCCGAAGAAGGGCGAGACCATCAAGCTCGACATGAACAATATTGCTATCTACGAACGTCCCATCCGCACCTACGAAGGCAATCAGCTCGACGTGAAGAACGGACAAATCTACATCAACGGCAAGCTGGCTCATGAGTACACGTTCAAGATGGATTACTACTGGATGCAGGGCGACAACCGTCACAACTCGCTTGACTCGCGCTATTGGGGCTTTGTGCCCGAAGACCATGTCGTAGGTAAGCCCATCTTCATCTGGTGGTCGAGCGACCCCGACCGCAAGGGTTTCAAGGGCGTGCGCTGGAACCGCCTCTTCCGTCTGGTCGACAACATTAAATAAATTCATAATTCATAGTTCATAATGCATAGTTAAGCAGACTTACGGGATGCAATTACGCATTATGAATTACGCATTATGAATTATGCATTATGAATTATGCATTATGAATAATCAACTGCTTCCCACCACCTACTTCGGACCCGTCTCATGGTATCGGCAATTCCATCAGACGGGTCGCGTTGTCATCGACGCCGATGAGCCGTGGGTGAAGCAGACCTTTCGCAACCGTTGCACCATCGCCACCGCTGCCGGCACGCAGACGTTGACCGTTCCCGTAGTGCACACCGGTCGCGTCGGTACTCCCGTCAAGGAAATCCGCATCAGCGACCACGGCAACTGGCGCCACCTCCACTGGCAGGCCATCAGTTCGGCCTACGGGCACAGTCCCTTCTTCCAGTTCTACGAAGACGACCTGCGCCCCTTCTTCTTTGAAAATCGGTGGGAATATCTCTTCGATTTCAACTTTGAAATCATGCAGAAGATGTGCGAGCTGCTTGATATCAATGCCCCCGCAGCCTCCCCCGACCTGCACCCTGCCCTCAAAGGGAGGGGGGATGCAACCGCACAGCCCGACTGTTCTCCCCTCCCTGTGAGGGCAGGGTGCAGGCTGGGGGAGGCTGTGGTTAGACCTTACTGGCAGGTGTTCCAACAAAAGCACGGTTTCCTGCCCGACCTCAGCATCCTCGACCTACTCTGCTGCATGGGCAACGAAGCCATCTACTATCTCTGAGATAGCATATTATTTTCGCAAGTTTGTGTTAAGTTACGAAAAAAATGTTTAACTTTGCAGGCATGGCAGAAGATTTTGACATCCGACAGGAGAGCTATTCGCAGAAAGAGCGCGATTTTGAAAACGCGTTGCGGCCTTTGCGCTTTGGCGACTTCAGCGGTCAGCAGAGCGTGGTCGAAAACCTCGAAGTGTTTGTCGAGGCTGCGAAATATCGTGGCGAGCCGCTCGACCACACATTGCTGCACGGTCCTCCGGGACTGGGCAAGACCACGTTGTCGAACATTATCGCCAACGAGCTGGGCGTGGGATTTAAGATTACCAGTGGTCCGGTGCTCGACAAGCCCGGCGATCTGGCCGGCATCCTCACCTCGCTCGAACCCAACGATGTGCTGTTCATCGATGAGATTCACCGACTGTCGCCCGTCGTCGAGGAATATCTCTACTCGGCCATGGAGGACTATCGCATCGACATCATGATCGACAAAGGTCCCTCTGCCCGAAGCATCCAGATCGACCTCAACCCCTTCACCCTCGTCGGTGCCACCACGCGCAGCGGACTGCTCACAGCCCCGTTGCGTGCCCGCTTCGGCATCAACATGCACCTGGAATACTACGACCCTGAGACCCTTCAGCGCATCATCAAGCGTTCGGCCGCCATCCTGCGTGTGCCCATCGACGACGAGGCTGCTGCCGAAATCTCGCGACGGTCGCGTGGCACGCCCCGTATCGCCAATGCCCTGTTGCGCCGTGTGCGCGACTTTGCCCAGGTGAAGGGCAGCGGCCGCATCGACAGCGATATTGCCCGCCTCTCGCTCAAGGCTCTGAACATCGACCAGTATGGTCTCGACGAGATTGACAACAAGATACTGCTCACCATCATCGACAAGTTCCGCGGCGGTCCTGTGGGTCTGTCGACCATTGCCACCGCCATCGGCGAAGACACCGGCACGGTGGAGGAGGTCTATGAGCCGTTCCTCATCATGGAAGGCTTCATCAAGCGCACGCCCCGCGGTCGCATGGCCACCCGTCTGGCCTACGACCACCTTGGCCGTAATCCCTATTCGGGCAACATCATGGAGCCCGACATCTTCGGGTAATTTTGGTTTTGGTTTTTATTTTTAGTATATATGAAAACAGCCCTTTTCACTGGAAGTTTTGACCCGTTTACCGTTGGTCATGCCGACATCGTGAAGCGCGTGTTGCCGCTATTCGACCGCCTCGTCATCGGCGTAGGCGTGAATGAGCGCAAGCAGTGCCGCCAGACCGCCGACGAGCGGGTGGCAGCCATCCGGAAAATCTACGCCGACACGCCGTCGGTCAGTGTCGTAGCCTACAGCGACCTCACCATCGAACTTGCGCGTCGCGAGCAGGCCGACGTCATCGTTCGCGGTGTGCGGTCGGTCAAGGATTTCGAGTACGAGCGCGAGCAGGCCGAGATGAACCGTCGGCTCTCGGGCATTGAGACTCTGCTGCTCTTTGCCGACCCGCAATTTTCGTCCATTTCATCGGGAATTTTGCGCGAGCTCGAGCATTTCGGTCGCGACGTCAGCGAGTTTGTAGCGCGCTGACGCTAGTGAATAGTGAATAATGAATAATGAATAATTTTCAGTTTTTAGTTTTCAACCTTTCAACCTTTGCTTTCCCCGCTTCGCGACAGCGACCGTTGGTTCAACCTTTCAACTATTCAACCTTAGGATATGATTACTTACAACACTGAGCATGTGAAGATGCCTGCCATCAAGCGGCGCGAGACTACCCGTTGGATTCGTCGGGTGGCAGAATACTACGGCAAGAAGGTGGGCGAGGTGGGCTACCTCTTCTGCGACGACGAGAAAATTCTCGAGGTGAACCGCGAATATCTCGGCCACGACTACTACACCGACATCATCACCTTCGACTATTGCGAGGGCGACGTGCTCAACGGCGACCTCGTCATCTCGCTCGACACCGTGCGCACCAATGCCGAGAAGTTCGGCAAGGACTACGACGAAGAGCTGCACCGCGTCATCATCCACGGCATCCTGCACCTCTGCGGCATCAACGACAAAGGTCCCGGCGAGCGCGAAAAGATGGAAGAAGCCGAAGACCTGGCGCTCTGCATGTATCCCCTTAATGGCAGTTGCGACGGACTTGTACTTATGGGCGAGCCTGTCGCACCAGATTATGAGCCTGTCGACCAGCAAAAAGCAGACCAAGAGAAGTAAGATAAAGCTGAATTTTACATATTTTTGCATTTGCCCGTTTTTCTTTAACGCGAAAAACGGGCTTTTTTGCGTCCGCGACCTCCCACGCACTCAAAAACGGCCATTTTTTGCCACTTTCCGTGATTTTGCCTAATCCATTATCGCCCAGTCGGTTAAATCGATTTTTAACGCGGAACGCCGCGTCCCTACATGCGAAAGGTATATCTTTCGCTTGCGAAAGCTAAGCTTTCGGGTTGCAAAAGACCGTCTTTTGGATGGTAAAAGCTTATCTTTTGCAAGGTGAAACATATATCTTTCGCAAATCAGACTTTTCAACTTTTTACCTTTTCAACCTTTCAATTTTTGAAAGATATATGTTTCACTCGCGTAGAATCGAAAAAAATCCGAACAGAATTTGTTAAAAAATTCCGTCCGGATTTAACGATTTTTATGATTGCTGTTGACTCATCACAACAGCCTGCGAGCTGTCGTCATCGGCTGCTCTCGCGATAGACCAGCCGCATGGGCACCACTTTGTGCTGCACGGTGCTGTCGCCGCCGATGCGTTGCAGCAGCAGGTTGCAGGTCTGCTCGCCCATGAGGTGGGCCTGGTCTTCGATGGCCGAGACGGTGGGCGAGAGGTAGGACAGGTTGTAGTCGTCGGAGAATCCTATGAGCCTGATGTCGTCGGGCATGCGCAGCCGCCGGTCTTTGATGGCCTTCATGGCACCGTAGATGAGCGTGTTGTTCACAGCCAGCACACCGTCGGGTGGGGTGGGCATGTCGAGCAGTTCTTGCATCGACTGGTAGGCAGCTTCGTGGGTGAGCTCCTTGCAGCGCACTAGTTCGCGGTCGATGGTGATGCCGTTCTCGCGCAGGGCTTCCAGATAGCCGTGCTTGCGTCGCTGCACCATGTCGAGGTGGTTGGGTCCGCCGATGAACGCGATGCGGCGGCAGCCCTTGCCGACGAGGTGACTCGTGCCCTCGTAGGATGCCCGTTCACCATTCGACACGACCGACGAGAACTTTTCCGACAGACAGGTTCGGGCGAAGAACACCACGGGCACGTTCATCGAGTGGAGGCGTTCGAAGTGGGCATAGTCGGTGGTGTCTTGTGCGATGCTGGCGATGATGCCCTCCACGTGTAGCGAGGCGAGCTCTTCGCAGAGGGCCACCTCGACGGCATACTGTTCGCGGCTGTTGGCGCAGATGACCGAGTAGCCCGCACGCCGGGCGCGGTCCTCGATGCCGGCGATGACACCCGAGTGGAAGTGGGTGACAATGTTGGGCACGATGACGCCGATGATGCTGGGTGTGCCTTTGCGCAGGCTTTGTGCGAAGGGGTTGGGTCGGTAGTTCCATTCGTCGGCCAGCTCGTGGACGCGCCGGCAGAGGTCGGGACCAATCTCCTTGCTGTTCTTCAGTGCACGCGAGACGGTTGCCACGCTCACACCGAGGTGGTTGGCAATGTCTTTCAGCGTGATGCGTCGAGTGGGTTTGTCGTTAGCCATAGCAGTAATCAGTATTTCATAGGAGTTAACGGGAGTTAGCCGACTGCGTCGGCGGAAGTTAACGGAAGTTATCGGAGGTGCAGCTTATCTTCTGCAAAGATAATGCAAACCGAACACAGAGAAAGTTTGCTTTCTATGTTAAGGTGCAGCTTATCTTCTGCAAAGATAGAAAAATTCTTGCGACCTTAATTCTTAAAACAGCAATTTTTTTTAGTTCATGCGTCATTATTTTAATTTTTTTGTTAACTTTGACGGTTGTTTGTGACAATCATTAAAATCTAAGAAATGAAGAAAATAGTTTTGCTTATTGCTTTCAGTGCGCTGTTCTTCCGTCCGGCTGCGGCACAAGAACGCATCTATCCCGAATTTGTGCAGTACGCCTCGTGGGCCGGCTACTATGGCGGTTGCGTGGCGGTCGACCTGAACAACGACACGTTTGCCGACCTGGTGATTGCCGGTTTTGGCCGCGACGTGACCAACACAGCCGGCACCAACGACGTGGAGCGGCTGCGCATGTCGCACGTGCTGCTCATCGACCCGACGCTCGACATGCTGCGCTGGCACCAGGCCGACGACAGGAAAATCGGCTTCAACGTGACCGACCGGCCCGCCATCACGCCGTGCGACTTCAACCGCGACGGACTGATGGACATCGTGGCTTTTGAGACCACCGGCCGCCTCTACACCGACCAGCCCTACACCTCGGGCTTTAGCAAGGAAGGCATCTTCCTCGGCCAGGGCGACGGCTCGTTCGTGCAGCTCAGTCCGCGTTTCGTCGATGCCGACGGCGCGAGTGTGGAGTTCGACATGCGGAAGTTTCTGTCGGGCACCGTTGCCGACGTGAACAACGACGGTCGGCTCGACATCATCGGCATAGGCTATCAGACCAACAGCAGCAACCAGCCTGCCAGCTACGAGACGTGCAACTACATCCTCGTGAACGAGGGCGACGACACGTTCCGCATTCAGGAAATCTTCCCGGCCGACGAGGTCTATCATTTCGAAATGGCGTTCGTGCGGGCCTACGACCTGAACAGCGACGGCCTGCAGGACTTCATCATCAGCGGACAGATGAACGACAACGCCGCTCTGGGGCGCACGGTCACCTGCATGGAGAACGACCGCTGTACCGAGACCCATTTCTTCGACGTCTTCTTGAACGACCCTGCACAGCCCGGCACGTTCCGTCGGCAAAACCTGCAAGACCGCAACCGGTGGGGTAGCAATGCCGTGTGGGCGGTGGGCGAGTGCGGACTGTCGATTGGCGATGTCGACAGCGACGGTGTGCCCGACCTTTACATCGTGGGCTACTGCGGCACCGGACGCAAGCACGACATCTGGGGACTCTTCCGTGCCACGCGGCGTGCCGACGGTACGGTGGCCTATGCCGTAGACTACAGCTGTCCCATCGAGCTGGGACGACCGCTGAACACCGTGCCCAACCAAAACGGATTTATCGACTGGGACGGCGACGGAAACCTCGACTATTTCTCGTCGGGATGGTTTGGCTCGGTCAACACCCAGACCGGATTCATCTATACCAACCCTGCGGGACGAGGCAACTTCGTGAAGACCTGGCGTTTCGGATCAAGCTCGGAGCTGTCGACCTGCTTTGTCGACTTCAATGCCGACGGCGTGAACGACATCGTGGAGATGGGACAGTCGTGGGACGGCATATTCTTCCTCTCGAACCCCACCCATTTCCAGGCCACGCTCAACCCCAATACGCCCGCCGAGGGGCAGCCCGTTCCGCGACCAGATGCTCCCATCCTGAACGAGCCGGTGGTCGACGGCAACAGCGTCACCCTCTCGTGGCAGCTGCCCTCGACGGTGAAGGGCAACGCCACTTTCGAATATTGGGTGAAGAACAGTCGCGGCGAGCTCGTCACGTCGTGCAACTCGTTCATCGGCGGCGACAACGACGGCATCAGGAAAGTGGTGGGTGCGGGCAATGCCTGTCAGGCACGCACCGTCAAGTTCTCGCTCGACGAAGGCGGCCGCTACACCTACGGCGTGCAGTGTGTCGATGCGGCCTATCACGGTTCGACCTTCGCCACAGGCAGCTTCGACCTCGAGGGCACAGGCATTGAGAGCGCTACGCTAACGAATGAAGAAGAGCGAAAAATGAATAATCCCTCATCCATTTACGACCTGCAAGGCCAGAAGGTTGAATCTTTCAACCTTTCAACTTCTAATGTGTATATTCAAAACGGTAAGAAATTTATAAAAAAATAGCATCATCGCATTATGAAAATGACATTCCCTCCATCCTTCTTGCGTCGCGTCGTGACGCTTGTCGTCGTGCTGGCGCTTGCAGCAGCCGACATGACCGCACAACCGACCACCGGCAACGAACCCAGTTTCCTTGCCGAAAAATATAAAACGTTCTCGGTCATCGGCGACAGTTATTCGACGTTCGTCGGGAAGACTGAGCCGGTGGACAACGCCCAGTTCTACCCACGGCAGGGCATCGATATCTACGAGCCTTCGCAGACGTGGTGGAAACTCTTCGAGCGCGAGACCGGCATACGACTCGAACAAAACAACAGCTTCTCGGGCGGCACCATCTGCAACACCTGGTGGAATGGCGACGATGCCTCTACCGTGTCGTTCGTCTATCGCAGCCAGAACCTCCGCAAGGCCGACATCATCGTCGTCGAGGGCGGCACCAACGACAGCAATGCCGGGTCGCCCATCGGCTCGTACAAATATGCCGACTGGACCACAGCCGACCTGAAAGCCTTCCGGCCCGCCACGGCATGGGTGCTCAACTACCTGAAAGAGAAATTCCCTGATGCTTTCATCGTCTTCATGCTCAACAACGGACTGAAGACCGACATCAACACCTCGGTCAGTGAAATCTGCCAGCACTACGGCGTGCCAGTGCTCACGCTGTCGGGTGTGAGCAAGGCGCTCGACCACCCCACCTATGCCGGCATGCAGACCATCCGCGACCAGCTCGTCGCATTGTTGGCCCAGCGCGAAGGCTATACCGTGTTGAACAGCAACGTCGTCTACAGCGCGAAGACCGATGCCGAGCATGTCAACGTGTGTATGCGCTTGCCTTTCCATGCCGATGAGTGGACTACGTGTTGTCTGCCCGTCAACCTGACCAAGGAGCAGATTGACTACCTGTTCGGCAGCAACGCCATCGTGGCGCAGCTGGAGAGCGTCGAGGGCACCGCGCTGAACTTTGCGTCGGTGACAGCCATCGAGGCCCACAAGCCCTACATCGTTCGCCCCACCATTTCGCGTCCCGCCATCTTTACCTTCAACGACCTGACCCTCAAGGGCGGCTCGGCACAGTCCGTGGCAAGCGAGGGCTGCTCGATGGTGGGGCTCTATCGTCCGCGTTCGTTCCAGGCTATGATGAAAGACATCTTCTTCATCGATGCCGCAGGACAGATTGTGAAATCAGAAACAGCCGTCGGCATGAAATCGTTCTCGGCCTATTTCAAGTTGTCTGACGCTTCGGCAGGCTCCTACGAAATCGTCCTCGACGGGAAAAAGGTGAAAAGGTGAAAAGGTAAAAAGGTGAAAAGGTGAAAAAGGTGAAAAAGGTGAAAAAACTAAAAACTGAAAAGCCGGGTCGTTCCGAAAGTGGAATGCCCGGCTTTTCTTACAAACCTATTGAAAATTTTTGCGGTTCCCCCTTGGGGGTGAGCGTTTACTCCCAGACGGAGGAGGGAGTGAGGATGGCGTCTTCGTCGTCGAAGATGTTACCTTTCGCCTTCCCCGAGTCGTCAACATTCTCGTCGACGATGGGGAGCGATGTTGTCAAATAATTCTCTGCTGCTGCCATTGCTGCGAATTTTGCAGCAGGCCGGATATAGTTCTTTTTCATAATCTCTGACATTATTAATTATTTAACAACGATTTTGCGGGTTTCGCCATTGGCCATCTTCACGATGTTGATGCCCTTGCGCAGTGTGGTCTTGCGGCCTTGCAGGTCATAAACGGATGAGGGATGAGAGATGAGGGATGAGGGATGAAGGATGAGGGACTCGATGCCGGTCTCGCCGCCGAAGTTCAGCGTGAGTTCCTTGGCCGAGCCTTCAGCCTCAACATAAGCGCGGAACGGCTTGATGGTAGCGGCTTCGGTAGTCTGTCCGAAGGCTGTGCCGGTGCTGTTCAGCTTGTACTTGCCTGCGCCGATGGCCTCGGTGACGTACGAGCCCTTCAGTGTACCGGCGACGGGCTCAACGGCCAGTGAGGTGGTCTCGTCGATGGCAATGTCCCATGTGCCGGTATAGTCGGCGGGGAACTCTACGAGGCAGGGAACACCGGCAGCCACCTCAGTAGCTTCGTTGACATCAATAGAAGCCTCCTTGATGTCGCCCAGCGTGTAGATCTTTGCACCGGAAGGCAGCAGGTCTGCTGTCAGGGCGAAGGGCAGGCAGACCGTGTTGAAGCCAGCCACGTTGTCGCGGCTGTAGGCCACCTTCCACGTCGAGATGCTCGTGGCACCTGCGGGCAGGGTGAAGGCGCGGCACTGGTCGTCGATGGTCACACCGCTGGCAGTAACCACGCCTTCGTTGTTATTATAATAAACAGTGTTGATTGCGTCCCAAGCCTCGCCATAGACCTGCAGGCTGGTGCTGAACGGCATCGGGTGTTCGTCGGTACCGAGCGTCTGGAAGAACACCTCTTCGCCAGCCTGCTCGTTCATATAGAAGGCAAGCTTACCCGAGGCAATGTCGTCGGTAGTGAGGTCCTCGACCACGGCCTGCGTCTTGTTCTGTGTGTCGCTCAGGTCGACAATGTTGATCAGCTGACCACCGTTGAATCGTCCGATGTTACCACCCAGATGTCCGTTGATGGTACCGAGGTTGATGAAGTTCTCCACCGTGCCACGCTCCTGATAGCAGAACAGTGCGCCGACATAGGGATTCTGATGTGTCGAGGTGATGGTGCCTGTGTTCACGCAGTTGCGAACCAGATAGTTGGCCTTATCGCCTGACTCACCGCCCACGATGCCGGCAGCATCCTGACCTGTGACGGTGACGTTAGCACCCGTGACCACGTTCTCGATGTGGATGGTTGCGTTCTGGTTGTAGTTCTGCGAGGCACCGGCCAATCCACCAGCCTTGTTGGCAGCCTTGATGGAGCACGACGAGTCGATAATCAGGTCGTGAATGTAAGTGTTCGAGTTGCCCTGCAACCATCCGAAGAAACCCTGGGCCTCCTTCGTGGGCTGGTCGATAATCATGTTCATGATGCGGTGTCCCTGTCCGTCGAACTCGCCTTTGAACTTCGCACCCGTCGAAGGACCGATGGGAGCATGGATGTTCACCTTGTTCTCAAAATCTATGTCGGCTACGAGTTTAGCCTTTGCCACGTAGGTACCGCCGCTGGTAGCCACCTTGTCGGAGAGCCATTCTACGTTGGCCACCGTAGCAATCAGGCTCCACCCCTCGTCATCAACTGTGGGCTCTTCCCGCAGGGCGGGAGCCGTACAGCCCTCGTTCTGGCAGATGCCGTTGTCGTTGTAATCGTGTGAAGGAATCACAGCCCCTTCGCTATAGGTGTTGTCGTAATAAGTGCCAGGCAGTGCCACGCCGTCGCAGCGATAGTTGCCGTGGGCATAGACCTGTCCGCTTGTGCTGAAGGGCACGGGAGCAGCTTCGACGTTGCTCTCCAAGTTTTGATAGAAAATCTGGCTGCCAGCCTTGTCGTTGATGATGTAGGCCAACTCGCCGCTTGCCACGGGGTCGCTGGTAGCCCACTCGTAGCTCGCTTTCTGGTTGTTCTTGCTTGCATTCTCGCCAAAGTCGTAGCTGTTGGTGATTTGCAGGTTGTCGCCACGGATGAATCCGCGCTTGTTACCGTCGACCGAAATCTTACCTGTGTTATAGCTGTTCTCCACGATGTGCTTGTTGGGAGCCGAGTTGGCCCAGCCCACGAAGGCACCTGCCTCGTTGACGTCGCACAAGATGTCGCCATGGTTGGCACAGCCCGATACGATGGCCTGCGGCGTGTCCTGGTTGTTCGGGTTGCGGCATCCGATGAAGCCGCCCGTAGCACCCGTATGACCTTGCACGTTAGCCTCGTTCACGCAGTTCTCAATGCGCACGGGTCCGCCGTCAACCACCTGCGTCACACCTACGAAGGCAGCCACGCGCACCTTGCCCTCGAAGTAGCAGGTTTTGTCCATGATGAGGTTCTTGATGGTTGAACCGCCGCGCACCCAGGCGAAGAAGCCGATGGCCGTAGGCGTATCGGCCGAGCCATAATTAAGCACTAGGTTCTTGATGCGGTGACCTTGACCGTCCCACACACCGTTGAACTTCCTGGCATCGTTGCGGCCAATCATCGTGTGGTTGACCCCTGTGAAGTCGATGTCGGCAATCATCTTTACGTTCGGGTTGATGGCTACGTTCTGCACGTAGTCGCTAATCCACTCCACGTTGCCCGCATTAGCCACCAGGAACCAGCCTTCGCCGTCCTGAGCGGGAGCCTCATAGGGGTCGGTACAACCCTCAATGGAGCAGATGCCGTTCACATAGGTGTGGTCACCGTCGTGAGCCCACACCGAAATGTTGGTCATCAGGCCCACAGCCACGACGACACAACGCCATAGATTCATTTTCTTCATAATCGTTTTTGGTTTAATACAGTTTTTATTCTTTTCTTACTCCTTATTATAATATAAGAATGGGATGCTCTGCAAAATTATGTAAATTCGTTTATACCATTTGCAAGAAAACATGAAAAACTACACGTAAACGTTTACGGAACGATAACGAAGGTCTTCCACTTTCTGTTAGTTTCTTTTTCCTTACCTTTGCAGAAGATAAGCTGCACCTCAACATAGAAAGGAGCCGTATCTATAACATCAATAAACCAGAAACCCTATGAAGAAAAAAACTCTGGCAATGCTTTTGCCAATGCGTAAATCTGCGATTCTCTTGGTCGTGCTGTTCGCCTTGTCGTGCCGCATGTGGGCAGCCGACGACGTGCCGCTGACGCTCACGCCGGGCAATTTCCAGATTGTCGTGCCGTCGGGCGAGTGCAGTCAGGTGCGCCTGGCCGTCAGCGCGCTGTGCCGCGATTTCGGCAAGGTGCTGAGTTACACGCCGTCGGTCAGTGCGACGGTCGACGCTGAGCGCTACAATCTTGTCGTGGTCAACGAGTCCACGGCGGGTGCTACCGACCTGCTGACCGTGACCAAACCGCTCGACGATTTCGAGTCGCACCGCGTCTACTGCGATGCCGATAACCGTTGCATCTATCTCTACGGCAAGGACATGCGCGGCACCATCTATGCCATCTATTCGTTCAGCGAGCAGGTGCTCGGCGTGCCGCCCCTGTGGTATTGGTGCTCGTGGGAAGCCGAAGGGCGCGACGCCATCGATGTGCCTGCCGACTTCGACTACTATCAGCCTTCGCCCACCGTGCGCTACCGTGCATGGTTCCCCAACGACGAAGACCTGTTTGTGCCTTGGCGCTGGAAGAGCACCGACAACAACGAGCTGTGGCTTGAGACCATGCTCCGACTGAAGCTCAACACCGTGGAGTACACCGCCACCGTGACCACCAACGGCACGCTCAACAGCGAGGCCATGCTCTACAAGAAGTACGGCATCGTGCTCACGTCGCACCACATGATTGCGCTCAACAACAGCTTTGCCAACTGGGACGCCTACTGGCAGCAGGTGAAGAAGGCCACGCCGCCCGCGCTCTCGATTAACAACATGACGGCCCTGCGCGAGTTCTGGCAGTACAACATCAACTCGGTGATGAACAGCGGTGTGGAGAACCTGTGGCAGGTGGCTTTCCGCGGTAAGACCGACCAACCCTTCTGGGCTGTGTTCACCGACGCACCCTCGACCGACCGCGAGCGGGCCGAGGTCATCAACCGCATGGTGAAAGAGCAGTACGACATGATTTGCGCCTCGACGGGCGAGGAGAATCCGTTTGTGCGCATGACGTTCTACGACGAGATTTCCACGCTTATGGCCGCCGGCTACCTCAAACCGCCCTCGGCCACCAACATGCTGTGGACCTTCGTGGCCGGCCGCCGCGATCACTATCCCTTCGACGACCTCGTGAACTGGACCAACACCGACAACGTGAAGCTGGGCTACTACATGAACCTGCAGTTCTATTCCACAGGTGCCCACCTGGCCCCTGCCGAAGGCCCTTGGAAGATGGAAGACAACTACCGCTACGTGATGAGCAAAGGGCCGTTGACGTTCAGCGTGGTCAATGCCGGAAACATCAGAGAGTTCCTCATGGAGATGAGCGCCAACGCCGCCATGATGTGGAACCCGGCCGACTACACCACCGATGCGTTCCTGTTGCAGTTCTGCCGTCAGTACTATGGCGACGAGCATGCCGCCGAGGCCGCCCAGCTCTATCGCGACTACTACTACAGCTACTGGAACCCGAAGAAGAGCGATTTCCCCGGCGGCTTCGACCGCCAGTATGTGTTCCAAGACCTGCGCCACAGTCAGGTCATCAAACAAATAAACAACACGTGGAGCACGTTTAAGCGCAACCCGCTCACCGAGATTGGCTACGAGAGTGTGCCCGGTCGCACCTTCCGCATCGAGGGCAGCAACCAGGTCGACAGCATCCTTGCCGGCACGGCCCGCGAGGCTGAGGCCTTTGCCGACGTCGCCGCGCGCTGCGAGGCACTGCAGGCTCAGCTGCCCGCCGACCGCCAGACCTTCTTCTACGACCACCTCTCGGCCTATGCCCACTACATGGCTCACCTGAGCCGCGCCACCCACGAGTTTGTCTATGCCTACAAGAACAAGACCGACGACCGCTTTGCCCATCTCTCCACGGCCTACGAGGAGATGAAGGCCGCCAAAGATGCGCTGTTGCAGTCGCAGCACGACATCTTCGCCACATGGTATGCCACCGACGACAAGTTTGAGATGGATGCCCGCATCGAGGCCATCCGTAGCCGCATGATGGAAGAGGAAGACCTCACGCTGACCGAGCAGCTCATCGAGAACTACGACTTTGAACGCGGCAGCAACTGTCAGGTGAATCCCGCCGGCAGCATCAGCCGTGGCATTCCCTGCGGCTGGACCTCGGTGGGGCAGCTCAAGAAAGGCAGCAACGGCCTCGACTCCTACGGCGTGAACCAGGACGCCAAAAATCTGCATGGCACCAACGTGTGCTGGATGAACAGTGTGCCCATGCCCGACTATTTCGAACTGTCGCAGACCATTCCCGCCGCGAAGCTCACGCCTGGCACCTATCGCGTGGCCTGCAAGCTGTGGGTAGAGTCGAACAAAAAGACGTCGTGCCGACTCTTTGCCGCGACCACAACCTCCACCGTGGTGCAATACTATGGCACAGAGGCCGACTACACCAACCTGCTCACCCCGGGCGAAGAGGTCAGCTATGCAGGCTATGCTGGTGGTAACAGCGGCGACATCACGCTGCGCGACATGGAGCTTTACGTCACCGTTGGCGAGGGCGAGGACCTGAGCATTGGCATCAAGACCGGCAACCGGCGCAACAACGGCCAGGTGGCCACCGACAATGCCGGATGGTTCAAGGTAGACTTCTTCCGCATCCACAAGGTTGACGAGCCCACTGGCATCGGGGGCGCTTCGCTAATGAATAATGAAGAATGCATAATGCATAATGACCCCTCATCCGTCTACGACCTGCAAGGGAGGAAAGTCGCTTCGCTAATGAATAGTGAAGAAAGAACAATGAACAATTCATTATTCACTAATCATTATTCATCAGGCCAAAGGCCGAACCCCGGTATTTATATCATTGGAGACAAAAAGGTTGTGATAAAGTAAAGCCTCGGCCCACAGTCCTTAACGCGGCACGTATTTCGTTCTAACGCGCCCTATATTTCGTTTTAACGCGGCACGCTGCGTCCCTACATTCTATTTGCTCTTTTATACGGTATCGTATATTGGCTCCGTTTGTATGTAGGGACGCGGCGTGCCGCGTTAAAAAAATATGTCATTAAAAATATGTCATTATAGAAAAATGTCATTCTGTCATTCTGTCGAAAAACCTATGTCTCTATGTCTCTCTGTCAAAATCGTGGATTTCCTCCACACTTTTTAACAATCGCCGGTTGGATTTTAACCTCAAATTTTGAAAAAAATCCACCAACTCCTCCCGCGACCTCAAAAACGGCCGTTTTTTGCCACTTTCCGCAAAACCGCCTAATCCACTATCGCCCAATGAGTTACCCAATCTCTCCTCCCTCATCTCTCCTCCCTCATCCCTGAAAGATATATGTTTCAGGGTGCGAAAGCTTAGCTTTCGCCTTCCAAAAGACCGTGTTTTGCACTCTAAAACACGGTCTTTTGCAACCCGAAACATATATCTTTGGGAATGAAGGGGAGTGAAAGTGATCTTCATCTTTCATTCCTTTTTCCGAAACATATATGTTTCACTCGCGAAAAATGCAAATTTTTCCTGACAAAATCCGTTAACATTTCGCTTTCCGTTTTTAGTTTAATTAACATTCTACGCAAACGTTTACGTATTGTTTTAACTTTGTCGTTGTTTTGGCATTCGGGCTTTTTCTATATCTTTGCAGAACATAAGCTAAGGCTGTAAAAAAAACTGAAATCAGAAAACTAAGAACAGGAAATATTATAACGACATGAAGAAGAAGATTTTTGCCATTTTGTTTGGTATGGTGCTTGCCGTTGAGGCGATAGCACAGATTAGTGTGAGTTCGGAGTCGTCTGAGGGCGCTTTTCCCTTGGTGACGGCCGATGGGCAGGCGGTAATCGTCTACGATGCTGCCGACGCCGAGGTGGTGGGCACTGTGGCACGGTGTCTGGCCGACGACATCAAGGCTGTGACGGGAAAGACCGTCACGGTGAAAACATCGGTGGCTGCGGGCGATGTGCCTGTGATTGCCGGTACGCTCGGACAGTCGGCTCTGGTCGACGGGCTGGCTACTGCCGGAAAGATTGACGCCGCTGCCGTACAGGGCAAGTGGGAGGTCTATGGTCTGCAGCTGGTCGACAATCCCATGGAGGGTGTGGCCCGTGCGCTGGTGGTCTACGGATCTACGCCGCGCGGTACGGCCTACGGACTGTTCGATATCTCACGCCAGATGGGTGTGTCGCCCTGGATTTGGTGGGCCGACGTGGTTCCGGCGAAGATGAGCGAGGTCTACGTCACGGGCGACAAGACCATCTCGAAGGAGCCGTCGGTGAAGTATCGCGGCATCTTCATCAACGATGAGGACTTTGCCCTGCAACCCTGGGCAGCGAAAGGACTCGACAAGCAATACAACAACATCGGTCCGAACACCTACGCCCGCGTGATGGAGCTGCTGCTGCGCCTGCGTGCCAACACGCTGTGGCCTGCCATGCACCTGTGCTCGGAAGCGTTCTGGGCCAACAAGGCCAACCTGCCGGTAGCCAAGAAATACGACGTGATGCTGGGCTCGAGCCACTGCGAGCAGATGCTGCGCGACAACGAGTGGGAGTGGCGTCACGCTCCGTGGAACGGCAACAACGACAACTGGAACTACGTGACCAACAAGTCGCAGATACAACGCTACTGGGAAGAGCGCGTAGCTGAGAGCGTGGGCTACGACGCGATGTACACCGTGGGTATGCGCGGCGTTCACGACTGGGGCATCTCGGGCTATCCGTCGACACAGGACAAGGTGAACGGACTGACAGAGATTATCGCCTTCCAGCGTTCGCTGCTCGACAAGTATATGGGCGACGCCTCGCAGGTGCCGCAGCTCTTTATTCCCTATAAAGAGGTGCTCGATGCCTACAATGCCGGTCTGCAGGTGCCCGAGGACGTGACGCTCTGCTGGGTCGACGACAACCACGGCTATATCCGGCAGATGCCCGTGCCCAGCGAGCAGGCCCGCTCGGGCGGCAACGGCGTCTACTATCACTTCTCCTACTGGGGTGGTCCGCACGACTATCTGTGGCTCTGCTCCCACTCGCCCGCACTGACGAGCTACGAGCTGTCGAAAGCCTACGACCAGGGTGTGCAGACGCTTTGGGTGATCAACGTGGGCGACATCAAGCCCGCCGAGTCGGAGCTGGAGTTTGCCATGGACCTCGCCTGGGACATCGACCAGTGGGCGCCCGACAAGGCCAACGAGTATAACCGCTACTGGGCCGCCAAGACGTTCGGCGAGAGTCTGGCCGACGACATTGCCGACATCAAGCGCGAATACTATCGGCTGGCTGCAGGCGGTAAGCCCGAGCACGTGTTTGCCGTGGAATACAGCAATGCCGAGAAGAACCAGCGCATGACCGACTACGAGGCACTGGCGGCAAAGGTTGACCAGGTGAAGGCGCGTGTGCCTTCCAACCTGCAAGATGCTTTCTTCCAACTCATAGAATATCCGGTGAAGGGCGCATGGAACATGAACGTGAAGCACTTCCGTGCCGCACAGAGCCTTGAGCTGGCTGCTGCAGGCGAGCGCGACGAGGCATTGGCGGCGGCTGCCGATGCCCGCAAGGCTTACAGGCAGATTGTGGACCTGACGAAGACCTATAACACTGGTATTGCCGGCGGCAAGTGGAACGGCATGATGAGCTATAAGCCGCGCAGCCTGTCGCAGTTTGGTATGCCCGAGACAGCCACTGTGTCGAGCATCAACAGTACGAAGATGGAACAGCAGGCCGAGGCCGAGGCTACCGTCATCCCGGCTACGGACTACACCGCCTCGAGCGGTTCGTTCACTACCATCGAGGGCATCGGCATCAGCGACAAGGGCGTCGCCGTGTGGCCGCTCGACATGACGAAGTATGTTGTGGCTCGTGCGCCGTGGCTGGAGTACGATGTTCCCGTGAAACCCGGCGTGAACACCATCGCCGTGCGCTGTCTGCCCACGTTCCCCGTCAACACCACCTACGACATGCGCGTAGCTGTCAGCGTGGCTGGCGGTCAGGCCAAGACCATCTCGCTGAAGACCATTGCACAGGAGGGCAAGTGGAACACCACCGTGCTGCAGGGCTTCAACGATGCCACCGTAGACTATGAGTCGGCGGAGGAGAAGACGGTGAAGGTGCGCGTTTCGCTGCTCGACCCGGGCATCGTGCTGAGCGACATCCGTGTTGAACTGCCCGTCGTGGAGGACCTCACACTCACCGAACAGCTCATCGAGAACTACGACTTTGAATACAACCACGACGGTCAGCTGAACCCCGTGGGCAACATCGGTCGCGGTATTCCCGCAGGATGGCTGTCGGAAGGACAGCTGAAGAAGGGCAGCAACGGCCTCGACTCCTACGGCGTGAACCAGGATGCCAACAACTATCACGGCAACAATGTCTGCTGGATTAACAGCAATCCCATGCCCGCCTCGTTCAAGCTCTATCAAGTCATCCCTGCTGCAAAGCTCGAGCCTGGTGTCTATCGCATACAGTGCAAGCTGTGGGTTGAGGTGGGTAAGAAGACCTCGTGCCGACTCTTTGCTAACAACTATGTGCAGTATTACGGCTACGAGAGCGACTACACCAACCTGCTCACGCCCGGTGAGATAAACAGCTATGCCGGATATGCCGGACTCGAATCGTCGAACATCACGCTGCGCGACATGGTGGTCTACGTCACCGTGGAGGAAGGCGAAGACCTCGAGTTCGGCATCAAGACCGGCAACAAGAAGAACGACGGTTCGACCGCCACCGACAATGCCGGATGGTTCAAGGTTGACTACTTCCGCATCGACCGCGTCAGCGGCATGCCCGACCCCAAGACCGAGGAAGACCTCACACTGACCGAGCAGCTCATCGAGAACTACGACTTCGAATTGTGGAACGACAACGGTACCGTGCGTCAGAATACCGACGGCACCACGCGACGCTATACACCTTACGGCTGGAACATCGTCGGGTCGTTCCCCGGACAGTCGTACGGCATCAACAAGGATGCCAGCAATCCCCACGCCACCAACGTGTGCTGGTGCCTGCCACAGGGCGGATATTTTCCCGAGGGTTTCGAGCTCTATCAGGAGATTCCCGCCGACAAGCTTGAACCCGGCCGCTACCTCGTGCAGTGCAAGCTGTGGGTAGAGGAGGACTATCTGGCCACCACCCGACTCTTTGCCAACGACAATGTGCAATATTACGGCATGGAGGAGGACTATCAGAACAACCTCACACCAGGCGAGAACAACACGTTTGCCGGATATATCGGCGGACTCAACGGCAGCTTTAACTTGCAGGATATGTTTGTCTATGTCGACATTGCTGAAGGTCAGAGCCTGCGTCTGGGCATCCGTGCCGACGGACGACAGAGCGACGGCACCCGCCATCCCGAACAGAAAAACGGATGGTTCAAAGTCGACTACTTCCGCATCAACAAGGTGGAAGCCACAGGCATCAGCAGCCTCACCCCCGACCCCTCTCCAAAGAGAGAGGGGAGTTGGCACATCTACGACTTGCAAGGCAGAAAAGTTGAAATGTTGAACGTTGAAAAGTTGAACGAGCAAATGGGAGAAAATCGTTCAACCTTTCAACCTTTCAACCTTTCAACCTTAACCCCGGGCATCTACATCGTGAAGATGGCCAACGGAGAATCCCGCAAAATCGTTGTTAAATAACAATAAAGTGGTTAGTTTTTTCACTTTTTCACTTTTTCACCTTTTCACCTTTTCATGAAATCAGCATCAAAAAACATTATGAAAGCAATTATCAGGCGAACACTATTGTTCAGCTTGCTCTTCATCCTTTATCCCTCATCCCTCATCCATACCTGCGCACAACCCTATGCTGTCTATGAGGAGGGCCTGATAGGAGACATCAATCCGAAGGGATGGCTGCTCGAGTTCCTCAACCGACAGAAGACCGGACTCACCGGCCACCCCGAGGCGATGGCTTACCCATACAACTCCTGCCTGTGGGCAGGCGAGATACCGCGCGTCAACGAGAACCCCGATGCAAAAGACTGGTGGCGCTACGAGCAGACGGCCTACTACACCGACGGTCTGCTGCGACTGGGCTACTTGCTCGACGACGAGGCGTTCATCAATACCGGCGAGACGGGCATCAGCTATACCATCGAACATGCACAGTCGAACGGCCGACTGGGCAACTCGAAGATTGAGTCGCAGTGGCCTATGGCCGTGTTCTTCCGCGCCATGCAGGCCAACTATTGGGCGACAGGCAACGAGGCCATCGTCAAGGCACTCGAACGCCACTATCTCAGCCTCGATGCGACCACGCTGAGCACCGGCCGACGCCACATCGTCAACCTCGAAGGGCTGCTCTGGACCTATGGCAAGACTGGCAACACGCAGCTGCTCACCCTGGCCGAGCAAGCCTATGCGCGTGGCGGCTTTGAGCTCGATGCCTCGGCTGCCGGAAGCACGGGCGTCATCAATATGCACGGCGTCACCTATGCCGAGATGCTGAAAATTCCCCTCCTGCTCTATGCCTACACCGGCAAGCAACACTATCTCGACCTTGCCCTTAACGCCGAGCGAAAGCTCGAGCGCGACCATCTACTGCCCGACGGACTCTACACCTCGGCCGAATATACCGAAGGTCGCGACATCGACAGTGCCCACGAGACGTGCGACATCACCGACTACACCTGGTCGCTCGGCTATTTCCTGCAAGTGACAGGCGAGGTCGAGTGGGCCGACCGACTGGAGCGTGCCGTCTTCAATGCCGGTCTGGGAGCCGTCACCAAAGACTTTAAGGCCCTGCAATACTTCTCCTCGGTCAATCAGTTCATCTGCACCGGCACGTCGGACAACAATGCCTTCAAGCGCGGCAGCACATGGATGGCCTACAGGCCCATTCACGAGACCGAGTGCTGCGTGGGCAACGTCAACCGCTTCATGCCCAACTTCGCCTCGCGACTCTGGATGCGCGGCAAGCAGGGTGAGGTCGTGGCAACGCTCTACTCGCCCAACGAGACCGCCTTCGACATCGACGGTCAGCGCGTCACCATCACCGAGCAGACCGCCTACCCGTTCGACGAGACCATCCGCTTCATCATCTCTACCGAGGGCGGCAGCGTCAGCTTCCCCCTCGTGCTGCGCATCCCCGGTTGGTGTGAGGGCGCTTCGCTAATGCATAATGACGAAAGAATAATGAATAATTCTTCGTTCGCCAATCCCTCATCCTTCATCACCCTCAACCGCTCGTTCAGCGACGGCGACGTGGTGGAGCTCAACCTGCCCATGCAGGCCAAGCTGCAACAGGCTGCCGACGGACAAGGCTGGTACGTGGAGCGTGGACCACTGCTCTACACCTACGCCATTCCCCAACAAAAGGTGGAAGACACGAAGACCTATTCGAACATGAACGGCAAACGGTCGGAGAATCCCGACTTCAAGTGTTGGAGCATCACACCCGACGGTCCCTACAACTACGGCTTCGACCCCACGCTGCTCGACGACAATCCCCTGAAGGTCAACGTCAACGCTAACTTTCAACTTTCAACTTTCAACTCTCAACTCGAGAACTATCCTTTCGACCTCGAGAATGCACCTGTGAGCATCGAGCTGCCCGTGCGCAAGATTATGTGGAGCGTGCAAAACGGCCGCAACCCCAACCTGCCTGGCAAAGAGGCTATCGTCGCCACCGACCAGACCGAGACCATCTCGCTCGTGCCCTACGGCTGCACCGAGCTGCGACTGACCGTCTTCCCCGAGGCCAGCGAGAACGATGTCCCCGGCGAGAGCTTGCTGGTGAATCCCGACTTCGAGATGCTTGATGCCGACACCTATAACGCCGGTGGCACAGAGCATAAGACGTGGGTGCCCTATGGCTGGAGCGTGCAAGGACAAATCAACGGCGTGTCGTACGGCATCAACAGCGACGCCAAGAACCCGCACGGCGACAACATTTGCTGGTTCCGACTGCTGCCCTTCTCCGACAACTTCGAACTCTATCAGACCATCCCGGCCGAGAAACTCGAACCTGGCATCTATAAGGTCAGCTGCCGCCTGTGGAACAATTACTCGCAGAAAGGCAACTGCCGACTTTTTGCCAACAACAACGTGCAATATTTCGGCAGCCAAGACGAATATAAGAACAATCAGGTGGAAGGCGAGGAAGCCACGTTCGCCGGATATGGCGGCACCCAAGACAACAATTTCATCCTGCACGACATGCAGGTCTACGTCACCATCGACGAGGGCGACGACCTGCGCGTGGGCATCCGCTCCGACGGTCGCAAGAGCAACGGCACACGCTCAAGCGATGCCACCGGATGGTTCAAGGTCGACGACTTCCGTGTTGAGAAGGTCGACGCCGTGACACTCGACAATGGCGACGAAGACATTGAACTGACCAAATATCTGCTCACCAACTACGATTTCGAGCTCAACACCAGCGGACAGACCAATCCGGCGGGAGCCGTCTCGCGCGGCGTGCCCTACGGTTGGAGCCTGATGACCGCGTTCAAAGGCAACTCCTACGGCGTGAGCAGCGACGGACTGAACAAACACGCCAACAACGTATGCTGGTTCAACAATGCCGGCGGTCCCATGCCCGACAACTTCGAGCTCTATCAAGAGATTCCTTCCGACAAGATTGAACCTGGTCGCTATCAGGTTCGCTGCCGGCTGTGGGCTGAGAAAGGCCTGCTCGGCACCTGCCGACTCTTTGCCAACAACAATGTGCAGTACTTCGGCAAGCCTGCCGACTACCAGCAGAACCAGACCGAAGGCGAAGAGGCAACCTTTGCCGGATACGACGGCGGGGCCAACAACAATTTCATCATGTACGAGATGGTGGTCTATGTCGACGTCGACGAGGGCGACCCCCTGCGCCTCGGCATCCGCTCGGGCAACAAACACAGCGACGGCACCAACGACAACGGCAACTCCGGTTGGTTCAAGGTCGACTACTTCCGCATTAAGAAGGTCGACAGTCCTGCCAATGTGCCCGACCCAGGACCCGGTCCCGGTCCCGACCCTGGCCCTGTGTCTGAGACCGCGTCGCCCGTCTTCATCGTCTGCGGACAGTCTAACAGCGACGGACGTATTCCCGTGGCCGACTATCCCGAATACATGCAGACCGACCGAGCCATGTATTGCTACGACGACGGTACACAATTCCAGAACGGACAGTTCGCGCCCTATCAGCCATATTCGATAGCTGCGGGTGAGCGCTTCGCCTACGATGCCTTCGTCTACCACTACATTCAGAAGTCGCAGCCCGACCCGTTCTACATCGTCAAGCTGACGCTCGGCGGCACAGCCATCGACCCCTCGTGCCAGTCGAACAACCAATGGTATTGGTCGTGCAACCCGTCGTGGTACGACAGCCAGACAGCCACCACCGAAGGAGGTGCCTCGCTCATGAAGTCGTTCGAACGTTCGTTCCAAGCCTGTCGCACCCAGACCCTCGCCGCCCTTGAACAGGGCTACAAGGTGCGGGCCATCTTGTGGCATCAGGGCGAGGCCGACCGCAACGCACAAGGTCCGGCCAACTACTACAACAACCTCAAGACGCTCATTGCCCACATGCGCCAGTTCCTCTACGAGCAGACCGCCGACGCCGACTGTCTCACGCTGCCGTTCATACTCGGCACCGTGCCACCGAAGAGCACACAGTATAACGCCGACGTTGAGGCCGCTCACCTGCGTGTGGCCGCCGAAGACGACAACGTCTATGCCATCAACCTCAGCGGGCAGCCCCTGCTTGGCGACGACCTCCACTTCAGCGTCGAGACGGGCGACTACTATGGCCGACAAGTCTTCCTCAAACTCGTCGACCTGGGCATCTGCCCGCCTGTCGAGTTTGAAGAAGACCTCCACATCACCGACCGCGTGATGGTGAATCCCGACTTCGAGCTCGACCTCAACGGTCAGCCCAACCCCCGCGGAACCGTCACGCGCGGCGTGCCCTACGGCTGGGAAGTCAACACCCCCCTTAGCGGCAACTCCTTTGGCATCAACAAAGACGCCTACAACCTTCACGCCGACAATGTCTGCTGGATGAACGCCACGCCCATGCCCGAAGACTTTATCCTCAGTCAGACCATCCCCGCCGAGAAGCTCGGCGCAGGCCGCTACACCGTGAAGTGCAAGCTGTGGGTCGAGGTAAACAAGAAAACCTCGTGCCGTCTCTTCGCCAATAATGTGGTGCAATACTACGGCACCGAGGCCGACTATACCAACCTGCTCACCCCTGACGAGGAAGTCAGCTATGCAGGCTTCGCAGGCGGCAACACCAATCCGTTCATCCTGCGCCCCCTCAGCGTCACCATCGAGCTGGCCGACGGCGAAGACCTCACCGTAGGCATCCATACCGGCAACCGTCGCAACAACGGACAGACCGCCACCGACAACGCCGGATGGTTCAAGGTCGACAACTTCCGCGTCTACAAAGAAGAGACCACCGACATCAACGGCGCTTCGCTAATGAATGGTGAAGAAAGAACAAAGAATAATTCTTCGTTCACTAATCCCTCATCCCTCATCTCTCATCCCTCATCCATTTACGACTTGCAAGGCAGGAAGGTCGCTTCGCTAATGAATAGTGAAGGAAGAATAATGAACAATTCTTCGTTCACTAATCATTCATCCCTCATCCTTCATCCCTCATCCAAAAAGGGCATCTACATCGTGGGTGGCAAAAAAATCGTGATTAAGTGAATCCATAAAAATTAACGCGGCGGTCGGCTACGGGGGGGGGCTTGGAAGGCCGCGTTAATCAGTTTTTAGTTTTCAGCTTTCAGTTTTTTCCTCCATTTGCATGTAGGGGCTAAAAACTAAAAACTGAAAACTAAAAACTGAAAATTATTCATTATTAATCATTCATTATTCATTAGCGAAGCGCTATTATTCTATTGTCTTTTTCTCTCCGTTGACAATATAGGTACCTTTCTTCAGCCCGTCAAGCGACTGGGCGTTGGTGCGCAGCTTCTTGCCGTCGAGCGAATAGACGTTGTAGCGCACCTTGTCGCTTGCCGTCGGATGGCTGACCGCCGTCGCCTGTCCGATGTCAACCAAATTATACTGCTGCGTACCCAGTCCGAGTTGTTCGGCATATTCCACGGTATGAGTGCCGTGCAGACTCTCTATGCGGCGGATGAGCGGGCTGGCGTTGTCGCCCGCCACCGACTGATGGTTGAACACAAGGTCGAGGCAGGCCTTGTCGAGAGCCACAGGGTCGCGCGAAGCCAGTATGCCGATGTCTTTCAGCTGTGGCGTTGAGGGCGAACCGTCGCAGTCGCAGTCTATCGAAATGTTGTTCATCACGTTGATGTAGACAATGTCCTTACCATCCTGCTTGAAATAGTCGTGCACGGCTTGGGCAGCTGCGGCCATCGACTCAAGAAAAGAGTCTTGGTCGTTGTTGCCCCACGGGTTCGTGGTGCTTTTGCCGGCCGAGTGGATGTAGGCCTTACCCGAGGCCGAAGCCACACCTATCGACTGATTCTTCAGCACACCACCGAAGCCGCCCATGGCATGGCCCTTGAAGTGGGCAAGGTTAATCATCACGTCGTAGTTGGTCAGGTGAGACCCCACGATGTCGTGCTTAATCCATTTCGTGTCGGTGACGGGCAGATTGATCGAACCTTCTTCGTCCATGATGTCGACATTGGCAATGTCGTTATATCCGCGCTCGGCAATCGCCTGACGATGGCGGGCTGTGGTAGAGCGGCTGCCGCCGTAGGCCGTGTTGCACTCCACGAGTGTTCCGCCGACACGCTGCACCAGATCCTTGATGAGGGCAGGGCGCAAGTGGTTCGACCGGGCCGACTCGCCAGTCGAAATTTTCACTGCCACGCGCTTGCCGTCGGTCGATACACCCAGCTGTTCGTAAATCTTCACCAACGACTCGGCCGAGATGTCGCTGGTGAAAAACACCTGTGCCACATCGCCATCAGCCTTCTTCTCAATGCCCAGACGCGCCAGCCAAGCCGCCACGGTCTGCTTCGAAGCCTCGTTGCGAATGCTGGCACCGTCGATGCCGAGTGGCTCGAGCACCGTGGCGTTGGGGTAGTAACTTTGTATGAGCGTGGTGTAGCTGCCGATGCCGCTGCCGCCATGCGTGCCGAAGGGGATGATGGTCTTTCCATCGAGCTCGGGGTGGGCCTCGAAGAACGTGCGGAAAATCATCGGCGGCCGACCCCACCAGATGGGACCGCCCACAAACACCGTCGCATAGTCGGCAAGGTTTTTCACATCGCCCTTATATTTTGGACGCGCATTGCTGTTCACCTCTTGCGTGGCCAGGTCGAGCATCTCGTTGTAGCTCGACGGGTAGGGCGTTTCGGGCTCAATCTCAAAAACATCGACGTCGGCCAGCTCGGCGATATAGTCGGCCATCACAGCCGTGTTGCCACGTTCCACCACACCCACCTGCCAGTTCTCACCGGCACGAGAGAAATAAACCAGCAGCATCTTACCCTTGGCAGTACCGCTGCCACTGTCGCCCGACGGGTCGGTAGCACCCGTCGTCGCATCGACTTCGGGACTGTGAGCCCCGCAGGCCAGTGCCACGATGAAGGCACACAGACCAATAGAAAATGTCAATAGCTTTTTCATAGGTTACTTGTCAAATAAATAAAGTTCGTTATAATCGTATTCATAGCAGTCGCCATCTCAGCTTTCTTTTTCTGTCGGCAAAAATACAAAGAAAGGCGCGATAACGATTTACACATTTTACGGTAAAATATACCCACTTTACCGAATCTTGTAAAGAAAAGTATTGCTGTCCGCTAAAAGTGAAATGCGCAAAAATTATCTTCCGCAATGCCTTTAAATAGGCGTTGCGGTTTTATTTTTATTGCTGTCCGCTAAAAGTGAAATGCGCAAAAATTATCTTCCGCAATGCCTTTAAATAGGCGTTGCGGTTTTATTTTCAGAAAAGTAAGCCCCC
>CACYRB010000024.1 GCA_902776685.1 uncultured Prevotellaceae bacterium
GCCAGAATCACCAAATGTACAGTGAAGCTATTGAGGCTTACAAAGAAAGCCTGCGTAATAATCCTACAGATAATGAGACACGATATAATCTTGCTCTGTGTCAACAATTAGAAAAGAAACAACCGAAAAACAATCAAAATAAAAACAACGACAAAGATAAGGACAAAAATAAAAAAGACGACAAGGATAAAGACAAACAAAACAACAAGGATCAAAAGCAACAACAAGAAAATGCTCCTCAACAAAAGAAAGAGGAAATGAGTAAGGAGAATGCGGAGCAATTGCTGAATGCAGCTACACAGCAGGAAAAACAAACGCAACAAAGATTGAAGAAAGCCATGCAGCTGCCTCGCTCAAAACATTTGCAAAAGAATTGGTAGTAATTTTCACATAGAAAAAATGGCAGGATTAAATAAAAAGTACAATACTATTTCGATATGGATGTCAGCAGTTATGCTGTTGGCTTTCCAGTCTTCCTTTATTGCAGCAAATGCTCAGGGAATATCAGTCTCTGCGCCTTCACATGTTCAGACGGGGGAGAATTTCCGTGTCGAGTATCAAATCGACACTCAAGATGTTTCCGATTTTCAATCTGGACTGCGCAATAGTGACTTGGTCGAAATTATTGCCGGACCGTCAACATCGCGTCGTTCTTCAATCCAAATGGTAAATGGTCATATCAATAATTCGTCCTCTATTACATACACCTATATTCTTTATGCTCAGAAAAATGGTACGCTTACACTTCCTTCTGCCCATGCCCGTGTGGGAAGCAAGACATTGTCGTCGAAACCTGTGCGTGTAACTATCAGCGGTTCGTCTGCTCATTCGAATGGTGCTCCCCAAATGCATCAAGATAACCACGAACCCCAGATGAGACCGTCTGGTTCACCCATATCTGGAAACGATTTGTTTATTAAAGTTAGTGCTAACAAACAGCGTGTGTATGAGCAAGAACCTATCCTTCTTACTTATAAAGTCTATACATTGGTTGACTTGATACAGCTTGAAGGAAAAATGCCAGACTTAACGGGCTTCCATACACAAGAAGTGGAGCTGCCGCAGCAAAAGAGTTTCCACATGGAAAGTTTAAATGGTAAAAATTACAAATGTGTCACTTGGTCACAGTATGTAATGTATCCTCAAATGACAGGGAAACTCGAAATACCGAGTATTACATTTAAGGGCACTGTTGTGCAACGTAATCGTGCCGTCGACCCGTTTGAAGCATTTTTCAATGGAGGTTCGGATTATACCGAGGTAAAACGTGATATTAAAGCACCAGGAATAACGGTTCAGGTTGATCCTCTTCCCGAACGCCCAAAAGACTTTTCGGGTGGAGTTGGCCGATTTAAGATTTCTACACAGGTCGACCATCAAAATGTCAAAGCTGGCGACCCCTTGAACTTGCGAGTCACCATTGCGGGTACGGGCAATCTGAAACTGCTGAAACAGCCCGTACTGAATTTGCCGGGTGATTTCGACAAATATGACCCGAAAGTGACGGACAACACAAAGTTGACTTTGAATGGCGTGGAAGGTAATATGGTTTACGATTTCCTGATCGTTCCCCGCAATAAGGGTTCTTACACACTACCTCCTGTTGAGATGAATTATTATGATACTGAGAGCAATTCGTATAAGACCATAAAGAGTGCACCTATAAAAATAGAAGTTGCCCAAGGTAATGGAAAGGGATATTCACCAGATGCAGACGCAGAAAGAGATAAAGATATTCATCCCATCAAGTCCGACGATGACGTAAAACTTCTTTCAAGTAGCTATTTCTTTGCATCTGGACTTTATTGGACTGTCTTAGCCGCACTTTTCGTTGTGTTTATTGTGTTACTTTCTGTCTTCTGGCGTAGAGCAGCGCAGAATGCTGACCTCGTGAAGTTGAAAGGTCGACGTGCCAACAAAGTAGCAACAAAACGTTTGAAAAAAGCTTCGAAACTGATGAATTCCGGCAATCAAAGTGCCTTTTACGATGAGGTGTTGCGTGCTTTGTGGGGGTATATGGGAGATAAGCTGAATATCCCTGTAGAACAACTATCGCAAGAGAATATGAAAGCTCAACTTGCCGAACATCAGGTGAATGAGGCCACGGTAAACGAGTTTATCAGTGCTTTGGACGAATGTGAATTTGAACGTTATGCACCTGGCGACCCCAAGGGAAATATGAGTAAAACTTTCGAATCAGCTCGGTCGGCTATTATCAAAATTGAAGAAACGATGAAAAAAGCCAGTAAGCGTAAAGGCCATTCTTCTATGGCAAAGCTGTTGATTATGTTTGCGATGCTCTGGGTATTTTTTTCGACGACAACAACTGCTGCGGTGACAAAATCCGAGGCCGACTCAATGTATATGCATGGTAGCTATCAGCAGGCAGTAAAAGCATACGAGTCACTGCTTAAGAGTGGAAAGAATGCCGCTATATACTATAATCTTGGTAATGCCCATTATCGTTCGGACAATCATGTTCAGGCAATCCTTGCTTATGAGCGTGCATTGCGCTTGTCGCCTGGCGATGATGATATTCGGTTCAATCTGCAATTCGCGCAGCGGAAACTCGTAGATAAGGTTCCGCAGGCTTCAGAAATGTTCTTCATTTCAGCATGGCGTAGTCTAACGAGTATCTTTGCTGTCGACACTTGGGCCATCCTAGCCATTTGTTCGCTTGCGCTCACATTATTGCTATTGTTGTTGTTCCTTTTTGGCTCTGCGGTGTGGATGCGCAAGACAGGTTTCTTTGGAGCAATAGTTTTCTTGTTGGTTTTCCTGTTGTGTAATTTGTTTGCATGGCAACAGCGTCGGAGACTGGAAAACACATCGGAGGCAATTGTTGTTTCAACTGAGGTACAGGTAAAGAAGACCCCGTCTGCCAGCAGCAACAATGAATTCCTCATCCATGAAGGAACGAAGGTAGACATATTGGATAAGGCAATGAAAGACTGGCGAATGATACGACTTGCCGATGGACGTGAGGGTTGGGTCAAGACGATTCAACTGGAAGAGATTTAATTATTCTTTCATTTGAAAACGTAATTGGATAACCTGAAAGTTTAGCTTTGTCAGATTTTCTTATGAGAGTATTTACAGAAGAATAGAACAATAAGGGGTTAAATAGTTAATAGAAAGCGGAATGTTATATAAAATGAAGTAAGGCAAACGAAAATGGATTTACAGACATTAATTGATTTAGACCGCATGATGTTGTCGAAGTTAAACGGAAGCAGTTCGTTGTTTCTTGATCAACTTTGCGTTACCCTCACGTCGCCTTTCACATGGATACCTTTATACTTGGTATTATTATATTTGGTTATAAGAAACAACGAATCTATCTCGCGTGTTATGCTCATTGTGTGCTGTACCATATTTTGCATATTGCTCTCAGATATAGTTGCTGATGTCATTGTTAAACCAATGGTTGGACGATGGCGCCCTACGCACGACCCTCTTATTAAAGACACGATTGATGTGGTGAACAACATTCGCGAAACAAAATATGGATTTTTTTCCGCTCATGCTTCCAATACCTTTTCCATTGCATTGTTTTTCTGCTTATTGGTCAAGAATCGAATGTTTACTTTAATAATGGTTTCGTGGTCGCTCATCAATTGCTATACCCGTGTTTATCTTGGAGTGCATTATCCTTTTGACATTCTCGTAGGACTGTGTTGGGGAGCAATAGCAGGGTCGGTTAGCTATTTATTATTCCATTTTTTTGATAAACATGTGTCGTCAGACGTGCATTATATCTCAACTCAATATACTTCTACCGGGTATAGTCTCCGCGATATTTATGTTGTGGTTTTGGTTTTCTCATTGATTTTGGCTTATGCCACCATCCGTGCGGTGGTTACACCTTTATAAAATAACAAACATAATATAAAATGAAACGACCAACAGTAAAGGATATAGAAATCAGTTCGTATAATTATATTCTTCCCGATGAGCGAATTGCCAAATTTCCGCTTACAGAACGTGACCACAGCAAGCTTCTTGTTTATGAGCATGGGATTATTCGTGAAGATGTTTTCTCGAATATTCCCAACTATCTCCCACAAGGATCGTTGATGGTCTTTAACAATACGCGTGTTATTCAGGCGCGTATGCACTTCCGAAAAGATACTGGTGCCTTGATTGAGGTGTTTCTGCTTGAACCTGCCCAGCCGTCCGACTATGAACAGGTGTTTCAAACCACGAGCAGTTGCCTGTGGTATTGTCTGGTCGGAAATTTAAAGAAATGGAAAGAAGGTACACTTTCGCTGCTATTCGAACATAATGGAAGAAATATTAGCTTGAAAGCAACGAGGTTAGGTGGTGGCGGCACTAGCCACAAAATACTTTTCGAATGGGACGACAACATTTCATTTGCCGAAATCCTTGACCATATAGGCGAATTACCAATTCCACCATATCTGAATCGTGAAACTCAGGAAAGTGATAAGACTACTTATCAAACGGTTTATTCAAAAATAAAAGGAAGTGTAGCAGCGCCGACCGCCGGCCTTCATTTCACTTCCGAAGTGTTGTCTGCAATCGACAAAAATAACATTGAACGAGAGGAACTGACTTTACACGTTGGTGCCGGAACATTCAAACCCGTGAAGACCTCCACTATTGGTGAGCACGACATGCACACTGAATACATCAGCGTTAGGCGTCAAACCATAGAAAAACTGTTGCAGCACGGGTGTAAGGCTATAGCAGTAGGAACGACGTCGGTACGTACGCTTGAAAGTCTATATTATATAGGATTGAAAACCGATGCTACGCATGTTCATTCACATGTTGACCAATGGGAGCCTTACGAGGATGCACAACAGGTAAGTGTGGAACAAAGTTTGAGGAATATTCTCGATTATCTCGATCATCAACACATTGATACTCTGCATGCTTCTACACAAATCATTATAGCACCGGGATATGAATATAAAATTGTGAACATGCTGGTTACCAATTTCCATCAGCCACAAAGCACCTTGCTGTTGCTCGTCAGTGCTTTCGTCAAAGGTGATTGGAAAAAGATATATGACTATGCTCTCGGTCACAACTTCCGTTTTCTGAGTTATGGCGATTCTTCATTACTAATTCCATAAATGATGATGAAATTTCGTGTTTTGTAAATATCCTTAGGTAAAACGTTTCTTGTTTTCGATAGTTTTTTGTAACTTTGCACATCATTTAATGGTTATATTGAAAGTAAATTGACTTATGAAGTTAAAAATTGCAATTTTGTCGGGCGATGGTATTGGTCCGGAAATCATGAAAGAGGGAGTTGGCGTTTTGAATGCGATAGCATCGAAGTTCGGACACACATTTGAATATGAAGAGGCTATCTGCGGTGCTCATGCCATAGATGAAGTCGGTGACCCGTATCCTGCAGCCACGCATGAGGCTTGTATGAGAGCCGATGCAGTACTTTTTGCTGCTGTCGGTGACTTGCGTTTTGATAATGACCCAACGGCAAAAGTCCGTCCAGAGCAGGGATTGTTGGCAATGCGCAAGCAACTTGGACTGTTCGCCAATGTGCGGCCGGTGGCAACCTTTGAATGTCTTATCCATAAATCTCCGTTAAAGGACGAATTACTGCGTGGTGCTGACTTTGTTGTGATTCGCGAACTGACGGGCGGAATGTATTTTGGAGAAAAATACCAGGATAATGATAAGGCTTATGATACCGATATATATACGCGGCCGGAAATAGAACGAATCTTGAAGGTTGCTTTTGAAACTGCTCAAAAGCGTCGTAAACATTTGACCGTTGTTGACAAGGCTAACGTTTTGGCAAGCAGTCGTCTGTGGCGACAGATAGCAAAGGAGATGGAACCCCAATATCCTGATGTCCAGACAGATTATATGTTTATAGACAATGCTTCAATGCGTGTCCTTACAGAACCTCGCTTCTTCGATGTCATTGTTACTGAGAACACTTTTGGAGACATTCTAACAGATGAGACTTCGTGTATTACGGGGTCGATGGGTTTGCAGCCATCAGCTTCCCTGGGTGAGCACACCCCGCTCTTCGAGCCTGTGCATGGTTCTTGGCCACAAGCTGCAGGGCAAAATATTGCCAATCCTCTCGCCCAGATACTTTCTGTAGCAATGTTGCTTGAGCATTTCGATCTTACAGATGAAGGAGCGTTGGTTCGTGAGGCTGTTGATGCGTCGTTGGCGGCCAATGTTCGTACACCTGAGATACAAGTCGAAGGCGGCGGCCATTATGGAACACGTGAAGTAGGGCAGTGGATTATTGATTATATTGGAAAGAAATAAAATAGTATAACACAAATTAAAAATAAGGAGTGAAATTCATTTTTTCACTCCTTATTTTTTCCAGAAGCTTGATGTGATATCCTTAAATGTATTATCATCAAGTTTTTTATAGAGCCTTTGATTGGTTGTCTTGTCTTTCAGACTTCCAAGATGTGCAATATACGGACCAATCTTTATGTAGTCGAAGTCAGCTTTATGGACATCTGGAGAAATAATCGTGCGCCCGCTGTACCATGCGACCTTGAGTTGGGGGTATGTTTGGTGAATATAACATGCCAAGATATTGACTGCTTTAGGCTCACTATCACCGCCCATAAAGGCTATGCATGTTATGTCATTGCCAAATTCGAGGACGAAATGGTCTATTACCGATTCTGTCAACGGATTGCCCGTGTCGGTCCAAAGGAACTTACTATGGCATCCTGGACAACGGCACGGACAATTGGAAATGTTGACAGCGAGTGTCACCTCGTCAGGAATTTCCTGAAAGACGACACCCGTGTTCACATATTTAAGCATCGGTCTCTATCGTATATTGTTTCTGACCGGCATAGAAACGACGGTGCTCTTCGTGCTGACGTGGTTCTGAGAAGTTAGACACGCGCTTGAGATAACCGATGATGCGGGTCATGTAGTCGATATTCTTGGAATGGCAATGCGGACATTCTTTGAGATAGCGTTTGTCGATAGTGCCGCAGTCGTTGCAAAGGGTGTTGGGAATGTTGAATGTGAAATAGTTGCATCCTTCCTTTGCTGCCACCTTCAAAAGTTGACGGTATTGCGATTTCGACAGATGTTCTTCGAGGTTCATGTGAAGTGCAGAACCGCCCGTCAGGTGCTCAATATAAGGTGCACCGTGCAGTTTGAACTTGTCGATGATGTTCAGAGAAGTGTCCTCTACGACATAGAAATAGGAGTTGTAGCAGTCACGCGGAACAAAATAGCCGTCTTCGCGATCCCATTTTGCATGTTTTACGCCGACATTCTCTGCGGGAATCATTTCACAGTTGAAGAGCACGTCTTTTGTGCGATACTCTTTGTTCTTCTTTTCGATGATGCCTAAGATACCTTGTACGAAGGCAAGATAGTCGGGATTGTCGGTAATCTTGAGTCCCATGAATTCGGCGGCTTCTACCATACCATTGATACCGATGGTCAAGTATTGTCGGCCAATATTGATGTAACCTGCATCGAACAGAGGTAACATTCCATGAGCCTGCAATTCTTTGAGGTTTTCGTTATATGCTAATTGTACTTTATGGCACAGGTCAACAATCTCAGTTAAGAATTCTTTGTAGTCGAGTTTATTATTGACGGCATATTGTACACAACGATTCAGGTTAATGGTAAGCACGCTCTTCGAGCCGGTGGAAACACCGCCTGCACCCAGGGTATAGCTGAAACCGTTGTCTTGTATCTCGTTGCGAAGTCGGCAGCACGAGCTCAGTGAGTCTGCGTTGTCACTCATATAGGTGAAGAAAGAGTGTCCTTCGGCATACATTTCTGCTGTGAAATCAGCCCATTCCTTATCCATGCAGTCGCCATCCTTGGTCAACAGAGCCATAGTTTCTACCGGGAAGGTCAGAACGGTCTTGGTACGTTCTTTGTTAAACCATTTCATGAAACGTTTTTGCAGCCATGAAAGTCCGTTCCAGTCGGGCTGACTTCCATCCGGGAAATAGAAGTTGCCGAACAGGCTTTCAAAATAGAATTTGTCGTAGTAGGCCACGTTCCAGAATACTGCTTGATAGTTGCGGGCGCCTGTCGGCTGGTTAATAGAGTAGACAATCTGCTCGAAACAGTCGGTAATAACCTTGTCTATCGTGCGTTGTTTTAATGAGAGGTCAACAACTTTGTCGGCTTCTTTATAATAGTCTTTTCCATATTCCAGCCCAATGAAATAGTTGAGATACATAAGGAATTCCGGCGTGGCACAGGCTCCACTCAGCATAGAAGACACCATGAACACCATATTGACAAAGCCGCCGCAGAACGATTTGAGGTTTGTGGGAGCCGTAGAATTGCCGCCGATGCTGGCTGTGCCGCCAATGAGCCACGGGTACATTGTGATAGAAGCACAGTAGTTGGCCAAAGAGGTCTCGTCGTTCTTATAGATGAAGTGGTGCTTCAGTCTGTCGATATACTCGTCGGCCAAGTCTTTTCCGTACATATTTTTAATACGGTCGGTAAGCAGACGACGATTGAGACGGATGAAGTTTGACTTTGGAAGTTCACCTATCAAAGTTGCAATATTTTTGTGTTCCACATTTGCATTTGCATCATACTTTGAACCGGTTGCTGCGTTTGCTGCGTCACAGTAGTCTGCCAAAAATTTCAATTTGTCTAATGTCTCGCGATCCTCAGTGTGCTGTTGACGATAGAGCATGAACGACTTGGCTACAGCATAATAGCCTTCGCGCATCAATGCAACTTCAACCTGGTTTTGTATGTCTTCAACCTTTATGTCGTCGTGGATGTCTAAGTGGCTGAGAATCTTAGAAATACTACCAAGGTTAGTTGGTTCGTTTACCGACTCGAATGCCTTGACGATGGCATTCATGATTTTGTCTAACGAGAAGCTGTCTTTTTTCCCGTCGCGCTTTGTGATTGTAAAGTTTTTTATCTCCATGATGTTGTTTGTTTTGGAAAACTTTTTTCGTCTCCCCGGTGCAAAAGTTTTCCGTTTTGTGCAACTTTTGTCAAAAGAAAGATGAATAGGTTTTACTTTTTTGTAAATTCGAAATCGATTACAAAGTTACAACATTTATCAAGAATATGTATAATTTCATGAAAGAAAACTTAAAGATTTTACATTTTTTAGCAGTTGATTTTTTTCGATGAAATGGGCAATTTTTGAAGAGTTGACAGCATTACTTGTTGATAGATAGAACTTTAACTTTTATCTCGTAAAGTTGATTTTTAATTAGATGAAATTAGATGTTTTTTTATGAGTATGTGTTCAGTTGTTTCTTTTTTAGTAAAACTTGTTGGACAGATTGCATGATATAATGTTTTTGTAATTTGTTTTTTTGACAAATAACTCAGATGAATGACATGGCAACGATAGCTTGTGAAATGTATCTAATTTCTTGTTAGTTGGTTGAAAATGTGGCTATTACGAGTTGTAAACACGCCTTTCTGAATTTTAAACATGCTTTTCACGCATTGAGAACATGCTTCTCACATATTGAGAACACGCTTCTCAGGTATTGAGAACATGCTTCTCACAAGTTGAGAATACACTCTTGTTTGTAGTTTAACGATTTTGGTCCGATTTGTAAACCTATCGTTTATTTATCGTAAACCTATCGTTTGTTCATTGTAAACGTATCGTTTATGAGTCGTAAACCTGTCGTTTGCGAGTCGAGACAGGTAGTGGTTAGTTTTTTGGTGATTAAATTTTTCCTTGGCGTTTGGCCAGTTCTTTCCAGCTCCGGTAGTGAGTCCCCTCTGTTTCGGGGCGGTTCATCTGCATAAAGTGACAATAGGCCGCACCTAAAGCATCGGTAGCATCCATAAATTTGGGCATTTCGTCTTGTTTGAGATTAAGAAGCCGTTGCAACATTCCTGCTACCTGTTGTTTTGATGCGCTGCCATTACCGGTAATGGCCATTTTGATTTTGAGGGGAGCATATTCGTGGATTGGTATTTGTCTATGTATGGCTGCTGCAATGGCAACCCCTTGTGCGCGCCCAAGCTTAAGCATTGATTGGACATTTTTTCCAAAGAATGGTGCTTCAATGGCCAACTCATCCGGTAAATAGGCCTCGATAATACCTGTTACACGTTCAAAGATATGTCCAAGACGAAGATAGGGGTCGGTCTGTTTGCGCAGGTCGATAACGCCCATCGCAACCATTTCAGCTTTATTTCCCATGACTCGGATAACGCCATAGCCCATGACGTTTGTACCAGGGTCTATGCCAAGGATGATTCGCTCTGCTTTTTTTGTTGCTTTTGCCGTATCCATCTTTATTATGAAAGAAAATCAACGTTCCATGAACGGGTTGTTAGCCAGTTCGTCTCCTATCGTGGTTGCCGGTCCGTGTCCGGGTAAAACGTCGGTTTCGTCATTTAGTTGAGCTATCCGACGCAGGCTTTGGATGATTTGCATCATTGAGCCTCCTTTGAAATCGGTACGTCCTACCGAACGGCGGAAGAGCGTGTCGCCGGTAAATAGCAGGTTTTCCTCTTTGCAATAGAAGCAGACAGAGCCTTGTGAATGTCCCGGTGTTTTTATTACACTAAGAACATGATTTCCAAACGTTATCTCCTGTTTCAGTTGAAGAGCCTCGGGGTAGTCTCCTTCGAGTGTGAATCCATAGAACGTTTCAGCTTGTCTGCCAAGATGCTGCATAAGCGAAAGGTCTTCTTCGGCAACCTCAGGCTGTAAACCGTATTTCTCAAAAACAAATGCATCGCCAAAGTGATGGTCAAGATGGCCATGCGTAGCAATGAGATGAATAGGGTGGAGATGCTTGTTTTTTATATAGTCATCAATAGCCTTTTGTTCTTCTTCGTAAAAGGCTCCACAGTCAATGATTACACATTCGTTGGTTTCGTCACTCACTACGTAGCAGTTTTCCTGCAACATATTTACTACAAAAGGCTTTACTTGTATCATTTGGCAAATCGTTTGAAAACTTAAATAATTATGTTATTTGGCGACGCAGACGATGTTCTTTCCTACAAACCATTCTTCGTCAAAGTATTGGCTGATGGGAACGATAGTTGCCGTGTTCTTAAATGGTCTTAGTTCTTCAGTCAAGTCACCTCCTTTTAGGCAGATAAGTGCTTTTCGCATATTCTTGCGAGCTATTCGCATGAGATCAGGCAAAGGCATAACGGCTCGGGAGACAATATAGTCAAACGTTTCATGTTCATCTTCCCCCCGTAAGTGAAATGCGGCAACGTTTTCAAGTCTTATTTCTTTTGCAATTTCGGTGGCAACACGAATTTTCTTAGCTGTTCCATCAATGAGCTTGAAGTGGCATTCGGGAAACATGATTGCCAAGGGAATACCGGGAAATCCGCCACCAGTGCCAAAGTCGAGAATACGGCTGTCATCTTGAAATTGCAAAAATTTAGCTATGGAAAGGGAATGTAGGACGTGGTGAAGATAGAGATTGTCAATGTCTTTTCTTGAGATGACATTGATTTTGCTATTCCACTCTCTGTACAAAGCGTCAAGTGCAGCAAATTGTTTCGTCTGTTTCTCCGTGAGGTCTGGGAAATATTTTAGAATACTATTCATGGCTATTCTTTAAATTGGCAATCAGATGTTGTTTTGTATTAATCCTTTCAACGCTTTGCGACTTACGTCTATTTTTATCTCTCCAATGTCGTGAGGAGCAATCTCGTCGGGATTGTAGATGAATTGTATTTTGTGTTTGAAAAGAATGAAATTATCCGGTGCGTATATTTTGCCGTCGACAAGTATGTTCTCTTCTGCAAGTTGGGCAATGTTGGAAACCTTGAATTTCTTGCATAGAGCTTTGGTCAGTTCTGCATGAAGCTTTTGTTCGTATCCATGATTGAAGACACTGTCCAAAGTCAATACTTTACCTGTTCTTATGCTGATATTTCGCACGAGGGTTTGCTGTGTTTCGTGTGTACCTCCACCATAATGAGTAATGTTCGCGATGTAGCATATAAACCCTTCGTGCGTACTTTGTGTGGTGGTAGAGACGTTATAGACATCATCGTAAGACGTTGCATTCTCTTTGTCGTCAAGATAGAGTGGGGCATAGTCACGCATATAATCGTTGATGTAATGACAAACAAATGAGTCTACGTATTGTTGCGGGCTTAAATGTTTCGTGTCGGTATCAACATAGCCTGGCATAAGTATATCGGCAGAAAGAATTGCCTGGTTGATTTTTTTAGCATCTTTTCCTCTGGCTATCTGTAGCGATATTGAAAGAGAACATTTTGGGGAAATGCTGTCATCGGGTATCAGTACACTGGTCGTGTCGACAGAAATCGTGTCGAAAGTCAGACCTGTAATGTTGACAGGTCTTGGTTTCTCTTCTGTACATGTGCACAGAAAGAATATTAAGACGATTTCCCAAAGAATATTTCTCATATATTATATATAAATATGTATAGAATAATCTGCTACAAAGGTAAAAAATAATTATGAATTATGAATTAAAAATTATGAATTATTATTACCTTTGCAGCGATTTTCATAAGAATAGAATTGCAGATATGTTAAAAGCAGCTTTTTTCGACCTTGATGGAGTTGTCTTCGATACCGAGCCTTTATACACTAAGTTTTGGGAACAACAAGGACAACTGCTACCTCTGCCGATAGATAATTTTGCTAAAATCATCAAGGGAATGACTCTTGTTGAAATATTCCAGAAATATTTTCCTGACGAAAGACAACAACAGCAGATTCGTTCTAACGTAGAGAACTATGAACGCGAAATGGAATATCGCTATGTCCCTGGTTGTAAACGAATCTTAGAACAGCTACGTGCTTCGGAAGTGAAATTAGCGATAGTCACCAGTAGCGATGCTAAAAAAATGAGTAATGTCTACCGTCAGCATCCCAATCTGACCACGCTCTTCGATCTCATACTCACATCGGAAGATTTTGACCAAGGTAAACCGGCACCCGATTGCTATCTTAGCGCATTGGCAAAATTCAACTACAAGAAAGAAGAATGCGTCGTGTTTGAAGACAGTTTCAATGGAATTAAAGCCGGACGGAATGCCGGCATAAGGGTTGTTGGCGTGGCAACTACGAATCCGAAAGAAAAACTCATGCCCTTATGTACGGATGTTATCGATAATTTCGAAGACAAACATACAGAACAGTTAATTGAATCGTTGTAAATGTTTTAATATAAAATAAAAATGGCAGGATATTTAATAACCGACAACAAAAAGATTACGACAAAGAGATTTGCCGAACTCAAGCAGAATGGCGAGAAGATTGCCATGCTGACAGCATACGACTTCACCACGGCAACCATCATCGACCAGGCAGGAGTGGACTGTGTCCTGATAGGCGACTCGGCATCGAATGTCATGTGCGGAAACCAGACGACTTTACCAATAACACTCGACCAGATGATTTATCATGCCCGCTGCGTGTCTAATGGTGTGAAACGTGCATTGGTCTTGTGCGATATGCCTTTCGGTTCCTATCAGTCTTCGCGCGAAGAAGGAATACGCAATGCCGTGAGGATTATGAAAGAAGGGCTTGTTGATGCCGTAAAGATTGAGGGCGGTGTAGAATATCTCGACACGATAAAAGGAATCCTCGACGCAGGCATACCCGTATGCGGACATCTGGGACTTACTCCGCAGAGTGTTCACAAGTTTGGTGGATATGGACTTCGGGCCAAGGAGAAGGCCGAAGCTGAAAAGCTCTTATCCGACGCAAAGGCTCTCGATCAGGCAGGATGCTTCGCCATTGTGCTTGAAAAGGTTCCGGCCAATCTTGCCGAACAAGTTACCAAGGTCGTGTCGTGTCCAACCATTGGCATCGGAGCCGGTAGTGCCACCGACGGGCAAGTGCTGGTATATGCTGATATGTTGGGACTTACACAAGGTTTCAAACCAAAGTTCCTGCGCATATATGCTGATTTGGCGACACAAATTACCGATGCCGTCGGTGATTATGTGCGCGATGTAAAAGACGTAAAATACCCCTCAGAAGAAGAAAGCTATTAGGCAGGTAATAAACTTATTGCCAAACACAATAATTTAGCTGCTTTTTCGTTATACAAATGATGAAAGTGAAATTCTTTTTATTCATTGCATGTGCCTTTCTCTTTGGCACAATTGTCACATCGTGTAGCGAAGACGACAGCTTTACGGCGTCACCCTCGCATTTGTTGACATTCTCCACAGATACAATAAAACTCGACACCGTGTTCTCCACCGTGCCCACAGCCACTCGTTCGTTTTGGGTTTATAACAGGTCGGGCGACGGCATCAGGTGCACAAGTGTCCGCCTTGAGCGTGGCAATCAAACGGGTTTCCGTGTCAATGTCGATGGAGCCTATTTAGGTCCCACGGCAGGATTCCAAGTCCCCGATATCGAGATACGTGACAAGGACAGTATTCGCGTTTTCGTAGAACTGACGTCGGCGGTAAACAATGGCGACAAACCGCAGAAAGTGGACGACAACCTTATCTTCATGCTCGAAAGCGGAGTTCAACAGAAGGTAAACCTCAATGCCTACTCATGGGATGCGACAATCCTTCGCGACCCCGTCGTAAGTAATGACTCCACCATCTCTGCAGAGAAGCCACTTGTTGTCTATGGCGGTTTGACTGTTGCCGAAGGAGCTACGCTGACCATCAGCCAAGGCTCCACCATCTATTTCCATGGCGATGCAGGCCTGCACGTCTATGGAACGCTGCTCACTGAAGGCACCGCCGAAAACAATGTCACCCTGCGTGGCGACCGTATTGACCGTATGTTCGACTATCTCCCATACGATCGCGTGAGTGGTCAATGGCAAGGAGTGCACTTCTACGAAAAGTCCTACAACAACAAGCTGCTCTATACCGACATACATAGCACCTTCAACGGCATTGTTTGCGACTCTGCCGACATCAGTAAGGAAAAGCTGCTGTTGCAAAACAGTACCGTTCACAACTGTCAGGGACACGGACTCATTGCATATAACTGCTTGACGCGAATCTACAACAGCCAACTCACAAACACCTTAGGCGATTGCCTGTCCATCCATGGCGGTCTGTGTGACGTCAACAATACGACATTGGCGCAATACTATCCCTTTGATGCCAATCGTGGAGTGGCTCTGCGCTTCTCTGCTACCAGACATCCTTTGCACATGTTCAGTTGTCAAAACTCGCTCATTACGGGCTATTCCGATGATGAAGTGATGGGTGAGACTGGAGAAGAAACAACCGTCTTTGTTTACCAGTTCGACCATTGCATCATGCGAACTCCCGAAGTCGAAGACGACATGAAGCCCCGTTTCACCGATGTCATCTTCGAAAACCCTGAAGATACCATTACCGGAGGAAAGAAACACTTTGCCAAGATTGATATCGACAATCTGTATTACGACTTCCATCTCGACACTATCAGTCCTGCCATTGGAGCCGCTAACCCCCTGACCGCATTGCCTGTCGACCGTTACGGTCGGCCGCGCGATGACCAGCCAGACATAGGCTGTTTTGAATCAACAAATTAACGATAACGTTAACTTTATTCAACTCAAAGAAAACATGAAAGAACTCAATATCAACATCTGTTTTCGTCTATACCAAATGGACGAACTATCAGAGGCCGACCGTCAGCTTGTTGATAAGGCTATACAAGCCACAGCCAACAGCTATGCCCGTTACAGCCATTTCAATGTTGGAGCAGCCCTGCGACTGCTTGACGGGCAAATCGTCATCGGAGCTAACCAAGAGAATGCCGCATATCCATGCGGTTTGTGTGCTGAGCGAACAGCCATCTTCGCTGCACAGGCACAACGCCCCGACCAGCCCATCACTGACATAGCCATAGCCGCAAAGAATAGCAATGGGTTGCTTGCCGCGCCCATAAGCCCCTGCGGACAATGTCGTCAGGTCATGCTCGAAATAGAAGATCGCTACAACCGCCCCCTGCGTATCCTGCTCTATGGCACAAACGGGGTGCTCGTAGCCGATTCTACAAAGGATCTCATGCCACTGCATTTTGTCGATGCCAACATGCACTAATTAAAGAGTGACAGTTTACTTTTCAATTAGAAATTACGTTTAAGTAAAAAAAAGTTTAAAAAAATTTTGTAGGTTTCAAAGAAAGTGTTACCTTTGCATCCGCAATTACGGCAGCAACCCGTAAAGGAAGTTTGGGTGAGTGGCTGAAACCAGCAGTTTGCTAAACTGCCGTACGGGTTACCGTACCGGGGGTTCGAATCCCCCAGCTTCCGCAAGCGAAATTTGAAACAATGGTGGATTCATCTAATGGTTAGGATACAAGATTCTCAATCTTGGCATAGGGGTTCGATTCCCCTATCCACTACAAAGGAGAGCCAAAAGGCTCTCTTTTTGTATTCCGCAAATTACTACGCGTCATAACAAACAATCCCCTGCATAATTGCAGAGGATTGTTCTTCTTTTATATTCTTAAAACATGTTTATTTGGCGCTAACGGGACGGTCGTTTTTGCTTAAGCCGAACTTTTTGTTTGGCTTAGCTGTCATTTGAAGGGTGAGTGCACCGCCGCGCATGATGTCGTCGTAGGTGATAAATGCTTTAGAATATTTCTTCCCGTTAAGCTTAGCTGAGTGGATATAGATGTTTTTCTCGCTGTTTGCGGGTGCGTTAATGACGAATTTCTTTCCCCCGGGCAGATTTATTGTTGCCCGTTTATACAATGGACTTCCAAAGACGAATATTCCGTTGGATGGATTGACTTGGTAGAAACCGAGTGCGGAGAGGATGTGCCATGCCGACATCTGGCCACAATCCTCGTTTCCGCAATAGCCGTCGGGTTGGTCGGTATAGAATTTCTCTTGCAGCATGCGCACACGTTCAGCGGTCTTCCATTGTGCTCCTGCATAGGCATACATGTAGGGAACGTGGTGGACGGGCTCATTGCCATGGGCGTACTGGCCGACGAGGCCAGAGATGTCAGGCGGTGCTCCTTCGCCGAAGTCTCCTTCAGCCACGAACAACTCGTCGAGGTTCTTGATGAAGGCTTCATCGTCTCCGTGGAGAGCTATCAGCCCGTCTGGATCTTGCGGCACCATGAAGGTGTATTGCCAACCATTGCCCTCGGTGAAGTCGCCGACATGGTCGCGGTGGTTGGCGAGGAACGGGTCGTAGGGTTCATACCAGCTGCCGTCGGCCATCTTGGGCCGGCATTTCAGGATGCTCTTGTCGAAAAACAATTGGTAGGACAGAGCGCGCTTGAGAAACTGTTGGTAGATGTCGGTCTTACCCATCTGCTTTGCCATGAGGGCGGTTCCCATGTCGTCGGCAGCATATTCAAGGTTTTTAGATGTAGCTTCTCCGATTTTTTCGGCGGGGATATAACCATATTTCATGAAATGGTCGATGCCGGCTTGCTGCTCGTTTGTTCCGGTGGAAACCATGTAGAGAAGTGCGCGTTCGGCATCGAAACCTTTGAAGCCTTTGAGGTAGGCGTCGGCAATGACGGGTACGGAGCTATAGCCGGGCATGCAGTTGGTCTCGCCGGAATAGAGCGGCCAGATGGGGAGCTTGCCGTTTTGATCGTAGATGCTGAGCATGGCATTCACCATGTCGGGAATGCGGTCGGTGAGAATGAGGGTGTAAAGGGGGTGTAAAGCGCGGTAGGTGTCCCAAAGGGAGAATGTTGTGTAGTTGACGAAGTGGTTGTCAGTATGGATTTTTCCGTCGATTCCTCGGAACTCGCCGTTTACGTCGCAATAAAGGTTAGGGGCAATCATGGTGTGGTACAGTGCTGTGTAGAAGATGATTTTCTGTTTGGGAGTTGCGTCGATGTCGATGACACCGAGGGCCTTATCCCATTTCTCTACTGCAGCCTGATGGGTCTGGTCAAAATCCCAGTCTGGCAGTTCTGCCTCCATATTCATCTTTGCGTTGGAGATGCTTACCGATGAGATGGCTACTTTGACAATGACGTCTCTCACGCCTGTGTCGAATGTTGCAACGGCTTTTACGTTGTGGCCTTGCAATTCGCTGCTTTTGCCTACGGGCTGGTCGCCAAGAAAGGTGTCAAGGGTCTTGACAGGTTTTGACAGTTTGGCGTAGAAGAATATTTTGTGAGTAGGTGCCCAACCGTGAATGAAGCGATAGCCTTCGATGGTGGTCTCGTCTATAAGACGTATGTACGACTCATAGCCTCGCCCCAAGCCGTTCTCAAGGTCTATGAGCAGACGGCTTTCTCCTGTACCGTTGTACGTATAGCGGTGCATTCCCACGCGCTCGGTTGTTGTGAGTTCAACGTTTACCCCATTGTCTAATAGCACTCTGTAGTAGCCTGGGGTTACTTTTTCGTTTTTGTGGCTGAATGAACTTGAGGCAGACACACCGGGAATGATGTCGCGTCCTTGCGATGTGCGAAGTTTTCCACTATAGGGCATCAGCATAATGTCGCCAAGGTCGGCACAGCCTGTTCCGCTAAGATGGTTGTGGCTGAATCCCATAATGACGTGGTCACTGTAGTGATAACCTGAACACCAATCCCATCCCTGGGGGACGTTGTTGGGTCCTAACTGTACGGCACTGAATGGCACATTGGCACCTACAAACACGTGACCATGTCCGCCTGAGCCGATAATGGGGTTTACGTATTGCGAATTGCCTTGTGCGAAGCCAGACCATGTGACGCCCCATGACAAAAGGCAAAACAGAATAATAGATTTGGTAGTTTTCATTGAAAATGAGAGTTTTAGGTTATTTACGATTTTACGATTTCACTTTTTACTTCTTCTAAGGCTCGTGCCAGCTGGTCGGGGCAGCTTGTGGGCTTTTCTTTGCAGCGTATGCCTTTCAGACGTTTAATGACGTCGTCGGCATGCATCCCTCTGACAAGTGCAGATATTCCTTGTGTGTTGCCGTGACAACCTCCTTCAAAAAGAACATCCTCGACGACGTTGTTGTCGTCGAGGGTGATGGTAATACAGCGGCTACATGTGCCGTGGGTAGCATATTGGATTTTCCTCATAACTCTTCGGGCTTCATGTTAGTGTAGACGGTCTGCACGTCATCGAAGTCTTCGAGCTTCTCAATCATCTTGTCGATGGTCTCGCGTTGCTCGGGGGTGACGTCCTTCAAATCGTTGGGGATGCGGGTGAACTCGGCACCAGTGACTTCAAAGCCTTCGGCCTCGAGGTGTTTTTGTATTTCGCCGAAGCTGGTTGGGGCTCCGTAGATGGTGATTTCACCAGTTTCTTCGTCTTCGTCGAATTCGTCTTCAACACCGTAGTCGATTAGATCGAGGATGAGCTCGTCCATGTCGAGCCCGTCTTTTTTCTTAAAGGTGAAGACGGCCTTGTGGTCGAAGAGGAATGATAGAGAACCTTGTGTGCCGAGGTTGCCGTTGAATTTGTTGAACACAGATCGCACGTCGCCCACTGTGCGGGTGGTGTTGTCGGTAAGGGTGTCTACAAAGATGGCGATGCCATGAGGGCCATAGCCTTCGTAGGTCACTTCTTTGTAGTCGCTCTGGTCTTTTCCCATGGCGTTCTTGATGGCGCGTTCGATATTGTCTTTCGGCATGTTCTCGCGCTTGGCATTGGCGATGATGGCTCGCAAGGCAGGATTCATGTCGGGTTCTGGTCCGCCGGCCTTAACAGCGATTGCTATCTGCTTACCGATTTTTGTAAATGTCTTGGCCATGTGGCCCCATCGCTTGAGCTTTGCGGCTTTGCGATATTCAAATGCTCTTCCCATAGTTATTTACAATTTACTATTTACAATTTATTAGTTTTATTTTCAATTATACGATTTCCGTTATTCTTCATCGGATAGTAATGTTAGCGAAGCTCGGCACCGAGCTGTTTCTTCAGATTTGCAATGAGGCGTTGCATGATGCTGTCTATCTGCTTGTCGCTCATGGTCTTCTCCAAGTCCTGAAGGATGAAGTTGACGGCATAACTCTTTTTCCCGACGGGCAGGTTCTTTCCTTCGTAGACATCGAAGAGCTGAACTTGCTTAAGCAGCTTGCGCTCTGACTGACGTGCAACTTGTTCAATCTGGGCGAACGGTATGTTCTTGTCGATGAGCAGGGCCAGGTCGCGACTTACAGCTGGATACTTGGGCAGGTCGGTAAACTGGACGCTTTGTTTGCGGATGAGTTTCATCAGCATAGTCCAGTTGAGGTCGGCATAATACACTTCTGAGGTAAGGCCGAATTGTTTTTGCAACTTATGACTGACGATGCCCATATCTACGGCGCACTTTCCTTCGCGGTTCTTTAATGCCAGTGCTTTGGCAAATATGTTGTTGTCGGAAGTCTCGGCAATGAGCATGCCTTGCGGAATGCCAAGACGAATGAGAATGTTTTCTACATAGGCTTTCAATAAGTAGAACGAAGCCTTTTCGTCCTGATGTGCCCATGAGCCTTCCACGTGCTTGCCTGTTAGCCAAAGGGCAAGATGCATTTCTTCGGTATATGCCTTTATGGGGCGTTGGTCGTCTTTGCGTTCGGCCGAATAGTGGTAGCAATTGCCAAATTCGAAGAATTGCAAGTTTGGCTTTTGACGGTTGACGTTACGCACAATGCTTTCCAATCCTCCAAAGAGCAGCGACTGGCGCATTACTCCGAGGTCAGCCGAGAGCGGATTCATCACCTTGACTGTTGTCTCAGGGGTATAGACGTTGAGTTCATCTCCATAATAGGAAGTCTTGCTCAGCGAGTTGTTCATAATCTCATAAAAACCTTGCCCTGACAGCTGTTCGCTTATAAGGTTTTGCAGATGATAGGCTTTGTCTACTTCACTCGGAATGGTCAGAGATGATTTCAACTGACTGGGAATCTCTACATTATTATATCCGTAGATACGAAGAATGTCTTCCACAACATCGCAGGGGCGTTGAACGTCGACGCGATAGGCTGGCACGATGAGTTCGATACCCTCAGCCGTTTCGGCAACAATGTTCATGTCGAGAGACTTAACGATGTTCTTTATGGTGTCGGTACCGATTTCTTTACCTATAAGCGTGTTGACATAGTCGTAACGTAGCAAGACTTTAGCATCGGAGATGGGGGTGGGGTAAACATCCTTAATCTCCATTGATATCTTACCTCCCGCCAGTTCGCGGCAAAGAATAGCGGCCTGTTTCATCGCATAGATGGTTCCATTGGGGTCGATGCCACGTTCGAAGCGGTAGCTTGAGTCGGTAGAGAGGCCGTGCCGACGTGCCGACTTCCGAATCCAAGTGGGATGGAAATAGGCTGCTTCGAGTACCACGTTGCGGGTGGTCTCGTAGGTTCCACTGCCTTTTCCGCCGAAGATGCCCGCAATGCACATGGGTTCTTCTGCGTTACAAATGCTGAGATCGTGCTGGCCAAGTTTATGAGTTTCGCCATCGAGAGTGACAAACTCTGTGCCTTCGGGTTGTGTGCGCACAACAATCTTGTGTCCCTTCACCATATCGGCATCGAAGCAGTGCATAGGCTGTCCGTATGCCATCATGATGTAATTGGTAATATCGACAATGTTGTTAATTGGACGAATGCCGATAGTGTTGAGCCGATTTTTAAGCCATTCAGGCGACTCCATTACGTCACAATCCGTCACACTCAGGCATACATAGCGTTTGCAAGCTTCGGTATTCTCGATTTCTACATCAATGGGCAAGTCATGATTGTCGACAACAAATGCATCGCAAGACGGGCGGTGCAAACTTGTTTTGTGACCATTCTGACACAGCCATGCATACAGGTCGCGTGCTACACCCCAGTGCGAAAGTGCATCAGAGCGGTTGGCCGTGATGTCAATCTCTATGAGCCAATCGCTCTCTAAATGGTAATATTCTGCGGCGGGTGTGCCAACCGTGGCATCGTCGGGCAATACGATTATACCGTCGTGCGATGTGCCGATTCCGATTTCGTCCTCGGCACAAATCATTCCATACGACTCGACACCACGAAGTTTTGATTTCTTGATTTGGAATTCTTTATCACCATCATACAATATGCATCCTATATCTGCCACGATGACTTTCTGGCCTGTGGCTACATTGGGTGCGCCACAAACAATCTGAGACGGCTGCTCACGGCCTAAGTCAACAGTTGTTACATGGAGGTGATCGCTATCGGGATGCATTTCGCATGTGAGAACTTTGCCGACGTAGAGACCTTTAAGGCCTCCCTTAATCGATTGAACTTCTTTGAGTGCATCTACTTCAAGGCCTATGGAGGTCAAGGCATCTGTCACTTCCTGGGGAGAAAGGTCAAAGTCGACATACTCTTTCAGCCATTTATACGATATATTCATTGCAATGATGTTATGTTAAATTTTAAATTCCGTGCAAAATTACAACTTTTTGCCAACTTATACAAGGTATTTCAAAAATAATTATTAAATTTGCCCCGAGAAAATCCGATAATTAATGTTAAACTTTTTAAGATAATACAATCGTTATGAGATTAGATGGACGCAGGGAAAGTAATAATGTAGAGGACCGTCGCGGCATGTCTGCTGGTGCAAAAGCCGGTATTGGTGGTCTTGGCGGCATCATTATGATTGCCCTTATCACCTTACTCTCCGGAGGTAATATCGGAGACGTAGTTACGAATGTAGTTCAGAACGGTGGGCTTGGCGCTGTTCAGGAAGAACAGGTTGAAGGCCAGCGTGAGTTTACGGCAGAAGAGGAGGAACTGGCAAAGTTCTCTCGTCAGGTACTTGCTGCAACCGAAGATGTCTGGACTGAAGTGTTTCAGCAGATGGGCCGGAAGTACACTCCTCCCACGTTGGTGCTCTTTACCAATCGCGTGAATTCGGCTTGCGGTTCAGCATCGGCCGCAGTTGGTCCTTTCTATTGCTCGGGTGACCAAAAACTTTACATCGACCTCAGCTTCTTCACGACGATGAAGAGACAACTTGGTGCCGATGGTGATTTCTCTTATGCTTATGTCATTGCTCACGAAGTGGGACATCATGTTGAGAATCTTCTCGGCTCGCTCGGCAGGGCTCACTCACAGATGAACCAGACCGACAAAGTGACGGCTAATAAAATCAGTGTGCGACTGGAATTGTTGGCTGACTATTATGCTGGCGTATGGGCTCACTACGACAACCAGAAGTATTCTTCGCTTGAGGCTGGCGATGTTGAAGAAGCTATAGATTGTGCACAAAAGATTGGTGACAACTATTTGCAGAAGAAAGCTCAAGGCTACGTCCAGCCTGAGTCTTTTACTCACGGAACGTCGGCACAACGCATGAAATGGCTGAAGCTCGGTATCGACACCGGCAACATGAATACCACAACCTTTAATGTTCCCGAAAGTCAGCTTTAGACTAATCGGTCATTTGGCTTTCGCCGATTTTGGTAAGAACCGATAAACACAGGCGGACGATAGTTCAGCTAATTGCAAGAACTGTCGTCCGCCTGTTAATTTGTTCTATATTCTCACATTTGTTCAATGCTCTCACACAAGTGAAAGGGCAACATCCATCATGTGTGTGAATGTTGTCTGCCGTTCTTCTGCCGTTGTAGATTCGCCAGTAAGAATGTGGTCAGAAACGGTCATGATGGCCAAGGCACTATTGCCGGAACGAGCTGCGTTCATGTAGAGCGCGGCAGCTTCCATTTCAACGGCAAGCACTCCCATTTTCATCCATCTGTCGTTGTGGGAATTCTCGTGGTAGAAAATGTCGGAAGATAGCACATTGCCCACTTTATAGCGGTAGCCCAGCTGCTCACAAGACTCTACGGCATTGCGTAGCAAGGTGAAATCAGCCGTAGGAGCAAATGTGCCTGGCAATTCAAACTGAGAGCTATAGTTAGAGTCGGTGCAGGCTCCCACGGCAATCACAAGGTCGCCAAGATGCAGGTCGTTGTTGATAGAACCTGCCGAGCCTACGCGAATGATTCTCTTTACGCCATAGAAATTAAAAAGTTCATAGGTATAGATGCCGATAGAGGGCATTCCCATGCCGTGCCCCATCATGCTCACACGTTTCCCTTTATACTCGCCAGTGAAGCCCAGCATTCCCCTGACATTATTAAACTGAACAGGGTTGTCCAGGAACTTCTCGGCCATAAATTTCGCACGTAGCGGATCGCCCGCCATGATAACGGTTTCGGCAATTTCGCCAAGTTTTGCCCCGATGTGGGGAGTCGGTGTCTTACTCATAATTCAATCTATTTAAGTTAGTGATTCATTATTTAAGTTAGTGATTCAATCGTTGTCTTACGGCCTCAAATAATAGAATTGCCGCACTGACAGAAACATTCAGAGAGTCGAGTTGCCCTTGCATGGGGATGCGAATGTGAGCATCTGCTGCTTGTCGCCATTGGTCGGTCAGACCGGTCGATTCTGTGCCCATCACAATGGCGGTCGGCCTCTGCATGTCGGTGTCGTAATAGAGGTGTGAGTCTTGCAATTGTGCTGTCAGTATGCGGATGTTATTCTTTTTTAACCACGCAATACACGACTCCGACGTACAACTCACGGTAGGTACGGTGAATATGGCTCCTATGGAACTACGTATCAGATTGGGGTTGTACAAGTCGGTCAAAGGGTCGCACACGATGACGGCGTCGGCTCCTGCAGCATCTGCACTACGAAGAACTGCGCCCAAGTTGCCAGGCTTTTCCACTCGTTCCAAAACCACAATAAGTGGTACTTTGCTCAGCTTGAGTTCGTCAAGCGTTAAAGTGCGGCCCTTCATCACTGCAATTATTCCTTCGGTTCCTTCTCGGAAGGCCAATTTCGCGTAGACCTCCGGTGTGACACTATAAATAGGAAATACGGTATGCTCTTTGTCGAAGGCTGTTTGAAGAAATGTCGGCCTTCCCTCTAAAATCTCTGGGCACACGTAAACGGCTTCTGGTTGGAATCCTGCTTCGATGCAATGCTCAATTTCTCGGAAGCCCTCCACGACAAATAGTCCCGTCTCTTTTCGTAACGAGGATTTCTGAATGAGTGTAGCTATACGCTTCACTTTAGGATTTTGCGTGCTCGAAATGAATAGTTCTTCCATATTAACGATGCAAAAATACAAAATATTTATGAATTATGCATCATGCATTATGAATTATTTTTGTTACCTTTGCATCGGTTATGAATTATGCGTAATGCATTTATGAATTATGTTAAGTGTTATCATTCCTATTTATAATATGACTGAAACCCTTGACCGATGTGTGGAAAGTGTTCTTGGCCAAGGATATGACGAGATGGAAATCATCCTTGTCGATGATGGTTCGTCAGATGGTTCTGGGGAAAAATGCGATGAGTGGGAGCGTCGTGACGCTCGCATAAAGGTCGTGCATACACTTAACGGAGGGTTGAGTAGCGCCCGCAATACTGGAATTGATGCCTCTAATGGCAAATACATAACCTTTGTCGATGCCGACGATTATGTCGGTGCAGACACTTATCGCCCGCTGATGAATGTCCTTAGTGAGCATAAAGACTATGACATTCTTGAATTTCCTGTTTGTCGCTTTTATGGTTCTCCTCGTCAGGAAATGTTGTCGTTCTCCGAGAAAGCCTATACAGATATGGTTGACTATTGGATAGGGGAGAGTGCGTACAACCATACTTACGCGTGGAATAAACTTTATCGGCGGGAATTGTTCGATGAAGTTCGCTTTCCTGTAGGCAAGGTGTTTGAAGATGCTCAGACCCTGCCGCTCCTTTTAGAAAAAGCTAAAGTGGTTGCTACTACAAATACTGGCCTATATTATTATGTTAGCAATCCATTTGGTATCACGGCAACAGCTAAAGGCGAGGAATACGAGATGCTACTTGATGCCCACCTGCGCGTAATTAACGAATTGCCGCGTACAGAGATGACACAATCCTATTATCTCTATGTGCTGAATATCCAGCTTTGTGTGTGTGGGCTGACGGGTAAATCACCTCGTCTTTTCGGGCAAAAAATCAAGCATCCTTTTGCCGTAAATCCACTTAAAATGAAAATTAAGTCAATAATGCTTAATATAGTGGGAATCAATAAACTATGCAAACTATATAGCGCAATGTACAATATGTCAAGCTGAAGTGCTCATATAGTTGTTTCTTCTTGTAGTTAACTTGTTATCTCTCTGACAATTTCATCATGTTTTCTGATCGTAAAAATAAACATAGTAAGGTTAAAAAGGTATTGTTTGTTTGCCATGGGAATATCTGTAGAAGTCCGATGGCAGAGTTTGTTATGAAACACTTGGTAGAGGAGGCCCATCTTTCTGAATATTATTATATCGAGTCGGCAGCCACTTCGACCGAGGAAATTGGTAACGAGGTCTATCCCCCCGCACGTAGGAAATTAGCAGAGCATGGCATTTCGTGTAAAGGAAAGACGGCGCGACAACTTAGAAGCGACGATTACGGACGTTTCGACTTGCTTGTTGGTATGGACGATTGGAATCTTCGCAATATGCGACGCATGTGTGGTGGCGACCCGGAAGGGAAAATCAGTAAGTTGTTGGATTTTACTTCGCGTCCTGGCGACGTTGCAGACCCTTGGTACACAGGTAATTTCGATGCAACATGGCGTGACGTGCTTGAAGGGTGCAAGGCATTGCTCAGTCAGTTGGAAGAGTGATATTCAAAAGCTTATACGCTCGGTTTGTGTGTATGAAGGCGTAAATGTAGCATCAAAATCTCTCGTCAATATTTATTCCAAAGACTAAGCATTTCAAATGAAAAGACCGTATTTAGATGGTGTAAAGACCGTGTTTAGATGGTGTAAAAGCCGTACTTTCGACTTCAAAGTCTTACCTTTAGAGATTGAAAAGCTTACATTTAGAAGTCGAAAGACTATGGTTTAAAATCGAAAAGCTATCGTTTATGATGAATAAAGCTATCGTTTGCAATGAATAAAGCTATGCTTTGTCAATCGCAAAGCATAGCTTTATTATTTGAAAGTGACACAAGGTGTTACATGATTCCGTCTTCACGGAGTTTCTTTTGCCATTTCCATGCGCTGGCCAAAACGTCTTCGACAGGAGTGTCGGCTTTCCAGCCGAGAACTTTATTGGCTTTGTCTACGTTTCCCCACACCTTTTCAATGTCGCCTTCTCGACGTGGTGCATATTCCCAGTTGAGCTTAACGCCGGTAGCCTTCTCGAAACCTTCCACCACCTCAAGAGTGGAAAGACCTCGACCGGTACCGATGTTGAACACCTCGACAGCATCTCCGTCTTCGTCGAGCACGCGCGTCATGGCTTTCACATGAGCCTTTGCCAGGTCGACTACATAGATATAGTCGCGGATGCACGTGCCGTCAGGTGTGTTATAGTCGTTGCCGAAAATCTTGAGTTGTTTGCGAACACCGATGGCCGTCTGCGTGACAAACGGGATGAGGTTCATCGGCACACCGATGGGCAACTCGCCGATGAGTGCAGAGGGGTGGGCGCCGATAGGATTGAAATAACGCAGGATGATAGATTTTACCGGTGCGCCAGAGTGGATGTAGTCTTGGATAATCTCTTCATTAATCTGCTTTGTGTTACCGTAGGGTGAAAGCGCTTTCTGAATGGGAGCCTGCTCTGTGACAGGCAGGTTTTCTTTCGAGGGCTGGCCATAGACGGTGCACGAAGAAGAGAAGATGATGCCTTTCACATTGTACTTCGGCATCAGTTCAAGCAGATTGATGAGCGAGGTGATGTTGTTGCGATAGTATAACAGCGGTTTTTCTACACTTTCTCCAACAGCCTTTGATGCGGCAAAGTGAATGATTCCTTCAATATCGGGGTATTTTTGGAATACTGCTTCGGTTGCCTCGGCATCTCGCAGGTCCACTTTCTCAAAAGCCGGACGTATGCCGGTAATCTTCTCGATACCGTCAAGCACCTCGATTTTCGAGTTTGAAAGATTATCCACGATAACGACTTTGTAGCCTGCCTGTTGCAACTCTACGGTCGTATGCGAACCAATGAAGCCGGTTCCGCCCGTAACAAGAATTGTTTGTTTCATAATGAATACTTTATTTGAAATGTTATTTTTCATCGGCAAAGTTAATAAAAAAACGGTAAAACAATTGCATTTCTCCTATTTTTTTATAACTTTGCCGTAAGTTTTCCGACTTTTTAATATTGCAATATTTAATATAAATGTACATTACTATATAAATATTATGAAACTGAATTTGACTTCGCAGATAGCCTTAAACAAGGTTCCGGTAACGTTTTATCAACCTGCCACGGCTGTAGACCGCTCGGAAATGACCCGAATGGAAAAGGTTCCGACAGAGATTTTCCCTTCTTCAACTGAGGGGGCAAAGTATATCGCGGCACAAATAGGAGCCGAGATACGGTTTGCCCGTCAGGCAGAACGGAATTGTGTGCTCGGACTGGGCACGGGGTTGTCGCTCACGCCTGTCTTCAACGAGCTAATTAGATTGCATAAAGAAGAAAATCTCAGTTTCAAAAATGTGGTGGTTTTCAATGCTTATGAGTTTTTCCCCCTTTCAGACAATCCTTCTGTCAGGACCATCTCTCAGCTCCGTGAACGGTTCCTCGACCATGTAGACATACCAGAAGAACAAGTGTTCACACTTAATGGGGAAATCAGCCAAGACCAAGTGACGCATCATTGTCGGGTCTATGAGAAGCGCATTAAGGAACAAGGCGGCATTGACATCATGCTTCTGGGCATTGGGCGCATGGGCAACATCGCAACCAACGAGCCTGGCTCTTCCATCACGTCAACCACTCGCATCATGCTTATTGATGCAACGTCGCGAGAAGAGATGACGATGAGTTTCGGAACAAAAGAGCCTGTGCCGCCATGTTCGCTAACAAT